>NZ_JAEPVT010000030.1:0-1013 GCF_027109195.1 Rhizobium sp. AG207R
GACTGGGGTGAAGTCGTAACAAGGTAGCCGTAGGGGAACCTGCGGCTGGATCACCTCCTTTCTAAGGAAGCCGATTTTAGCAAGGGTGGCCGTATGGCCCGCCTGGATGCCCTTTGAGCGCAAGCGAAAAGGACAAGCTATCCAGGCCACGCAAAATCCGCTTTTTAGAACAAGATCGAGCCAGTCAGGCTACGATCGCAACGCAATACGTCACGGAAGCGTAATGCTCCGATGATATGGCGAGCCTCGCCGTCCACGTTTCTCTTTCTTCAAGAAGACAAAGAACCGCGTCGATCCGGATGGTTTATGGCTGTCTGGACCGGTTTGACGAGAATGGGCCCGTAGCTCAGTTGGTTAGAGCACACGCTTGATAAGCGTGGGGTCGGAAGTTCAAGTCTTCCCGGGCCCACCAGCCTTCGCCCTTTTGGGCTATGGCTTGGGTAGAGCCGGGACGGAATTGATGCGGTTTGTTGCCGAGCCGATGGAGTGATCCATCGGGTGTCGAGCTGGATGGGGCTGTAGCTCAGCTGGGAGAGCACCTGCTTTGCAAGCAGGGGGTCAGCGGTTCGATCCCGCTCAGCTCCACCATTGTTTTGTCCTGACGCTGTCGCGCCTTTGGCGCTGCGCTCCGGACGGGCCGCCGCCCTACGATATATCGAGGGGAGATCGGCGACAGGCCTCTGGCCTGTGTGGCTGGACGTAACGAAGTTTGTCTTCTGGAGAAATAAAGGTTTTGCATCGGCCTTGGGGCTGGATGCGTGTTCTGCATACATTGTGAAGAGAAGATTGATCTGGAGGCTTCCAGGTGTTTTGGGCGACCGTAGGGTTGTTCGAGGCGTCCGAGCCCGGTCTTTATGAAACCATGGATGGCCTAGCCGGCCGGATGTGGTGGAGAGATCGGAGGTAGGAAGGAAGCTTGTCGCTCTGAGCCGTTGTTGTTGGTCCTCTTCGAGGGCTTCTGACGGACGGCTGGATTACCGTTGCCTGACCGCGCGGTATCGGATCCAATCTCG
>NZ_JAEPVT010000031.1:0-1004 GCF_027109195.1 Rhizobium sp. AG207R
CTGTTCTTTTTCGGCTGGGACAAGCTGTCGAAGGTTGGCCACCTGGTCGCGACCTGGGCGGTGGCGCTGGGATCGAACTTCTCGGCGCTGTGGATCCTGATTGCCAATGGCTGGATGCAGAACCCGGCCGGCTCGGCGCTCAACCCGCAGACCATGCGCATGGAGATCGTCAGTTTCTTCGATGTCGTCTTCAATCCGGTGGCGCAGGCGAAGTTCGTGCACACCGTCTCGGCCGGCTATGTCTGCGCCTCGGTCTTCGTGCTTGGTGTCTCGGCCTGGTATCTCCTGAAGGGCCGCAGCGTCGAGCTCGCGAAGCGTTCGATGACGGTTGCCGCATCCTTCGGCCTGGCTTCGGCGCTTTCGGTCGTCGTGCTTGGCGATGAAAGCGGCTATCTGACGACCGAACATCAGAAGATGAAGCTCGCGGCAATCGAAGCCATGTGGAAGACCGAACCGGCGCCAGCCGCCTTCACCGCCTTCGGCTTCCCAGATCAGGAGGCCCGCGAGACCCATTATGCCATTCACATTCCATGGGCCATGGGCCTGATCGGGACGCGGTCGCTGACGACGGAAATCCCTGGCATCGACAAGCTCGAGGAACAGGCCAAGGACCATATTCGGGAGGGTATCAAGGCTTATGACGCGCTGATGAAGATCCGCGCAGCCAAGCCGGCAACGCCCGGCGAAGTCTCGCAGGATGTTGCCACTGCGCGCACCTCCTTCGAGGATATCGGCCACGAGCTCGGTTATGCTCTGCTGCTCAAGCGCTATGTCGACGATCCTCGCCAGGCGACGGAGGAGCAGATTGCGCAAGCGGCTCGCGACACCATTCCGAATGTGCCGACGCTCTTCTGGTCATTCCGCATCATGGTCGGCCTCGGGATGTTCTTCATCCTGCTGATGACGGTCTTCTTCTGGCTCTCGGCTCGCCGGAAACTGGATCGCTATCCGCTGCTGCTGAGGATCGCGGTCTTC
This sequence comes from Rhizobium sp. AG207R, assembly GCF_027109195.1. NCBI lineage: Bacteria > Pseudomonadati > Pseudomonadota > Alphaproteobacteria > Hyphomicrobiales > Rhizobiaceae > Rhizobium > Rhizobium sp. AG207R. Next base: position 976 of record NZ_JAEPVT010000031.1, read on the forward strand.
GCCATTCCGCTGCCCTGGGTCGCCATCGA
>NZ_JAEPVT010000032.1:0-913 GCF_027109195.1 Rhizobium sp. AG207R
GACTGGGGTGAAGTCGTAACAAGGTAGCCGTAGGGGAACCTGCGGCTGGATCACCTCCTTTCTAAGGAAGCCGATTTTAGCAAGGGTGGCCGTATGGCCCGCCTGGATGCCCTTTGAGCGCAAGCGAGAAGGACAAGCTATCCAGGCCACGCAAAATCCGCTTTTTAGAACAAGATCGGACCAGTCAGGTCACGATCGCAACGCAATACGTCACGGAAGCGTAATGCTCCGATGATATGGCGAGCCTCGCCGTCCACGTTTCTCTTTCTTCAAGAAGACAAAGAACCGCGTCGATCCAGATGGTTTATGGCTGTCTGGACCGGTTTGACGAGAATGGGCCCGTAGCTCAGTTGGTTAGAGCACACGCTTGATAAGCGTGGGGTCGGAAGTTCAAGTCTTCCCGGGCCCACCATGCTTCGCCGTTTGGCTACGCATGGCGCAGCCGGGAAAGAACGGTGACGCGGAAGTTGCCGAACCCCGAAGAAGTTTGGGGCGATCGAGCTGATGGGGCTGTAGCTCAGCTGGGAGAGCACCTGCTTTGCAAGCAGGGGGTCAGCGGTTCGATCCCGCTCAGCTCCACCAAATCGATTGGTGTCGAGACTGACGGCGATGTCTTCTGAAGAAATAAAGGTTTTGCATCGGCCTTGAGGCTGGATGCGTGTTCTGCATACATTGTGAAGAGAAGATTGATCTGGAGGCTTCCAGGTGTTTTGAGCGACCGTAGGGTTGTTCGAGGCGTCCGAGCCCGGTCTTTATGAAACCATGGATGGCCTAGCCGGCCGGATATGGTGGAGAGATCGGAGGTAGGAAGGAAGCTTGTCGCTCTGAGCCGTTGTTGTTGGTCCTCTTCGAGGGCTTCTGACGGACGGCTGGATTACCGTTGCCTGACCGCGCGGTATCGGATCCAATCTCG
>NZ_JAEPVT010000033.1:0-866 GCF_027109195.1 Rhizobium sp. AG207R
CCGGGAGTGACCTCGGTGAAGAAAGGCGATCACGTCATTCCGCTCTATACGCCCGAATGCCGCGAATGCCCGTCGTGCCTCTCGCGCAAGACCAATCTCTGCACCGCGATCCGCGCGACCCAGGGCCAGGGCCTGATGCCGGACGGCACCTCGCGCTTCTCGATCGGCAAGGACAAGATCCATCACTATATGGGCTGCTCGACCTTTGCCAATTATACCGTGCTGCCGGAGATCGCCGTCGCCAAGGTCAATCCCGACGCCCCCTTCGACAAGATCTGCTATATCGGCTGCGGTGTGACGACCGGCATCGGTGCAGTCATCAACACCGCCAAGGTGGAGATGGGCGCAACGGCCATCGTCTTCGGTCTCGGCGGCATCGGCCTCAATGTCATTCAGGGCCTGCGGCTTGCCGGTGCCGACATGATCATCGGCGTCGATCTCAACAACGACAAGAAGGCCTGGGGCGAGCGCTTCGGCATGACGCATTTCGTCAATCCGAAGGAGGTCGGCGACGACATCGTGCCCTACCTCGTCAACATGACGAAGCGCGGGGCCGACCAGATCGGCGGGGCCGACTATACCTTCGACTGCACCGGCAACACCAAGGTCATGCGCCAGGCGCTCGAAGCCAGCCATCGCGGCTGGGGCAAGTCCGTCGTCATCGGCGTGGCCGGCGCCGGCCAGGAGATCTCGACGCGTCCGTTCCAGCTGGTGACGGGCCGCACCTGGATGGGCACGGCCTTCGGCGGCGCGCGTGGCCGCACCGATGTGCCGAAGATCGTCGACTGGTACATGGAAGGTAAAATCCAGATCGATCCGATGATCACCCACACCATGCCGCTCGACGACATCAACAAGGGTTTTGA
>NZ_JAEPVT010000034.1:0-728 GCF_027109195.1 Rhizobium sp. AG207R
TAAGTGGCGGCAGGCAACCGCAAGAGTATCAGAAAGTATGTGGCTGCCCTCGTTACGGGCACGGCCGCGTGTGCATATATTTTGAGTCCGGTCGTCGCTTACGCCCAGGCCAATAATAATAATGCCAACACCAACAATGGCGGCGCCGGCGCTGCGACCTCCCCTATCAAGGTGAAGGTGCCGGAAGGCTCTAAGCTAGTCCTTTCGTCCAACGAATTGGTCTATAACAAGGATACGCAGATCGTCACGGCGACGGGTGCGGTCCAGATCAACTATGGCGGCTATAGAATGGTCGCCCAGAAGGTTGAATATAATCAGAAATCCGGGCGGATGACGGCTCTCGGCAATGTCGAGCTGATCACCCCGGACGGCAATCGCATGTACGGTGACAAAATGGACGTCACCGACAGCTTCTCCGACGGTTTCGTCAACGCTCTGCGCATCGAAATGCCCGACAACACCCGTATGGTCGCCGAAAAGGGCGAGCGGGTCGGCGGCAATCAGCTGATTCTCACAAAAGGCGTCTATACCGCTTGCATGGCCTGTTCCGAGCAAGGCCGCGCGCCACTGTGGCAGGTCAAGGCACAGCGTGTCGTCCAGAACGGCGTGACACACACGATTCGTCTCGAGCACGCCCGTTTCGAGTTGTTCGGACAGCCGATCGCCTATGTTCCGTGGGTCACGGTTCCCGACAATACGGTCAAGCGCAAGTCCGGCTTCCTGTTTCC
>NZ_JAEPVT010000035.1:0-672 GCF_027109195.1 Rhizobium sp. AG207R
ATTGCCGCCGGCGAGCTTGGCCCCGACCGTCCAGCCGAGCATGTCGCCACCGGCGATCTGGTAGCGGGCCTGGCGTGCGATCCGCCCGTAATCGAGGCCGACATAGGGCCTCAACTCTCCGAGTATCCTGGCAAGCTCGGCATTCTCGGCAAAAGGCTGCGTCCGCCAGACGAGATCGTTGCGGACGAAGAAGCCGTTATTGCCATAAAGCATGGTCTCGCGCGTGCCGCGCACGGAGGAATAACCACCGACCGAGATCTGCTCCGCCCCGAACAGATTGTCGGGCGAATATTGCCCGGTGACGATGGAATTGATCTCAAGATGCTGCTCCGCCACCTCGAAAGGCCGCGTCAGGGTGATCGTGCCCCTGAACTTGGAAAAGCGGGGATCGGCATTCCCTGCTCCGGCATCGCCCGGAGCAACAGCGTCAAAGAGGTTGAGCCCCTGGCTGTAAGAGAGATCGAACACCCAGAGGCCGCCCAGCATGCGGCGTGAATGTGAGATACCGAGATCGCCGACGGTATATTTGCGGCTGCCGACCTCGATCCTGTTGCCGAGCAGGAAATTGTTGGTTTCCTTGTAGGTCAGGCCGCTGTTGAAGGTGGTGATCGAATCCTTGTCCCGGAAGATTACGCGATCGGCGCCGATGCCAACCTGCTTGCTGTCGCCTGA
>NZ_JAEPVT010000036.1:0-548 GCF_027109195.1 Rhizobium sp. AG207R
CGCTCATAGGCCTGCTTGTAGGGATTCGCCCCCTTGAAGGACGGCAGGAAGGAATGGTGGATGTTGATGATGCGGCCCGACATTTTCCGGCACAGCGCATCCGACAGAACCTGCATGTAGCGGGCCAGCACCACAAGCTCGGTGCCGGTCTGCTCGACGATCTCGAGCAGCTGCGCTTCGGCCTGCGGCTTGTTGTCCTTCGTCACCTTGATGTGGTGGAAGGGGATGTCATGATTGACGACCACCTTCTGGTAATCGAAATGGTTGGAGACGACGCCGACGATGTCGATCGGCAATGCGCCGATCTTCCAGCGATAGAGCAGGTCGTTCAGGCAATGGCCGAAGCGCGAGACCATCAACAGCACCTTCATGCGCTTCTTCTCGTCATGGATCTCGGCATCCATGGCGAACTTCTCGGCGATCGGCTTGAAGCCTTCGACGAGCGCTGCCTGCCCCACCCCTTCCTCGGAGATGAAGGAGACGCGCATGAAGAACTTGCCGGTATCGAGATCGTCGAACTGGCTGGAATCGACGATGTTGCAGCCCTG
>NZ_JAEPVT010000037.1:0-501 GCF_027109195.1 Rhizobium sp. AG207R
ATTTAAGGTGGGTTGCCCCATTCGGAGATCCATGGATCAAAGCTTATTCGCAGCTCCCCACGGCTTTTCGCAGCGTATCACGTCCTTCATCGCCTGTGCATGCCTAGGCATCCACTAAATGCCCTTACGACACTTGATCGTTCTCATTGCCAATGCTCATCATTTGCTTGGATTTGGAATTCCTATCCTCCTCGCTTGCGCTCGAAGGGGTTCCAAATCTGACTATCCGGACACTTTGCAGTGTGCCGAACCAAGCCAGCGCGATTACCTTTTACAATCGCGCTTCAATAATGCCATCGACGTGTTCGATAGACCTGCTTTATTGGAGCTACGCCGAGCAGCTCGCTTGCAGTCTATCTTTAAGACCAGCTTCTCGAGATTGGATCCGATACCGCGCGGTCAGGCAACGGTAATCCAGCCGTCCGTCAGAAGCCCTCGAAGAGGACCAACAACAACGGCTCAGAGCGACAAGCTTCCTTCCTACCTCCGATCTCTCCACCA
>NZ_JAEPVT010000003.1:0-488525 GCF_027109195.1 Rhizobium sp. AG207R
AGAACCACCAATCAGCATCGCAGCCAATCCAGGAAACACCAGAGCGAGAGACTTCGTCGCCAGCAGCGCCGCCGCCCTCGTCAGTGATCGGGCTTATAGACCCCCCAACCCGATATAGTCAACAGGCCTATTTTGAAAAAAATCAAAAAACAAATAACTAATTGATTCTTATGTGAGTTTTGTGAAGATGCCCTGTAGTCATCGAAAATAGCCTGCAAAAACACCCACAGATATCCTGGATGAAGCGTCGGGCCGCCTGCACGATGACGGAACAAGCCGCAAAACCGCTTTTCTGCATCCCCATCTTCATCAGCGAGCCTGCCATTTTATGGGAAACAGCATATGGATCGCCGCAAAAAACGCCCGGTTGATTTGACACCCCTGTCATAAATATGCACATCTTCGCCCCCAGCCTGCGGCTCGCATGAAGGAAGCGGATCACGATCGGCATGATGACGGACAAGATGATGCTCCGATCGCTCGGCAACGAGCCGCCTATCCTGGCCGATGGCCGGCGGGCGCCGGATCGGCGCGAAGTGTCTCTCCGTTGGCTTTCCGGCACCTTTCTGACAGGCCTGACGTCGAGTATCCTGATGGGCGTGGCCTTGTTTGCCGCACTTGACGGCCGCCAGCAGCTGGCGATCCCCGCGGAAGCCTACGCGACATCGGACAATCATAATGCCACCGACGACCAGGTCACCCGCGGCGGCCGGCTGATTTCCACCGCGATCGCCTCGAAGCCGTCCGACCGCAATATTCTCGAAGTTTCGACCGTTGTGCGCGATGGCGACAAGGAGGTGGTGCGCCGCCAGCCCTTCGCCCATGTGAAGATCGCGCTCGCCACCAATCGCATCGCCAGCGAAAGCTACCCCCCCTTCGATCCGCTGGCGATCTTTTCCGCCGACGAAAACATACCGCAGCCCGCCAACAAGACCGGCGCCATCTACGGATCGGACGTCGAATCCGAAGTCAGCCTGAAGACGATTGCCTTTCCCACCAAGGATATTCCCTTCCAGCTCGCCGGCTCAATGTCACTCGATGAGGTCGAAGAGAATGTCCGTTCCAACGGTTCGGTGCTGGCGGACGGCAATACCCAGCTTTCGGCGCTCTATTATGTCGACCCGCGCCGTTTCGCCAATGACGATCCCGACGTCGATCTGACGGCGGGGCTGGCAGCTCGCATCGTTGAAGAGAACATGTCGGTCTCCGCTCCGGAAGCCGTGACCGCGCAGACGGAAGAATTTGCCGACGACATCATTCCCGTCCGCGAAAACATGTCGATTGCCGCGGCGCTGACCGGATCCGGTTATCTGAAGGCTGACGCGGACGATGTCGCAGCCAAGATCCAGCCGCTCTTCGGTTCGTCCGATGTCTCCGCCGGCGACGTGTTGCGCATCGGCATCCTTCAGAAGGGTGAGCAGGCGAAAATCATCCGCGCCAGCATCTATCGCGGCACGAAACATCTGCTCACCATCGCGCAGAACGACCGCGGCGAATTCGTCGCCGGCAGTGCACCGCCGATGCTCGATGCCATCGCCACGGCCTTCGACAACGACTTGCCAGCTGTTGCGGCCGGCCGCGACCTGCCGAGCGTCTACGACGGCATCTATCGCGCCGCCCTTTCCTACGGCATGACCAAGGAGATGGTGGCGCAGATCGTCAAGCTGCTTGCGAGCAATGTCGATTTCCAGGCGCAGCTGAAACCGACGGATTCGCTGGAAGCTTTCTTCTCGGTCACCGACGACAAGGGACAGGCGACGGCCGATTCCGAACTGCTCTACGTCAACGCCAGATTCGGCGACAACGTCACCCGCTTCTATCGCTTCGAGGATCCGACCGATCATTCGATCGACTACTTCGACGAGAATGGCAAGAGCATCCGGCAGTTCCTGCTGCGCAATCCCGTTCCCACCGGCGTCTTCAAATCCGGCTTCGGCATGCGCCGCCACCCGATCCTCGGCTTTGCGCGCATGCATACCGGTGTTGACTGGTCAGCCCCGCGCGGCACGCCGATCATCGCTGCCGGCAACGGCATCGTCGAAAAAGCCGGTTGGGATTCAGGTGGCTTCGGCAATCAGACACTGATCCGCCATGCCAATGGCTACGTCTCCTCCTACAATCACCAGAGCGCGATCGCCAAAGGCATCGTGCCGGGCGCAAAGGTGGTGCAGGGACAGGTGATCGGCTTTATCGGCTCGACGGGCCTGGCGACCGGCCCCCACCTGCACTACGAGCTGATCGTCAACGGCACGAAGGTCGATCCCTTACGCATCCGCCTTCCCGGCGGCAAATCGCTGGAAGGCGATGCGCTCGCCAAATTCCAGGAAGAGCGCAAGCGCATCGATACGCTGCTTACAGACGAGAAAACGAAGCAGATCGCCAGCAAGTAGCCTCGGCCACTCGGCCTATTTCATGCTGAGCTATCAACACTACGCTACGGCCGATAGCAAAATGGCGGCCCGAAGACCGCCATCTGCGTTGACTCGGTCGGCCAGCTTACGCTGCTTCGTTTACCGCCTGACGCGGACGGAACAACAGCCGGTCCGAACCGCTGGTGACCTTGACGAGCGAGCCATCCGGAATCTGCCCGGACAGGATCTGTTCGGCTAGCGGATCCTGGACATATTTCTGAATCACCCGCTTCAGCGGCCGCGCACCGTAGACCGGATCGTAGCCCTTGTTGGCCAGCCAATGGCGGGCATCGTCGTCGAGTTCGAGCGTGATTTTGCGTTCCGACAGCAGCTTCAGCAGACGTTCGAGCTGAATGTCTACGATCGCGCCCATCTCATCGCGCTTCAGGCGATGGAACAGGATGATCTCGTCGATACGGTTCAGGAATTCCGGCCGGAAATGCGACCGGACGACTTCCATTACCTGCTCGCGCACCAGATCGCTGTCATCGCCGTCCTTCAGCTGGGTGAGATATTCGGCACCCAGATTGGAGGTCATGATGATCATTGTGTTGCGGAAATCGACCGTGCGGCCCTGTCCGTCCGTCAAACGTCCGTCATCCAGAACCTGGAGCAGGATGTTGAAGACATCGGGGTGCGCCTTCTCGATCTCGTCGAACAGCACGACCTGATAGGGCCGGCGGCGGACGGCTTCGGTCAATGCGCCGCCTTCCTCATAGCCGACATAGCCGGGAGGGGCACCGATCAACCGCGCCACGGAGTGCTTCTCCATGTACTCGGACATGTCGATACGCACCATTGCCGTCTCGTCGTCGAAGAGGAAGCGAGCAAGCGCCTTCGTCAACTCCGTCTTGCCGACACCCGTCGGACCGAGGAAGATGAACGAGCCGATCGGCCGGTTCGGATCCTGCAGGCCGGCACGCGAGCGGCGAACGGCACGCGACACAGCCTGAACGGCGTCACCCTGGCCGACGACCCATTTTGCCAGCTCGTCTTCCATCCGCAGCAGCTTGTCGCGCTCGCCTTCCAGCATCTTGTCCACGGGAATCCCGGTCCAGCGGGAAACGACCTGGGCGATATTGTCGGCGGTAACGACCTCCTGCACCATGGAATCGCGGGCACTATCCTGCTCTTCCGCGGCGTGCAATTCCTTCTCAAGATTGGGGATCACGCCATAGGCAAGCTCGCCGGCGCGCTGGAATTCACCCTTGCGCTGGGCAATGGCGAGTTCGTTGCGGGCATCGTCGAGCTGCTTCTTGAGATCGGCGGCAAGACCGAGCTTCTGCTTTTCGGCCTGCCAGCGCGCGGTCAGCGCATCGGCTTCCTCTTCCAGCGACGCAAGATCGCCCTCCAGCCGCTTCAGCCGGTCGGCGGAAGACTGGTCGGTTTCCTTCTTCAGCGCCTCACGCTCGATCTTCAGCTGGATGATGCGGCGATCGAGTTCATCGAGCTCTTCCGGCTTGGAATCCACCTGCATACGCAGACGCGCCGCTGCCTCGTCCATCAGGTCGATGGCCTTGTCCGGCAGGAAGCGATCGGTGATGTAGCGGTTCGACAGGGTTGCAGCAGCCACCAGAGCGGCATCGGCGATGCGCACCTTGTGATGCTGCTCATATTTTTCCTTCAAGCCACGCAGGATCGAGATTGTGTCTTCGACCGTCGGTTCCTCAACCATGACAGGCTGGAAGCGACGGGCAAGCGCCAGATCCTTCTCGACATGCTTGCGGTATTCATCGAGCGTGGTCGCGCCGACGCAGTGAAGTTCGCCGCGCGCAAGGGCCGGTTTCAGCAGGTTGGATGCATCCATCGCGCCATCGGCCTTGCCGGCACCGACCAGGGTGTGCATTTCATCGATGAAGAGAATGATCTCGCCGTTTTCCGACTGCACTTCGTTGAGCACGGCCTTCAGCCGCTCTTCGAACTCGCCGCGGAATTTCGCACCGGCAATCAGCGCGCCCATGTCGAGCGCCATCAGCTTCTTGTCCTTCAGCGATTCCGGTACGTCGCCATTGACGATACGCAGCGCCAAGCCTTCGACGATCGCCGTCTTGCCGACGCCGGGCTCACCAATGAGCACAGGATTGTTCTTGGTGCGGCGAGACAGGACCTGGATGGTGCGACGAATTTCGTCGTCACGGCCGATCACCGGGTCGAGCTTGCCTTCGCGGGCCTCGGCGGTGAGATCGCGAGCATATTTCTTCAGCGAATCGAAGCCCTGCTCCGCATTGGCGGAGTCAGCCGTGCGGCCCTTGCGGATATCATTGATGACCTGATTGAGGGCGACGGGCGTGACGCCTGCATTTTTCAGGGTTGCCGAGGTCGACGCCGTGGGCTCGATCGCCAGCGCCTGCAAAAGACGCTCGACAGTGACGAAACTATCGCCCGCCTTCTTGGCCGCATCTTCTGCGGTCGTGAAAACCTTGGCGAGCGGCTGTGAGAGATAGACCTGGCCGTCACCGCCGGAAACCTTCGGCAGCTTTGCAAGTGCGGCATCATTGGCAATGCGGGCAGCCTTGGCGTCGCCACCGGCACGTTCAATCAACGAGGCGGCCATGCCCTGGTCGTCGTCCAGAAGCACCTTGAGAACGTGCTCGGGCGTGAACTGCTGATTACCCTGTGCAAGCGCATTGGTTTGGGCGGATTGCAGAAAACCGCGTACCCGCTCGGAGTATTTTTCAATATTCATATGAGACCTCCATGAATCGCTCTGCCCGGACCCGGCACAGACCGATGATTGAGATTGAGCCCCCTCTAGAGGCAGGCCCCGCCTTTCCGCCATTGAGATTTGCGGCAAGACAACTGGAGGAAATATGGGAGGATATCTGGAGAGTTTAAAGGGTATAAAACGCGAAAAAAGCGCGAGATTTGTCACCACAGCCCGCCGACTTATTGGCCGCCTCATCCAGCTCAACCCCGGCTTCGACCGTCGGTGGACATCGAATCTTTCCTCTCGCGACCTGATGACCATTCCGCCCATAGCAAAACGGCAACGGTGGTGCCCACAGCACTGCCGTTGCCGTTTCAATATTGTGACCACCTGCGCCAGAAGGCGCAGAAGTCTTATTCAGAGGTTGCGTCCGCCAAGGCCGGAGCTTCGCCCGAAGCGGCTTCGCCCTCACCGTCGCCACCGGCAGCGCTGCGGCGCGGCTGGCGGCGCGGGCGGTTACCGCCGGCACTGCGGCGGCGCGGCTGGCGCTCGGTGGCGGCCACGGCCGGAGTTTCCTCTTCGATCGCCACTTCGGCCGGAATCCCTTCGATCACCGGCTGCGGACCGGTGCCATTGATGACCTCGGGCTCGCTGGCCGGAGCGGCAGCAACCGCTGGAGCAGCCTGCTGCTGGCGACCGTGGGGCTGAGCCATCTGCGGCTGATCGTCGATCTCCTGCGCATCGATATCGTCGATATCGCGCTCGGCATTATCGCGGTCATTGTAATTGTGATGATCGTCGCGCTGGTAGCGCTCCTGCATCTGCGCCTGGGCGCTGGCAATGATCCGATTGTAGTGCTCGGCATGCTGCAGGTAGTTTTCCGCCATGACGCGGTCGCCGGAGCTTTGAGCATCGCGAGCCAAGGCCGCGTACTTCTCGGCGATGTGCTGTGCGGTTCCGCGGATTTTCACATCGGGACCGGAGCTGTCGTAAGTCCTGGTCAGCGGGTTCGAGCCCTTGCGGTTGAAATTGTTGTTGTTATTTCCGCCGCCGCCGTTGTTGTTATTACCACGCCCCCGACCGCGCTTGTTTTGCTGTCCTGGCCTCATAGATCCTTCACCTGAATTCTCTTCGTTGGGATAAAATTATACACGGCACCTGCCGCCGCGGGTCGGATACTTCCGAACCGGGGCCTGCGTGCCGCAAGCAAACTGCGCTTTAGCGCTCGTCTGCCGCTCGACTACGTCAGATTAACTGATCACGCATTGGGTTATCTTCAACCTTTGACACTCTTATCAGAGAGCGGATCCCCGAGGCTGTCCAAGATGAGCGAATCGTCTCGTTCATTCCCAGCCGCCCAACGCGTGAGCGCAACCTATATTGCTTCCTCAGGAAATCCAAGCTTTTTCTTTGCGATAACAACGGGGTTCCACAAATCCGCTGCAAAATGTCACGTTAATGTTGAAATTCAAACACAAGAACCCGGTCGTTCTGGCCGTAGTCCCGAACCGCCTCGACAAGGGAAAATCCTGCTCCTTCAAAAACCGAAGTCACCGTTTCACGCTGATCGTAGCCGATCTCCACACCAATCATACCGTTCTGATATAGAAATCGAGCCGCATCCTTTGCGATCGCCCTGTATGCATCCAGCCCATCAAGGCCCCCATCAAGGGCCGTGGGAGGATCGAAACCCTTTACTTCTGGAGCGAGAGTGGAAACGACACTAGACGCAATATAGGGCGGATTTGAGACAATCACGTGAAAACGTTCGTGGATGGCTTCAAACCAGCTCCCTTGCACAGTTCTGAACCGCGCCGCCAGGCCATTTCGCTCCGCGTTCCCGCGAGCGGTTTCCAGCGCTTCGCTGGAAATATCGGAACCAACGCCCATTGCTTTAGGGCATTCATGAAGCAGGGCCAGGCAAATGGCCCCGGTTCCCGTTCCGATGTCCAGTATATGGATATTGCCGATCTGGGATTCAAGACGCCTGACATGTGGCAGCATCGTATCGACGAGAATTTCGGTATCGGGCCGCGGTTCGAGCGTCGCAGCCGAAAGCCGCAGCGAGAGACCATAGAACTCCCGTTCGCCGAGAATGCGATAGACCGGCTCATGATTAAGCCGGCGAGCGATCGCCGCGCGTATCATCACCACATCATCCTCAGATACGGGCTCGGAACCGTGCGTCACGAGGCCGGTCGCAGAAAGATGCAGAAGGCCGCCGACAAGAATGCGTGCTTCCGTGGCGGGATCGTCGAGATCGGCCCCGGCAAATCGGGCGCGCGCCTCCTGCAGGAGCTCGGATGCGGTCGGCCCCTGCCCGCCACTCATGCCTGTTCGCCGAGCTGGGCGAGCTGGCTCGCCTGATAATCCGCCAGCAGCGCATCGACCACCTCGTCGATCTCGCCCACCATCATCCGGTCGAGCTTGTAGAGCGTCAGGTTGATGCGGTGATCGGTGACGCGCCCCTGCGGGAAATTATAGGTGCGGATGCGCTCGGACCGATCGCCGGAGCCGACCTGGCTCTTGCGGTCGGCGGAACGCTCGCTGTCGGCCCGCTGGCGCTCCATGTCGAACAGGCGAGACCGCAGGACCTGCATAGCTTTGGCGCGGTTCTGATGCTGCGACTTTTCCGAGCTCGTGACAACGATACCCGAGGGAAGATGGGTGATGCGCACGGCCGAGTCGGTCGTGTTGACGTGCTGACCACCGGCGCCGGAAGAGCGCATGGTGTCGATACGGATATCCTCAGGCCGGATCTCGATATCGATTTCTTCGGCTTCCGGCAGCACGGCGACGGTCGCCGCAGAAGTATGAATACGCCCGCTCGCCTCGGTTTCCGGCACACGCTGCACGCGGTGAACGCCGGATTCGAACTTCAATCGGGAAAACACGCCCTTGCCGCTGATGGTGGCGATGATTTCCTTGAAACCACCCGCTTCGCCCTCGCTCGCCGAAAGCACTTCCACCTTCCAGCCATTGCTGGCGGCAAAACGCTCATACATGCGGAATAGATCGCCAGCAAAGAGGGCCGCTTCGGAGCCGCCGGTGCCGGCGCGGATTTCCAGGATCGCGCTCTTCTCGTCGGCGGCATCCTTCGGCAGAAGCTCGATCTGGATCGCCTTTTCCAGCGTCTCGATCCGCTCCTTAACCTCGGGCAGCTCCATTTCGGCAAGATCGCGCATATCGCGATCGACGGATTTATCGGAGAGCATGGTTTCGAGATCGGCAGCCTCGGCAAGGGCGCGCTCGTAATCGCGGATTTTGGTCACGACCGGCTGCAGCTCGGAATATTCGGAAGCAAGCTTCACATAGACATCTGCGGCCGGGCCGGCGGACATGCGCGCCTCGATCTCGCCGAAACGGCGTTCCAATTCGCGCATCTTTTCAACAGGGAGCTTCGCCACCCTCTACTCCAATTCTTCTTATTATCTCTGCTTTGATGTTGTGATGCGCATGATCCCGCCTGCAAACCGCTTCGTGCTTTTCAGGATCGCGCGCTAAAGCGGAATATTGTGGCTCTCGGCAAAGCGCACAAGGATATCCCGCATGGAACTCGTCGGCTGCTTGTCATCGAGTGCGGCTTCCATGACTTCGGACAAGGCCTTGAGGTCAAGCCCGAGCAGCATTGCTTTGACCGGCCCGATCGAGGCCGGCGACATCGAAACCGAGCGGAAACCGATGCCGAGCAGGGCCATGGCCGAAATCGTCTTGCCCGCCAGTTCGCCGCAAAGCGTTACCGGCGTCTTGTTGCGTTCGCCAGCCCGCACAATATCGCGCAGGATACGCAGAAACGGCCGCTCGAGCGGATCGAAGCGATCCGAAACGCGGGCATTGCCGCGATCGACCGCCATCGAGAACTGGAACAGGTCGTTGGAGCCGACCGAGACGAAATCGACCTCCGCCATCAGCTCGTCCAGCTGCCACAGTAGCGCGGGCACCTCGAGCATTGCGCCGAACTGCAGCTTGCGCGGCAGGCCGTGCCCGAAGCGCGAGAGGTGCTGCACTTCCTTTTGCAGGAGTTCACGCACGGCTCGGATCTCGGAGACTTCCGTGACCATCGGCACCATCATCTTCAATTCGCTGTCGGCTGCCGCCCTGAGCATAGCCCTGAGCTGCGTGCGCAACAGGCCTGGACGATCGAGCGAGAGGCGGATGGCGCGCCAGCCGAGCGCGGGGTTTTCTTCCTCATGCGCCCGGAAATAAGGAACGACCTTGTCGCCGCCGATATCGAGCGTGCGGAAAGTGACAACGCGGCCACCCGCCTGCTTCATGACATTGCGATAGAAGACTTCTTGCTCATCCGCCTTCGGCATGGTCGAGGCGATCATGAACTGCAGTTCGGTGCGGAACAGGCCGATACCCTCGGCTCCGGATTCCGCAAGTTGCGGCAGGTCTACCAGCAGACCGGCATTCATCAGCAGCGAAATGCGCTGCCCGTCCTTGGTGACCGGCTCGACGGAGCGCAACGCACGGAACTGCTCCTGCCGACGGGCACGGAATCGGACCTTCTCTTCATAGGAGCGCTGATGATCAGCCATCGGCCGCAGGTGTACATGACCACCGTCGCCGTCGATGATGACCGGATCGCCGTTTTCGGCCAGCGCAACGACACCTACCGCCTGTCCGACGACCGGAATGCCCATGGCGCGTGCCACGATGACGACGTGGCTTGTGACAGCGCCCTCTTCCAGCACCAGGCCGCGAATATTGGCGCGGGGATAATCGAGCAGTTCAGCCGCGCCCATCGCACGCGCGAAAATGACCGCATCGTTCGGGAAGCCTTCGGCGCTGGTACGGCCTGAATGTCCGATGAGCTGCCGCAAAAGCCGGTTTGCCAGATCCTCGAAATCGTGCATGCGTTCGCGCAGATAGGGATCGGTCAGGCGCATCATGCGCGCCTTTGTGTCGCTCTGCACCTTTTCGACGGCGGCTTCAGCGGTCAGGCCGTTGCGGACGGCTTCCTCGAGCTTGCGCACCCAGCCCTGGTCGTGCGCGAACATGCGGTAGGTCTCAAGCACCTCGCGATGCTCGCCTTCCATGGACACGTCACGGCGCGACAGCATGTCGTCGATCGAAATACGCAGCGAACCGAGGGCTTCAGCGAGGCGGCCGATTTCCTTGTCGGCATCCTCGTTCAAGAGATTGGTGACGACGATGCGCGGCTCGTGCAGCACGACATAGCCGAGGCCGATGCCTTCATTGTAGCTGTCGCCATCGATCGTAACGGAGCGAGTGAGATCGAGTTCCAGGCCAGGCTTGGTGATCTTCTTCAGCTCGCCGGTTGCGATCATCTCAGCCAGCACCATGGCCGTCGTTTCGAGCGCCTCCAGCTCTTCCTCGCGATAATTGCGGCTCGCCTTGTTCTGGACGACGAGAACGCCGAGCGAACGGCCGGTGCGCAGGATCGGCACGCCGAGGAAGGAATGATAGATCTCTTCGCCGGTTTCCGGCAGGTAGCGGAAGGCCGGATGCGATTGTGCATCGGAAAGATTGAGCGGCTGGGCGGATGCAGCAATCGTGCCGACCAGGCCTTGCCCCATCTTCAATTGCGAAAGGTGGACGGCCTCTTTATTCAGACCCTCGGTGGCATAAAGTTCAAGGACGCCGTCGGCGCGCAGCACATAGACCGAGCAAACCTCGGCAACCATATTGCTGGCAATCTGGCGGACGATCCGGTCAAGGCGCTCCTGCGGCTCCAGCGGCTCCGCCATCAATTCGCGTAGCCGCTTGAGCAGAACGCGTGGACCGCCGGATAGGTCTCTCATTGCGCCACTAGCTCCCGAATCAAGATGTCATGCCCGTCTTGCCCACGTCAGGGCCGGCCGAAACTCACCTCCGTCACGGTCCGTCGTCAGCAGTCGTGACTCAACTCTTATCCAGACCGTAGCAGGAATGCAAAGTCCTGACTGCGAGTTCTGCATAAGGACCGTCGATCAGGATGGAAATCTTGATTTCTGACGTCGTAATGGCCTTGATGTTGATGCCTTTTTCGGCAAGTGCCCTGAAAGCGGTCGCAGCTACGCCTGCATGCGAGCGCATGCCGATGCCGATGACCGAAACCTTGACCAGACCTGATTCGCTCTGGACGACGTCGTAGCCGATCTTTTCCTTGTTTTCGCCAAGAACGCGCAGCGCCTTCTCGACGTCGCCCGAGGGGACCGTGAAGGTCATATCGGTCTTGGAGCCGTCTTCGGAAATGTTCTGGACGATCATGTCGACATTGATGTGGTTTTCGGCCAGCGGCCCGAAGATCGCGGCGGAAACACCCGGTCGGTCGGCAAGACGACGCAGCGAGATCTGAGCCTCATCCTTGGCATAGGCAATGCCGGTGACTACTTCCTGTTCCACGATTTCTTCCTCGTCACAAATCAGCGTTCCGGGCGGGTTAAGCAGATCGCCCATGCCCGGAGCATCGGGATCCTCGAAAGAAGAGCGCACGAAAGTGCGGACCTTGAATACCATGGCGAGCTCGACCGAGCGCACCTGCAGCACCTTTGCACCGAGAGACGCCATTTCGAGCATTTCCTCGAAGGCGATCTTCTTGAGGCGGCGCGCCTTCGGCTCGATGCGCGGGTCGGTCGTGTAGACGCCATCGACATCCGTGTAGATATCGCAGCGATCGGCCTTCACGGCGGCCGCGATCGCAACGGCCGACGTGTCGGAACCGCCGCGGCCGAGCGTCGCGACGCGATTGTCGGGACCGAGACCCTGGAACCCGGCGACGACGGCGACCTGCCCTTCCTTCATGCGGCGGATCATGTCTTCGCCGTCGATGTCGAGAATGCGGGCCGCACCATGCGCATTGTCGGTGCGGATGGGAATCTGCCAACCCTGCCACGAACGGGCGTTGATGCCCATGGCCTGCAGCGCAATCGCCAGCAGACCGGAGGTGACCTGCTCGCCCGAAGCCACGACGGCGTCATATTCGCGCGCATCATAGATCGAATGATTGGCGCCGGAGACTTTCGGCATGTTCTGGACCCAGCCGACCAGTTCGTTGGTCTTGCCGGACATGGCGGAAACGACGACTGCCACTTCGTGACCGGCATCGACCTCGCGTTTCACATGGCGTGCGACGTTCTTGATACGGTCCAGATCCGCGACGGAGGTCCCGCCGAATTTCATCACGATGCGTGCCATGTGCCTCTACCAGTACCCTGCGCCGGGCGGCCGAATGCGGAAAGCCCGACATGCAAAATCGCCCTTCCGGTTCGGTAGCCGGAAAAGCGTGATCTCAATGGGGCCGTCTCTTAGCGAGTTTGTCGGGCAGGCGCAATAGCATCGGACGCCAGAGGCGACGAAAAGTTTACTCTAAAAATCCACTTTTAAGGTCGACCAGAGCTTGTCGAGAATGCCCCCTTCCTTGGGGATATTTTCTTTGTTGAGGAAGGTGGCGACAAGCACGCCGCCTTCCGGCCGGCCGGTCGCGACAATCTCATATTCCATGACGTCGTCGTCGGTGGTCGTCTCTGCCTTCACGCCCTTCAGCACGGTACCGCTCGGCAATGTGCGCTGGGTCGCTCGCTTGCTGATCTTCGCGCCGCCATTGATGCTCTCCTGCACCATCTGCTGGAGTACGACATCGGTATAGCTGGAAGGGTTGAGCCCCTTATAGACCTGCACGATGATGCCCGTGCCGATCGGCGTCATCAGCGCATATTGCTGCACGCCGTCGCCGAGATCCGTCTTTGCAACCGTGAACTTGCCATCATGATCGAAGGAGAATTTGCCGCCGGTGAAGGTCACCGTCTCGCTGCGCTGCAGCTCCACCGGGACCTTGCGACCGTCCTTCATGGTGACTTCGAGCGTATCGCCGGGATTGATGCCGACGCTGACTCCGTCGATCGTCAGGCGAAACCCCTTGCCGTCCCCGGCGCATGCATGGCTGGCCGCAAACCAGCACATGGCGACGACCGTCGCGAGACGGAGTGGTCTCATGAGGAGCTCCTCTACAGGCCAGTCGATCGCAATCGATCCCGGTTCCGAAAGTCCATTTCACAACCCGGCGATTGATCGGCCATAAGATACCGCCATGTCAACCTCCGCACCGCAATTCGCATCGCGCAATCGAGATACCCCACAGCTGATCGAAGGCCGCAGGCCCTTGACATCGCGCATCGATCGTCCGACTTCACCCTTCAGGTAGAATTATTGCTTGCAGTCGTGCGAACCGCAGAACGACGCAAATGATGGAGTGAGCCATGAGCGAAACGGCAAAGAGCACGATCGACCAGAGCGAAGTGGACCGTTTTTCCGCCATGGCGGCTGAGTGGTGGAGCCCGACCGGCAAGTTCAAACCGCTTCACAAGTTCAATCCGGTCCGTCTGGCATATATCCGCGACCGCGCCTGCGAGAATTTCGACCGCGATCCGAAGAACAGCCGACCGCTTGAGGGCCTTCGCGTGCTCGACATCGGCTGCGGCGGCGGTCTGCTGTCGGAACCGGTAGCGCGCATGGGCGCCACCGTCATCGGCGCCGATCCCTCGGAAAAGAACATCGGCATCGCCTCGACGCACGCGAAAGCCTCCGCCGTTCCCGTCGACTACCGTGCCGTCACCGCCGAGCAGCTGGCCGAAGCCGGCGAAACCTTCGATATCGTGCTGAACATGGAAGTGGTCGAGCATGTCGCCGACGTCGAATTCTTCCTGTCGACCTGCGCAAAAATGGTGCGTCCCGGCGGCTTGATGTTCGTTGCGACCATCAACCGCACCATGAAAGCAGCAGCCCTCGCCATCTTCGCCGCCGAAAACGTGCTTCGCTGGCTGCCTCGCGGCACCCACCAGTATGAAAAGCTGGTCCGCCCGGAGGAAATCGAAAAGCCGCTTGCCGCAAGCGGCCTCGATATCATTGCCCGCACAGGCGTCTTCTATTCGCTGCTGCAGGACCGCTGGAACCTCTCGAAGGATATGGACGTCAACTACATGCTTCTCGCGAAGCGAGCGAACTTGGGCTGATCGTGCATCTGCGAATCCGCCTCAGACCTTCAATGTCAGCACGTGTGCCAGCAACTCGCTCTGGCCCACGGCGTTGCGAGCAACGATCTCTTTAATGCGAAGGCGATCGATCTCCTGAGGCCGGCCAGCAGGCCCATAGGGCTGCTTGAACGAGAAGGCAGCCGGGCCGGCACCATGATCGTGCAAATGTTCCAGGCGCTCGACGCCATCCCTCCATTCCGGAATAGTCCCGTGATCCACCCACCAAAGGACAAGCGGCGGCCAGCTCTGCCTGAGGTTCCAGTGTCGCGCGCCTTTCAGGGCGTCGGCATGCACGCCGCTGTAGGTGAATGCCATCAGCGATTCGATATCGGCCCAGAGCGACAGTGACGATGGCGCCGTCTGAAAGCCGCTGCCCTTGATGAAACGCGGAAAGACCTGTTGACCCCAACAGGGAACGCCCGGCTCGCCGGAATAACCGGATCGACCGATAAAGCCATCAGCCCGGGCAGCAGCCTCGAAATTCGCCGCCTCGCGCAGCCGAAATCCCTCAACCTCAGGACTCTCGTAGGCCGCGACATGCAGCCCGAAATTATACATGGCGAGATGTTTGCTGCCGGTCGCCGGCATCAGTTGATATCGTCTGGCAACACGGGAATGGCTGCGATCTCGATACCCTCCTCGACGAGGGCCTGCGCCTCATCAGGCGTCGCCTTGCCGATGATCCCACGCGCATCCGCTTCGCCGTAATGAATCTTGCGGGCCTCCTCAGGGAATTTCGCCCCGACATCCTCGGCATTGGCCTTGATGGCGTCAACGGCTTCCTTGAGCTTGGCCATCGCCTCCTTGCGGGCGGCATCCATGGCAAGCGTCTGCATCTCGTCCTTCTTGCGCGCGGTCGAAACCGACGGCGCCATCAGCTGCTTGGAGATCGCAGCCGAATTGCAGACCGGACAGGTGAGAAAACCGCTTGCGACCTGGCGGTCGAAATCGGCACTTTCGGAAAACCAGCCCTCGAACTCATGGGCATTGTCACAGGTAAGCGAATAGCGGATCAAGCAGCGACGCCTCCAGCCGCCGGCGTCGCGATCTTCTCCAGCGAAAATTCGCGCGCATTCTTCAGGTTCGGTATCTTGTCATGGGCTGATTTGACGGCAGCGATATCGATCTCGGCGATGACCACGGCCTCGCCCGTGCCACCGGCGGATGCCAACACCTTGCCCCAGGGATCGATGATCATCGAATGGCCGAAAGTCTCACGGCCGTCCTCATGCTTGCCGGCCTGCGCGGCGGCAATGACGAACATGCCGTTTTCGATGGCGCGGGCGCGCAGCAGAATTTCCCAATGCGCCTCGCCGGTCTGCTTTGTGAAGGCGGCAGGTACCGTCATCACCTCGGCGCCAGCAACGGCCTGGGCGCGGAAGAGCTGCGGAAAGCGCACATCGTAGCAGATGGAAAAGCCGAGTTCGGCGAACGGCAGCGATGCGATGCGCGCCTCCGACCCCGGCCGATAGACGGCGCTTTCGCGCCAGCTCTCGCCATTGTCAAGATCGACGTCGAACATATGGATCTTGTCGTAGCGATTGATGAGCTTGCCGTCGGGACCGAAGAGGAAGCCGCGATTGGCGATCTTGCCGTCATCGAGCGCAATGGCGGTCGAACCGATATGCAGGTATATGCCGAGCTCTTCTGCCAGTCCGGACGCCGTCTTGACGATGATATCGTTCGGCTCGTCACGCAGCACAGCGCGCAGGCCCGGACGATCCTTCTGCACCGCGCCGGTCATCTCCGGCGTTTGCACATAGACAGCACCCTGCGAAGCGGCATCGCGCACCAGGCGCGCCATATCAGCCGCGTTCTTCATCGGATCGACACCGGAACACATCTGGACGGCGGCAGCCTTGAAGCTCATCGGTTTCTCCCTCGTAAAGACAGGTCAGGCAGCCAGCATCGGATCGAGCTTGCCGGCCCGGTCGAGCGCATGGATGTCGTCGCAACCGCCGACATGCTCACCATTGATGAAGATCTGCGGGAAGGTCGCGGCGCCGTTCGACTTCGCGATCATCTCCTGCCGCAGTTCGGGCGAATAGGTGGCGTTGTGCTCGACATAATCGACGCCTTTGGATTCGAGCAGAGATTTCGCACGGGCGCAATAGCCGCAGAATTCACGCGTATAGATGACGACGGATGCCATGATCCACTCCGGAAAAGCCTATATCGATTGTCATATAAGATGGCGGACGACCCTTGCAAAGGTCAAAACCGTGACATCGGCCGCACCTGCTTTCTTCAGTGCGCGCGTGGCCGCGGCAACCGTGGCGCCCGTGGTATAGACATCATCGACCAGAACGATGCGCCGCCCGAATATATCGGCCGCCCGATGCTCGGAGACGGCGAAAGCGCCGCGCACATTGTCCTGTCGCGCCTTCGCCCCGAGACCCACCTGCTGGCTCGTGCGTTTGACGCGCAGAAGCGTTGCAGCGAGCAACGGTTTGCCTGAAAGACGGGCAATGTGGCGAGCAAGCTCGGCAGCCTGATTGTATTTGCGCGCAAACAGCCGCGCCCGGTGCAGTGGCACCGGAATGATCGCATCGCAATCCGCAATCGTGCCGTCGCTGGCACGCAGCATCCAGCCGGCCATCATCGGCGCGAGATCGGTGCGATCGCGATACTTCAGGCTCAGAACGAGATCCCGGACGATGCCGTCGTGAACGGCGGCGGAGCGCAGGCGGTCGAAGACGGGCGGATCGGCAATCGCCTCTGCGCTGAGGATGCCGGCACCAAGATCATGGGAAAACGGACTGCCGAGCACCTCGCAATAGGGCCGCTCGATGAAGCGAACGCCCGACCAGCATGCCGCACAAAGACCGCGATGCGCGCCCACGGAAACGCCACAACCCGGGCAGGCCGGCGGATAGACCAGATCGGCAAGAGCCATCCAGGGTCTTTTCAGCCCGGCGCCCAGCATAGACAAGGTGATTTCGCGTCCCATCATCCCCATATGATTGACACTAGCAATTCCGGGAAAAGTGTATAGCGGTTTTCCGTCCGGAATTGCGCAAGAGAAAACGCGCGTGCCCGGCACGCGCCGCCGAATTGATGATAGTGCAGGAAACCACCATGGAAATCGTGTTCGACCAATCGCTGCTTGCAGCCCGCAAGCGCCGGGCCTTGAGACAAGGCGACCCGAAAGCGGCATTCCTGCTCGACATTGCCGCCGGCGAACTGGCGGAGCGGCTTGGCGTCACCGAACGCCATTTCGACGAAGCCGTCGAGCTGCATGGCACGACCGGCGTAGCTGCGCACCTGGCTCTGGCAACCGGCAAGATCAGCCATTTGAAAAGGATCGAAAGCGAAATGGGTTTTGCCGCTCCCGGCGAGACCCTTATCGAAGCGCCGCCGGAAGAACTGCCGCTGGAGCCGGAATCGGTCAATCTCGTGCTTTCGCCGCTTAGCCTGCATGTCACAAACGACACGCCCGGCGTCTTCATTCAGATCCGCCGCGCGCTGAAGGCGGATGGTCTTTTCCTGGCGGCGATCCCCGGCTCTGGAACCCTGCAGGAATTGCGCGACGTGCTGCTCGCGACCGAAATCGAACTGACGGGGGGTGCAAGCCCGCGCGTCATCCCCTTTGCCGATGTCCGCGATGTCGGTGGCCTCCTGCAGCGTGCCGGCTTTACCCTGCCCGTCATCGACGCCGAAACCTATACGGTGCGCTACGACAATCTCTTTGCCCTGATGCGCGATCTGCGGGCCATGGGCATGACCAATCCGCTGGTCGACCGCAGCCGCAAACCGCTGACGCGTGCCTTCTTCCTGCGTGCGGCCGAGCTTTACGCCGAACGCTATTCCGATCCGGACGGGCGGATCAGGGCGACATTCTCCATCATCTACGTCTCAGGCTGGACGCCGCACGAAAGCCAGCAGAAGCCGCTGCGGCCTGGTTCGGCCAAGGCGCGGTTGGCCGATGCGCTCAAGGTCGAGGAACACAAGCTCAAGCAATAGGCGGTCGCGTCAGTTCTGGGACGCCGCCGAATTCTGTATCGTATTGGACAGGAGGTTGAATGTGCTTGAGAGGCTGCCTCCGAAGGCGCCGACACCGCTGATGATCGCAGCCGACATCAAGGCTGCGATGAGGCCATATTCAATGACCGTGGCACCGGTCTTATCGGTGAAAATACGCCGAACGGAACGCATAAGCTCGAAGCTCCAAGCATTGGACAACTGATGAATCCGATGCTCGTCATGGCATCCGGCAGGCTATGCTCACGCGCCAGAGCGTTTGTGCTTCTTTAAGTCGCAAAAACGCTCTATCTTTTTGTTTCTACGCAATTCCGATGGGAAACCGCTACGCACTTTTCCTGGAATTGCTCTATTGGCAGCCGCTGTCGGCACCATAACCCTGGACGATACAAACCGAACCCGGCTCCTGCTGCAGAACACTACGGCGGATCGTATACCGCTTGCCGTTTTCCGTCTGCGGGATCGAACCCGTGGTAATATTGTCAATATCCGGCGCGCTTGCAAGCACGCGTGACTTGGATTTGTCTGATAGCATCGGGGTCAGAATAAGCGAAAGCGCGACCGCCGCCGTACCGAACAGCAAAGCGATATTCAACGCGCCCGTTCTGCGCGACGTGGAATAGGACTGCTCTTTTTCCTGAACAGCTTTCCAGAAATCGTCGTCCATTATGTCAAGCCTTCTCTAACGCACCCAACAACCGCTTGATTGAGAGAATTGAATGCCAGAAGGTCATAAACGATCCCTTAATATCCACATGCAAATTAATGAGACGTAAAATTCCGGGACAGTGCATGATTCGCATTATCAGGCTGATATTAAATGGCTAATTCTCGTTAACCATATTTGCGACGTATTACCTTGACGCATTTCAAACCGTCACTGCGTGAACCCAAAAAAGATCCGCCCCACGACGGGACATCAAATTCGGTCCGGAGAGGCACGCACTGGACGAAAATTTCATCGATACATCAAATAATAGAGATTGACACTTGCGCGCCATGATATATCGCCAAGCTACATTTTGTTATCCTGGGTTGCGTGAATTTACACATGGCAGGTTTGCTCAAGGCGGTTGGCGGTTTGGTGATTGGTATTGCGATCCTGTTCGGGATTGCGACGTTGTTTAGTGGAAGTGCAGCGGGCGTAGCGGCGGGGCTGATAGGCGCCCTTTCCTACGCTTTTAACGGCGCCGTGATTTTTGCCCTTGGACTGATGCTCGAACATTTGGAGGCAATTCGCCGCGAATGTGACAGGCAATCTGACATGCTGACGGATTTGCTCCGCAAAATGCCGAAGACGGATGCGTCCCCTCGAGAGCCCGGCGTCTCCCAACTTGATCAGCTTGCAAAATCAAGTTTCAAATTCAGAGATATCTAGACACGGGGGGCGCGACACCGCCCGATACCGGCGCTGCCTCAGCCCTTGCCGTAAAAAGCTAAAGCAGATCCTGCAGGAACGGGATCAGCGGCTCATCGGCCGGCGGCATCGGATAGTCGCGCAGGGCCTGCGGCCGTACCCATTTGATCGCCTGCCCTTCCCGGCCATGCGGGATTCCTTCGTAACGCCGGCAGATATAAAGCGGCATCAGCAGATGGAAG
The DNA here is from genome assembly GCF_027109195.1 of Rhizobium sp. AG207R. Lineage (NCBI taxonomy): Bacteria > Pseudomonadati > Pseudomonadota > Alphaproteobacteria > Hyphomicrobiales > Rhizobiaceae > Rhizobium > Rhizobium sp. AG207R. Next base: position 19,617 of record NZ_JAEPVT010000003.1, read on the forward strand.
GTTTCGTAAGTATGGCTGGCGAAGGTCAGCGGCGCGAGACAGGCGATTTTCGTCTGGATGCCAAGCTCTTCCTGAAGCTCGCGCACCAAGGTCTCCTCCGGCGTCTCGCCAGACTCGACCTTGCCGCCGGGAAACTCCCAGAGGCCGGCGAGCGATTTTCCCTCGGGGCGCTGCGCCAGAAGGATACGGCCGTCAGCGTCGATGAGCGCGCAGGCGGCCACGAGAACGATCTTTCGGCCAGCCTCGTTCATGCAGCCTCCGGCGGTCGCCAATAGCAATAACGATAGGCTTCGCGGAAACCGAAACGAACGTAGAGCGCCAAAGCCGGAGCATTGTCGGCGCTGACCTGCAACCAGGCGGTCTTGGCGCTGCGCATCCGGGCCCAGCGAAGCGCCGAAGTCAGGATCTCGGCTCCGAGGCCCTTGCGCCGATGCTGCTGCGAGACGGCAACCGACATGACGCCGGCAAGATCGTTGTCCTGCACGCAAAGCGTTGTCGCCACCGGTCCGGCATCATCATTTTCGATGACAAAGAGGCCCGATGGCGGCTTGATGCCGCTCACCACCTCGGCCAATGCCGGCTTCAGAGCCGGATCAGCCTCATCAACGATGAGGCTCGCATCGACAAAGCGGCCGACATCGTGGCTCGGCAGATGATCCAGCATATCAGGCAATTCGAGATCGACGAGATTGGCGGTCATGACGATCGTCTCGTCGAAACACGTCCAGCCGCGCTCCCGTAGGAGATCGATGAGCTTCGGCGAGGCGAGCGGCGTCTCGCGCACGACCATAGGCCTGCCATAGGCTTCGAACTTGCGCTGCGCTTTTGCCAGCCGGATCTCGAGATCGCGATGATCGGAGGGATCGAGCGGCACGACAGAATTCAGCCGCTTCGACGGATGACCCGCCGTCAGCCGGATTTGCCAGCTGCCATCATATTGCACCGACGAGGCGGGCCAGGCCCGGAAACCGACGGCTTCCAGCCTGCGCACCAAGGGCAGCTTGTTTATCGTGGACTGCGCATGCATCAGCTAGGTATCAGCTCCGGTAGTCGCCATTGATGGCAACATATTCCTTGGTAAGGTCGCAGGTCCAGACCGTTGCGCGGCCATTGCCGAGGCCAAGATCGACCTTCACGGGAATATCCTGCTGCTTCATGACATTAGAGGCGGCTTCTTCCGAATAGGAAGCGTCACGCTCACCGTTGACTGCGACGCGGACATCGCCGAACCAGATGGCGAGCTTGTCGCGATCCGCCATTTCGCCCGCCTTGCCGACAGCCATGACGACGCGGCCCCAATTGGCGTCTTCGCCGGCGGCGGCGGTCTTGACCAACGGCGAATTGGCGATCGAAAGCGCGATGCGCTTGGCAGCCGCGTCGTTTTCGGCGCCCGTCACCGTAATTTCGAGCATCTTGGTCGCGCCTTCGCCGTCGCGAACGACCTGGATGGCAAGATCCTTCAGCAGCTCGTTAAGTGCCGCCCGGAAACCGATAAGCTTCGGATCGTCGGCGCGATCGATATGCGCCTGACCATCAGCCGCGGCAGTGCCGGTGGCGAACAGCATCAAAGTATCGGAGGTCGAGGTATCGCTATCGACCGTCATCGAATTGAAGCTCGGGCCGACGCCTTCGGACAGCAGCGTCTGCAGCACGGCAGAAGAAATATCGGCATCGGTGACGACGAAAGAGAGCATCGTCGCCATATCGGGTGCGATCATGCCGGCGCCCTTGGCAATACCGTTGATCGTGACCTTGACGCCGCCGATCTCGGCGGTGCGGGTCGCGACCTTCGGATAGGTATCCGTGGTCATGATCGCCTTGGCGGCCTCGAACCAGAAATCGCTTGTCGCATCCTTCGCCATCGTATCGAGCACACCGGCGAACTTGCTGGCGTCAAGCGGCTCACCGATGACACCGGTGGAGGCGAGATAAACTTCGTTTTCACCGCAACCGACGGCAGCCGCCGCGGACTTGGCGGTCAGTTCCGTCGCCTGGCGTCCCTTGAGGCCGGTGAAGGCATTGGCATTGCCGGAATTGACGACGACGGCGCGCGCGCTGCCGTGCGCCAGGTTCTTCCGGCAGAAATCGACCGGAGCCGAAGGGCACTTCGAGCGGGTGAAGACGCCCGCTACGGCGGCCGGCTTGTCGAAGACCATCAGCAGGACGTCGGTCCGGTTCTTGTACTTGATGCCGGCGGAGGCCGTGGTCATGCGCACACCGCGAAGGGCGGGCATGGATACAAAGGTTTTGGGAGCGAGCGGAGAAACGGAACCGGACATGAGACCCACCTGGACGAGCATGATGCCGAAAAGTGTAGGCGGTTTTCGGATTACATCATGCTCTGCTTTTTAATTCTGGAGCGGATTCAGATTTTAGGTCGTATCGACCTAAAATCATCCGGCTCCAGTGAAGGGCCCGGAAAATCCGGGCCCTGATTGTTTGACTGCTGTCAATTACTGCTGCGGCTGAGCGTCGGGCGCTGCCGCACCGTCGGCAGGCGCAACTGCATCGTCGGCCGGTGCTGCATCCTGCTGCTTCTGCGCGTCGTCATAAGCCTTGCTGAGCGCCGGATCGTTGATGACGACCTTGGTATCCTGCTTGGCCTTGTTCAGGAGTTCAAGATACTTGTCGCGCATGACGAGCTGACGAACCTGGTCCTTGACCTGGTCGAACGGCGGAGGAGGAGCATTGCGCTTGTCTTCAACCTTGATGATGTGCCAGCCGAAATCGGTCTTAACCGGGGTCTTCGTGTAGGTTCCGACCGGAAGCGCGAAAGCCGCGTCCTCGAATTCCTTGACCATGCGGCCATGGCCGAAATAGCCGAGATCGCCGCCGTCAGCCTTGTTTGGATCCGTCGACTTTTCCTTGGCAAGTGCGGCGAAATCCTTGCCGGCATCGAGTTCCTTGATGATCGCCTTGGCTTCATCCTCGGTTTTCACGAGAATGTGGCGGGCATGAACCTCTTCCTGCTTCGGCAGGGCTGCGACTTCCTTGTCGTAACGAGCCTTGACTTCATCATCCTTGATGGCGTCGGCGACGTGAGCCTTGAAATAGGCATTGTGCAGCTCGCGGTCGCGCAGATAGGCCATGTGAGCCTGGAAGTCCGGCGTCTGATCGAGCTTCTCGGCAGCGGCCTTCTGCGACAAAAGCTTCACATCGACCGAAGCCGAGAGTGCTGCGACCTTCTTCTGGTCATCCGGAAGCTGGCCGAGCTGCGGATCGAGATTGGCGATTGCCAGATCGAGTTCGGATTGATGGATTTCGACATCGCCGACCTTGGCGACAACGGGGTCCTTGGCATCGGCCGCGAAGACCGGAGCCTGGAAGGTAACGATTGTTGCGAAAGCAACCGCAGCAAGCTTGTTATACTTCAACATAAAATAACCCTTCGGTGATCTCGACCGGCTCGACAGATGTGAATCCGGCGTGAAAAAGCCTTCAGCAGGAGAATGTGGCCTTTCTGTATCGGCCAAATCCCGTTGACATCAATCGACCCCCCTCTTATCTGTCACGCAACCTCGCGTCCAGAACAGTTTCCGGCCGTTTTGTGCTATACTCCCGTTTTTTTCGGGAATGGATCAAGCAGGAAACGGCAGGATGAAATCTCAGAAAGGACCAGTCACATGGTCAGCCTAGGTGGAATTGCCCGCAAGTTGTTCGGCTCGTCCAACGACCGTCGGGTTAAATCGTTCCAGCCGAAAGTAGCCGCAATCAACGCGCTCGAGCCGGAGATGCGTGCGCTGTCCGATGAAGCTCTGGCCGCCAAGACGGTTGAGTTCCGCCAGCAGCTCGCGGACGGCAAGACGCTGGACGATATCCTCGTGCCGGCCTTCGCGGTCGCTCGTGAAGCGTCGCGCCGTGTTCTTGGCATGCGACCCTTTGACGTGCAGCTCATCGGCGGCATGATCCTTCATTCCAATGCCATCGCTGAGATGAAGACCGGTGAAGGTAAAACTCTGGTTGCCACCCTCCCGGTCTATCTGAACGCGCTGGCCGGCAAGGGCGTCCATGTCGTTACCGTCAACGATTACCTGGCGCAGCGCGACAGCGGCACCATGGGCCGCCTGTACAGCTTCCTCGGCCTGACGACGGGCGTCATCGTCCACGGCCTGTCGGATGAACAGCGCCATGACGCCTATGCCTGCGACATCACCTACGCCACCAACAACGAGCTCGGCTTCGACTATCTGCGCGACAATATGAAATATGAGCGCGCTCAGATGGTTCAGCGCGGCCATAGCTTCGCGATCGTCGACGAAGTGGACTCGATCCTGGTCGACGAAGCGCGCACGCCGCTGATCATCTCCGGTCCGCTCGACGACCGCTCCGATCTCTATATCACCATCGACGCCTTCATTCCCCGCCTGGCGAAGGAAGACTATGAAATCGATGAAAAGCAGCGCTCGGCCAACTTCTCCGAAGAAGGCACCGAGAAGCTGGAAAACATGCTGCGCGAAGCCGGCCTCTTGAAGGGTGAATCGCTCTACGACGTCGAGAATGTCGCGATCGTCCACCACATCAACAACGCGCTCAAGGCGCACAAGCTGTTCCAGCGCGACAAGGACTATATCGTGCGCAACGGTGAAGTCGTCATCATCGACGAATTCACCGGCCGCATGATGCCAGGCCGCCGTTATTCGGACGGCCAGCATCAGGCGCTGGAAGCCAAGGAGCATGTGCAGATCCAGCCGGAAAACCAGACCCTGGCGCAGATCACCTTCCAGAACTACTTCCGCATGTACGAAAAGCTCGCCGGCATGACCGGTACGGCATCGACGGAAGCAGAGGAATTCGGCAACATCTACGGTCTCGACGTGATCGAAGTGCCGACCAACCTGCCGATCCAGCGTATCGACGAGGACGACGAGGTCTATCGCACGCACGCCGAGAAGTATAACGCCATCATCAATGAGATCCTCGACGCTCACAAGCGCGGCCAGCCGGTGCTGGTCGGCACGACGTCGATTGAGAAGTCCGAACTTCTCGCCGACCTTATGCGCAAGCGCGGCTTCTCCAATTTCCAGGTTCTGAACGCGCGCTACCACGAGCAGGAAGCCTACATCGTCGCCCAGGCCGGCGTTCCGGGCGCAGTGACGATCGCCACCAACATGGCCGGCCGCGGCACCGACATCCAGCTCGGCGGCAACCTCGAAATGCGAGTCGAGCGCGACCTGCACGAAATGGAACCCGGTCCGGAGCGCGACGCGGCCATTGCCCGCATTGCCGAAGAGATCAAGGAACTCAAGCAGAAATCGATCGCTGCCGGCGGCCTCTACGTCATCGCCTCCGAGCGCCATGAAAGCCGCCGTATCGACAACCAGCTGCGTGGCCGTTCCGGCCGCCAGGGCGACCCGGGCCGCTCGAAATTCTACCTGTCGCTCCAGGACGACCTGATGCGCATCTTCGGTTCCGACCGCATGGATGGCATGCTGCAGAAGCTCGGCCTCAAGGAAGGCGAAGCGATCGTCCACCCCTGGATCAACAAGGCGGTTGAACGCGCCCAGAAGAAGGTCGAGGCCCGCAACTTCGACATCCGCAAGAACGTTCTGAAGTACGACGACGTATTGAACGATCAGCGCAAGGTCATCTTCGACCAGCGTGTCGAGCTGATGGAATCCAAGGACCTCTCCGAATTCGTCGGCGACATGCGCCACGATGTCATCGAAGATCTCGTCGCCAGACATATTCCAGAGCGCGCCTATGCCGAACAGTGGGATGCCGACGGCCTGAAGACGGCTGTCGCCAACTTCTTCGATCTCGACCTGCCCATTCATGACTGGGTCAAGGAAGAAGGCATCGGCGAAGACGACATCCGTGCGCGCCTGACGGAAGCGGCTGAAAAGGCTGCGGCCGAAAAGGCTGAACGCTTCGGCCCTGAGATCATGACCTATGTCGAGCGCTCCATCGTGCTGCAGACGCTGGACAATCTGTGGCGCGAGCACATCGTCAACCTCGATCATCTGCGCTCGGTCATCGGCTTCCGCGGCTACGCCCAGCGCGATCCGCTGCAGGAATACAAGGCCGAAGCTTTCGAGCTGTTCCAAGCACTGTTGAACAATCTGCGCCAGGCCGTGACCGCGCAGCTTTCGCGCGTCGAACTGGTGCAGCAGCCGGCCGAGCCGGAGACGCCGCCGATGCAGGCCCGTCATATCGACGCGACAACGGGCGAAGACGAATTCTCACCATTCACGCTTGCAAGTGAGAGCGCTGTGGCACCGGAAAATCGCGATCCGCGCAACCCGGCAACCTGGGGCCGCGTCGGCCGCAACGAGGCCTGCCCCTGCGGCTCCGGCAAGAAGTACAAGCACTGCCACGGCGCCTTCGAAAGCAGCGAAGTGGTCTGAGCCTCGCAAACCGACAGCAATGAGCAAAAATGCCGCCTTCGGGCGGCATTTTTGTTTGCAACGATCAGGGACTACAACAATTCGCCGATAGGCGCCGCCGACAACCATTTCAGCACGCCCACCGCGTTCAGACAGCGGAATGCGGATCCTCATTGTAGAGATGCACCGGGTAGCCCGGTCCAATGACGTCAAGCACCCGATCGAACCAGGCCCTAAGCGCGGGGTAGTCGGCAAGATCCAAGCCGCAATCCGCCGCCCTATGGGCATAGGCGTAAACCGCGATATCCGCGATCGAGAACTCCTCACCAACAAGGAACGGCGTGTTCTTCAACCCGCGCTCGAGCGCTGCAAGCGTACGAAGGCTGCCCGCGCGCTTGGCCTCCGCCAAAACGGCATTGAGCTCGAGCCGTCCCGTGAGCGTCCAGAAGCGCAGCGTACCGATGACCGGTTCGACATGATACTGCTCGAAAAACAGCCATTGCATGACCTTGGCATGTCGATAGCGATCCGCCGGAAGAAACCGCGTGCCTTCAGCAACATAGGTGAGAATAGCGTTCGATTCCGCAATCGTTCGCCCATCCTCCAGTTCGAGAACGGGGATGCCTCCTGCCGGATTGAGATCGAAAAAGGCGTCCGTGCGCCCCTCCCCCTCGAAAATGGATACCAGGCGGGTCTGATAGGGAATATCGAGCAATCCGAACAGAACCCTGGCCTTCCAGCCATTCTGCGACGGCAAATAATCGTGAAGTGTGAGCATGAAATCCTCCTCCAATAGACCCTGGATTCTACATGCCGACCAAACCTCCGCCACCCGTTTCCTGCGACGGCTCTCCGAGTGGAGCGGGCATGAACTCCTCGCAGCCAACGGTTGCTTCTGCACTCACCCGACAGACAACCGACCGCATGCATGACCCCTGACATTTAACTATCGAAAGAACCGATTCTTAACTCTCCTCTGCCAAGACTAACGCGAGTTTGGGATCATACTTAAAGTATTGCGTATCGATCATGGCGGTCTTTCAAACAGCGGAAAGAATGTTGCCGTCCGCATTGCGGGCCGCGCTATCGCCGTATCTGCGCAAAGTCGCCGCTATGCTTACCGGCCGGGACGAAAAGGCAGTTTCACAGCGCATGGCGCTGATCGCCTTCACGATCCGCGTTGCAGGCGCCGCCCTCGCCTTTCTCTCGCAGATCATCCTGGCCCGCCTGATGGGGCGGTTCGAATACGGCATCTTCGTCTTCGTCTGGGTGCTGATGATCCTGTTCGGCAATCTCGCCTGCCTCGGCTTCCCGACCGCCATCATCCGCTTCCTGCCCCAATACGATGCCAACGGCAATCATGATGCCATTCGTGGCTTGAATGCCACGGCACGCCTGTTCGTGGTCGCCGTTTCGGGCAGTCTGGCACTGATCGGCGCGCTGCTGCTCTTCGCCTTCCGCGGCATGGTCGAACATTATTACGTCATGCCGGTTTTCCTCGGTCTGATTGCCGTGCCGATGATCGCGCTTGGAGACGTTCTGGACGGTACGGCCCGCGCCAAACACTGGCCAATCATGGCTCTCAGCCCGACCTTCCTCATTCGTCCGACGCTGATCCTGCTCTTCATGGTGACCGCCATCCTCGCCGGCGCGCCACGCGATGCCGTTACCGCCATGGCGGCGGCGCTTTCTGGCGCCTTCACCAGCGTCCTGCTGCAATATCTTGCGGTGACGCTCCGTCTGCGCCGCCATTATCCAAGCGGCCCGAAAACGACTGAATTCAGCGCTTGGACAGCCGTCGCCCTGCCGATTTTCCTGGTCGAAGGCGTGGGCTACCTGCTCACCAATTCGGACGTCATCGTCGTCGGCATTTTCCTCGATCCGGATGAAGTCGCCGTCTATTTCGCGGCGGCAAAAACGATGGCCCTGGTGCTCTTTGTCTCCTTCGCCGTCAGGGCAGCCATCGGGCCGCGTTTTGCCGCCATCCTGGCTGAGGGCGATCGCGGCAAGCTCGCAGCCTTCGCGACCGAAGCGACGCGCTGGTCCTTCTTTCCGGCGCTTGCCCTCGGCCTCGTGGTGCTGGCGGCAGGGCAACTCCTGCTTTCACTGTTCGGCGCGGCCTTCACCGAGGGCCAGATCGTGATGGCGATCCTGCTTGCCGGCATTCTCGCAAGAGCGCTCGTCGGCCCTGCTGAAGTGCTCCTGACCATGGCGGACAAGCAGATGCTCTGCGTCTATCTCTATGCTGTGGCGCTCATTGCCAACGTCGGCCTGAACGTTGCGCTCATCCCGCATCTCGGCATCGAAGGAGCGGCGATTGCCGGAGCGGTCGCCATGGCGATCGAAGCCCTGCTCCTGCACATCGCCGTGCGCCGTGCGCTCGGCATCACCCTATTCGCCCTTATCCGGCGTCCTGCAGCGCCATCGGCAACGAGGGCCCTCTGATCATGGCACGTCCACCCTATACCGAAACCACCGACAGCCAAGTGAACGCCCTGACGCATACGCTCGCAGCGCTGCATTTCGAAGCGCCGAAAGCCGAGGCTCGCGTCGAGGTCGGCCGCACCGGCCGCGAATTCTGCCTCTATCCCGGCAAGCTCGGCTACGAGCTGCAGGATGAGCTGGACTTCCTGTCCAACCGTGCCATGGAGCCGAACGTCTTCTTCTCCGGCCGCTTCCTCGCGCCCGCCATGCCCCGCCTTGAGGATCGGCAGGTGCGGCTGGCGCTGATGCGCGACAACAGCAGCACGCGCAGCCGCATCCGTCTGCTGATGCCCTTCACGGTCGACAAACCGGGCTTTGCAATAGGGCCGTCCATTATCCGGGTCTGGTCGAACTCGTTTGGCCCACTCGGCACACCCTTGCTCGACGCCGAGGATGCCGGCGAAACGCTCGACAACCTCCTCGAGGCGCTCTCCCGGCCGGAGCTGCATCTGCCGAGCACGCTCGTATTGCCGGATGTTCGTCTCAACGGTCATTTCGTCCAGATGGCCAAGGTCATCGCCATCGGCCGGAACCTGCCGATCGCCGTCGCCAACCCATTCCAGCGTCCGATGCTCCAGAGCAATGACGACGCGCTTACCTATCTCAAGCGGACGATTTCCAACGCGCACTTGCGGGAAATGCGCCGGCAGTGGCGGCTGCTGGAAAGCCTGGGCGAAGTCACCTACAGCGTCGCGCGCCAGCCCCGCGATATTCATGGGCGCATGGAAGAATTCCTGGCGCTGGAAGCAAGCGGCTGGAAGGGCAAGAAGCGCTCGGCGCTGGTCACCGATCGTCACCATGCCGCCTTCGCCCGCGAGGCGATTTCCAACCTCGCAGCCATCGACGCGGTGCGCATCCACACCATCGATCTCGACGGCAAGGCTATCGCCTCGATGATCGTACTCATTATGAGCGGTGAGGCCTATACCTGGAAAACTGCCTATGACGAGGCCTATGCCCGCTTTTCGCCGGGCAAGCTGCTGATGGGCGAGCTGACGGAATGGCATCTGGACGATGCCAACGTCGTTCGCTCCGATTCCTGCGCCGTGCCGGATCATCCAATCATGAGCCGCTTCTGGCACGAGCGTGAAGAGATGGGCACGCTCATCATCGGCCTGACGCCGAACGGCGACCGCGACGTCCGCCAGGTTACCACGCAGCTCCATATGTATCGCAGCACCCGCAACATGGCGAAGCTGCTGCGCGAAAAGATCCTGTCGCTTACGAAGCGCTGACCTCGGCGATCGCCCGCTCGCGCAGCAGGCGGCGGATCACCTTGCCCGAGGTCGTCAGCGGCAGAGCATCGACAAATTCGATCTCGCGCGGATATTCGTGCATGGAAAGCCGGGTCTTCACCCATTCGCGGATTTCGGCCGCCAGTTTGTCACTCGGCCCACGACCGGGCACGAGCACGACATAGGCCTTGACGATTTCCGTTCTGACCGCGTCCGGCTTTCCCACCGCCGCGGCAAGCTGCACGGCCGGATGGCCGCCGAGGCAATCCTCGATCTCGCTCGGGCCGATGCGATAGCCCGACGAGGTGATAACATCGTCGTCGCGGCCGACGAAGGAAATATAGCCATCTGCATCCTGCCGGCCGATATCGCCCGTCAGCAGCCAGTCATTGGCAAATTTTGCCTCCGTCGCCGCCTCGTTCTGCCAGTAGCCGAGGAACATCACCGGATCGGGCCGACTGATCGCGATCTGCCCCGTCTCGCCCACGGGAACCTCATGGCCATCAGCATCGACGATCGCGACACGATGGCCGGGGGCGGGCTTGCCCGTCGCCCCGCCGCGGCTGACGCCGAACGCCTCGCTGGAGGAGAGCACGAAATTGCATTCCGTCTGGCCGAAGAATTCGTTGACGCTGACACCAAGCGCGGACCGCGCCCATTCGAAGGTTTCACGGCCGAGCGCCTCGCCTGCAGACCCTATCGTGCGCAGCTTGAGATCATACTGCACCCGCGGATTGTCGACGGCCTTCAGCAAGCGCAGCGCCGTCGGCGGGATGAATGCATTGCGCACCTCCATCTCGGCCATGATGCGGAACGCCATGTGCGGATCGAATTTCTGCGCCGGGGAGGAAACGACGGGAACGCCGAGCATCAGGCTCGGCAGCAGCGCATTCAGGAGACCGCCGGCCCAGGCCCAGTCCGACGGCGTCCAGAGCCGATCGCCGGCTTTGGGAAAGCCCTCATGGGCGAATTGCATGCCCGGAATATGACCCGGCAGCACGCGATGCCCATGCAGCGCGCCCTTAGGCGGCCCGGTCGTGCCCGAGGTGAAGATCATCAAAGCCGGATCATCCGGGCCGGTCTCTGCCACGTCAAACAAAGGCGGATGGGCCGCCACCAGATCGGCAAAGCCGGCAACATCCTCTTCGGCGCCATCGATGCTAATCACCCGCGCCAGTTCCGGCAATCGGTCCCGGATCGGTCGCAGCCGTTCGAGGCCGAACCGGTTGGTGACGATGGCCGATGCCCCGGCTGCCCTCAGCCGGTATTCCAGCGCCTCGGCGCCGAACAGCAAGGCCAGCGGCAACGCGATCGCGCCCATCTTGTAGATCGCCACATGCGCGACGACTGTCTCAAAACTCTGGGGCAGCAGCAGCGCCACCCGATCTCCCGCCCGCACCCCGAGCGCGACAAGCGCATTGGCGAAAGAGGCGGAACGATCGCGCAACTCACCATAGGTCATGGAAAAGTGATTGCCGTTGGGATTGAAATGCTGAAGGCAGACGCGATCGGGCTCGTGCTCGGCCCAGGCATCGCAAACAGCATGTCCTATGTTGAATTTCGCCGGAATCTCCCAACGAAAGTCGCGATAGAGGGCTTCATAAGTATCACGCGGGGGCAATTTCATGCGCAGTTCCAGAAAATGGTGCGGTGCAGCTAACACCTGTCGCCTCTGGGGTTCAAGGAAACATTTGAAATCACCGTCTTCCCCCGGGCGCGAATCGCCTTATTTATTGAGGAATACTTCGAAGCTCTTCACGAATTCATGCGTCGACCGACGGCGACTTTGCCCGTCGATTTGCTTTTCGCGACGCACCCATCCCATCGCCCTTCTGACGATGGGCCTCCTTGTAGCGAATGATCGAATGGACGGAGAATAGCGATGGAATACGTAAAGCTCGGCAGGACCGGCCTTGAAGTCTCACGCATCTGCCTGGGTTGCATGACCTATGGCGATCCCAACAAGGGCACGCACGCTTGGTCATTGAAAGAAGAAGACAGCCGTCCGCTGCTGCGCCAGGCGATCGAAGCCGGCATCAACTTCCTCGATACGGCCAATACCTATTCCAACGGCTCGTCGGAGGAGATCGTCGGCCGCGCCATCAAGGATTTCGCCCGCCGCGACGATATCGTGCTCGCGACCAAGGTCTTCAATCGCATGCGCCCCGGCCCGAACGGCGCCGGACTATCACGCAAGGCGATCTTTGACGAGATCGACAACAGCCTTCGCCGCCTCGGCACCGACTATGTCGATCTCTACCAGATCCACCGCTGGGATTATACGACGCCGATCGAAGAAACGCTGGAAGCGCTGCATGATGTCGTCAAGGCCGGTAAGGCCCGCTATATCGGCGCTTCCTCCATGTATGCCTGGCAGTTCGCCAAGGCGATCTATATCTCCCGCCTCAACGGCTGGACGGAGTTCGTCAGCATGCAGGACCACCTGAACCTGCTCTACCGCGAGGAAGAGCGCGAGATGCTGCCTTTCTGCGAAGACCAGAAGATCGCCGTCATCCCCTGGAGCCCGCTCGCCCGCGGCCGCCTGACGCGTGACTGGGACGAGGCGACAGCCCGCACGGAGTCCGACGAATTCGGTAAAACGCTTTACACCCAGGCACTCGAAGCCGACCGTAAGATCGTCGATGCCGTCGGCGCGGTCGCCAAGGCACGCGGCATCCCGCGCGCGCAGGTCGCAACCGCCTGGATCTTGCAGAAAAGCGCCGTCACTGCCCCGATCATCGGCGCTTCCAAGCCCGACCACATCACGGATGCTATCGCCTCTCTGGAAGTCAAATTGACGTCGGAAGAAATCGAAACGCTGGAATCACCCTATGTCCCGCATGGGGTTGCTGGGTTCAAGTGAACCGGGATTTTGGAGCTGCCCAGGTTGGGCTGGTGATATTGCGGCTGGCTGCCTGGCCCCTCACCCCAGCCCTCTCCCCGCACATGCGGGGAGAGGGAGCTTTTCCTGCCCAATCCACGCCTTTCCACACGGTGAACGCGAGCATTTTTGCTCTGTCGTCCCCTCTCCCCGCGCGCGGGGAGAGGGTTAGGTGAGGGGCATTCCCACCCTCTGAAGCCTATTGACGCCACGGCAAATCGCGCAAAAGTGACTTCACGAACCGGTCATAGTTGGGGCTTAACAGATCGAGGTTCCTTCCCCCCGAGGATGATATCCAATGATCACTGTTCCCTTCGAAGCACGGCGATTTCAATCGACCGCGGCCTATTACCTGCGCTATCGCATTCCCTATCCTGACAAGCTGATTACCCGCGTCGCCGAACGCAGCGGCCTGAAATCAGGCGATCATGTGCTCGATCTCGGCTGCGGCCCCGGCCAGCTTGGCATCGCCTTCGCGCGGCTGCAGGGTGCCGCCGTCACCGCCATGGATCCGGAACCGGAAATGCTTGCCGAAGCCGAGATCGGCGCGAAGCAAGCGGGTGTCGATATCACCATCCGCCAAGGCTCTTCCTACGATCTCGGACCTGACATCGGCAGGCTGCATCTCTGCGTCATGGGCCGCTCCTTCCACTGGATGGACAGGCCGGCGACGCTTGAGGCCCTCGATAAGCTGATCGAGCCGGGCGGCGCCGTCGTGCTTTTCCACGATAAAGGCATTCTGGCGGAGCCGAACTGGCGCGGCATCCTTGAACCGCTGATGGAAACCTATTCGCCCGAGCGCAGCGCGGAGCGGCAGATGCGCCGGAGCAAGGAATGGGCGCCGCATGAAGCCATGCTGCTCGCCTCACCCTTCCGCAATCTGGAACGGATCGGCATCGTCTCGGAATATACCAGGGATATCGAAGAGATCGTCGGCCGCATCTTCTCGATGTCGTCGACCTCGCCGCAGGCACTGGGCGACAAGGCCGCCGATTTCGAAGCCGCACTTCGCGCGGAGCTGCTGGCGGCCGCACCCGATGGCAAATTCAGGGAGGTCGTCGAGGCGAACGGGCTGCTCGCCTTCCGCGACTAGGCAAGCTCAGCCGTTGCTTTCACCCGGCGGCGGCGAAAGCTCCTGCCGGGTCGCCGACAGAAACTCTTGCGATAGCTCAGAATTGTCCATCGCCCGCGCCAGAATGACGGCGCCCACCATGGCCGAAAGGCTGGCAAACGCCTTGCGCCGGCGCTCCTCCGGCGTCTCGCCGGGAACGATCTCTTCCAGCACTTCGACCAGCCCTATCAGGCCGCCGGTGAAGGTGGATTGCATCTTGGGGCCATGGCGGCTGACCTCCTGCGTCAGCGCCGCAAAGACGCAGCCTGTCGCGTGCTCGATGACATTGCGATGCGAGAGATAATGGGCAAGCAGCGCTTCCAGCGGCTGTTCGGGCGAGCTTGCAGCCACCTGCTTCCAGCGCTCCAGCGAGCGGGCCACCAGCGCCTTGCTCGCCTCGCAGGCAAGCTCGTCCTTCGAATCGAAATGGCCGTAGAAGCCGCCATGCGTGAGCCCGGCCGCCTTCATGATCTCTGCGACGCCGATGCCGTCGAAACCCTTCTCGCGAAAGAGCTCGCCCGCCACGGCAAGGATCTTCTCGCGATTCTCGGCGAATTTCTCGCGGCTCACTCTCATCAAAAAACTCCATCAGAGCATCAAGAAAACTGTATTGACAATTTATATGATGACCATCATCAATACGCAACAAATATGATAGCAATCATGTAAATGCCTTTACACAAACGTTCAAGCCGGGAGAACGGCGGGACGCTATAAGCGGATGTGGTCCCCAGGCCGTCCGCGATCGAGCGCTCGTAAGCCTCCCGGTCCAGCCGCCAAGACACGCAACCTGATTGGAACGCACCTCATGGTTTCCACTGCCCTTGCCTCGACGCTCGCCCGGCGCAACATCCATTACGGATGGGTCGTCGTCGCCGCCACTTTCCTCACCATGCTGGTCACGGCCGGCGCCATGGGCGCGCCCGGCGTGCTCATCAAGCCGCTGGAGGACGAGTTCGGCTGGAGCACCTCCTCCATTTCGTCGGCGCTTGCCGTCCGCCTCGTGCTGTTCGGCCTGATGGGTCCCTTTGCCGCCGCCTTCATGAACCATTTCGGCGTGCGCAAGGTCATCGTCTTCGCGCTGGCGACCATCGGCGTCGGCTTCATCGGCTCGCTCTTCATGACGCAAGTCTGGCAGCTGCTGCTCTGCTGGGGCATCATCATCGGCTTTGGCACCGGCCTCACCGCCATGGTGCTCGCCGCAACCGTCTCGACCCGCTGGTTCACCAAGCATCGCGGCCTCGTCATCGGCATGCTCTCGGCAAGCTCGGCCACGGGGCAGCTCGTCTTCCTGCCGCTGATGGCGGAGCTGACGACGCGCTATGGCTGGCGCACCACCGTGCTCTTCGTCTGCGGCATGATCGTCGTTGCCGCCCTCGTCGTGCTGCTCCTGATGCGCGACCGCCCCTCGGACGTCAACCTGCCGCTGGTCGGCGAGATCCACATCACGCCGCCGCCGGCCGCCACCAAGGACCTGAAGGCCGCGCTTGCCTCGCCGATCGCCATTCTGCGGGAGGTTTCCACCACATCCACTTTCTGGATCCTCTTTGCCACCTTCTTCATCTGCGGCCTATCGACCAACGGGCTGATCCAGACGCATTTCGTCACCCTCTGCGGCGATTTCGGCATCGTGCCTGTCGCGGCCGCCAGCGTGCTCGCGGTCATGGGCATCTTCGATTTCTTCGGCACGATCGGCTCCGGCTGGCTCTCCGACCGTTTCGACAATCGCTGGCTGCTCTTCTGGTATTATGGCCTGCGCGGCCTGTCGCTGGTCTACCTGCCCTTCAGCGACTTCACCTTCTACGGCCTGTCGATCTTCGCCGTCTTCTATGGCCTCGACTGGATCGCCACCGTGCCGCCGACCGTCAAGATCGCCGCCGACCGCTTCGGCCGCGAAAAGGCCGGCCTCGTCTTCGGCTGGGTCTTCGCCGGCCATCAGCTGGGTGCGGCCACCGCCGCCTATGGCGCCGGCCTCACCCGCACGGAGCTCAACACCTACCTCCCCGCCTTCTTCGTCGCCGGCGCTTTCTGCCTGCTTGCCGCGATCCTCGCGATCACCCTGCAAAAGTCCGGCTCCACCAGCAAAGGCCCGGCCATGGCTCACTGAGCCTCAAACGGCAAAAAGCCCATGGCGTCCACCCACGCCATGGGCCAAGCCGCAACCCTGCGGAAACACTCGCAATATCTGCCGACCCGGCTTGCGCGCCCCGCCGCTCACATGCTAGACAGCCGCCTCGTCAGTACCCCGTTGCCCCATTGGCGGAATTGGTAGACGCGCTCGACTCAAAATCGAGTTTCGAAAGAAGTGCTGGTTCGACTCCGGCATGGGGCACCAAAAATCTCCAAGCAGCTCAATTAGTTGCTGTGATTCCAATGACTTGAGCTTCCATCCGCTACAGCGCGGGGCATAGAAGACGTGACCATTAACCCGACGTCTCGATGCTTCCCTAAAGCCATTGATGAATCCGCCTAAAAACTGCACAGTCTTCACTTCTCAACCCAAAGAGAGTCTTAGGATTAGACTTTCGAAAAGAATTCCGTTTAGGCTCGATTGACTGCGTGGCCAACTGGAGAACAATTGTGATCATTACCAATCTGAGGATCGAGGGCTATCGCGGTATCAACGACCTTCGATTGGAGTTCGATGATAAAATAACCGTTATCGTGGGTAGAAACGGTCTGGGAAAATCCTCTATACTTGATGCAACGGCGTTACTCTTGGATACTATCCAACGTGGATGGCCAAGCGCAGATTTGTCGTCTCATTGGCAACAACCGCGATTGCAAAAAAAGGACAAAAAGCTTGGCAGTAACGACGCGCTGGTCGAATTGGGCTTCTCATTCGAAACCACTAACAACTCTCACCAGCCAGCTCCCATAGGTCTAAGTACCCGATATAGCGAAACAATTAACAACAATATTTCCAGTACACTTTCGTCCCTTATGAATTTTATTCAAAAAGGCGGACTGATAAACGAACCTCGCCCACTAATGGTTTATTATAAGCAAGATCGAGGTTTTGACTCTAGCAACGGTGTTCCGTCGTCCAATTTGCAAGGCGTTGTACAAACCTCTTTACAAGGGGATTTGCGGGCCATTAGCCAACTACAAATGTGGTGGGATAAACGTGATGCCGAAGAAGCTCGTCACGTACGGGATCAAGACCCCAATTATCGCGACCCTCAATTGGAAGCAGTGAGGAACCTGATTAAAGAAATCGACGGCTTCATTGGCATAGCATACTCATCAGTAAAGGAGCCAGAAGGCCTTTATTTTGAGAAGACACCCAACACCTTTATTCACGTCAACATGCTTTCATCCGGGGAGCGCTCGTTCATCATCCTGTTGGCCGACCTCGCGCGTCGTCTTCAAATTGTGAACCCCGACGCGCCCCTTGGCGAAATTCCAGGCATCATACTGATCGACGAGATCGAACTTAACCTGCATCCCGCATGGCAAAGTAAGATCATTGCTACTCTCCGCCGAGTCTTTAGGCGTTGCCAATTTGTAATCACAACGCATTCTCCTCAAGTTATTTCGTCTGTCGAGAGTGAACACGTCCGAGTTTTGTCCATATCGGAAGATGGGCATCTTGCGGTGGACATTCCGCTACGTACGAAGGGCCAAACGAGCAACTACCTTTTGGAGGGAGTTTTTGGTTCTAACGAGCGCTTCCCTGAGATTGATGAATTAATCCAGGAGTTCAACAATGCAATCGACGCAAGCGATACCAAGTTAGCCGCGAATCTTCTCCAACAAATAACATCCGAGATTGAGGGCGATCCTCCTGAACTACTCGTCCTAAGGAAGAGGCTCTCAAAGCTCGGGGGAGAAAAATGAAGGGCAGTAGAAAACTCGAACCTCCTCTTGAACTGGTAAATTGGCTTGCTCAGGCTAATGAAGACTGGCAACCGGCCTATCCCTTCGATAGCCCCGCCGTAAGAGATGCCGTCCGGAATGCGCTATATCAGGACCAAAGAGGCGTTTGCGTCTATTGCGGCAGAAAGCTTAGCCTGTCACGACCGGGGAAAACCTACCATATTGAGCATTTTCGCCCACAGACAACTTATCCTACAAGAGCGGTTGCATACGAAAACCTTTTCCTGAGTTGCGGCCAAGAAGATGGCAATGGCGGGCGGGCACCAACCTGTGGGAGCGTAAAAGGCGATTGGTTCGACGAGCTCGCCAATATTTACCCCGCTTATTCGGAATGTACTGCCCGATTTCGCTTCACGCTAAACGGTGAAGCCGTCCCGGCTACAGATGGCGATATGGCAGCAACGGAGATGATTGAGCACCTTAAATTGAATCACCCCGAACTAAGGAAAGATAGAGAAGACGTTCTCCGATTGATGGATGAGGGAACTTTGTCTCCGCTTGACTACTGGAATGCCGACGACCAAATCGCAGAAAGCTATGCCCACGTCGCTTTCCAGCATCTAGGCCAAACTATCCCCTGATGCTTTACACTGAGGCGCTCACTGCTCGTCTCATTTTTCATGAGCGAGATTAATTGGCTTCGGGCGCGTTGAACAAAACCTAGCTGCTGGATGGTTCCGGCCGGCCCTTCGGCCGCCTCAATTGCACCTTCAATATCGGTCACACGATAGGACATGTGGTTCTCTGGGTCCTTGGCCTTGCCAGCTTCCTTATGTTTATCGTGTGATCCCGCGTCGTCCTTAACGAAACGCGAGTTGAATATTACTGAGAAGGTCTGGTGACGGCTTCGATGCCGCCATCTTAACCCCACACCATCACGAAAAATTTTGCCTTTCCGCCACTTCCGTCGGTCCTCGACCATTTACAGCCATAATCCTGCCCCCTAAAGGTTTGCAACGCAGCAAAAAGGGGGCCCTATGCTTCGTAGACTGTACGACTGGACCATGTCGCTCGCCGGCCGCAAATCGGCGGAAATCTGGTTGGCCGTGATCGCCTTCGTCGAGAGCTCCATCTTTCTCGTTCCGGCGGATGTGCTTTTCCTGCCGATGTCGCTGGCGAAGCCGGAGCGTGCCTGGCGCTATGCGCTGACGGCGACGGTTGCCTCCGTGCTTGGCGGCATTGCCGGCTGGGCGCTCGGCTATTACGCCTTCGAGACCATCGCCAAGCCGATCCTGGAATTCTACGGCAAGCTCGACGCCTTCAACCAGATGAGCGCCGGCATCACCTATGAATGGGTTCTCCTGCTGCTGGTCACATCGGGCCTGGCGCATCTGCCGCCGATCAAGGTGGTGACGATCCTCTCCGGCGTCGCCCATATCAATCTCGGCCTGTTCATCGTCTCGGCCATCGTCGCCCGCGGCGCCCGCTTCTTCCTCCTGGCCTTCCTGCTTCGCCGCTATGGTGAATCCATCCGCCACTTCATCGAAAAGCGCCTGGGCCAGATCACCATGGCCGTCGCCGCCGCTCTCATCGCCCTCTATGCCGTCTTCCATTTTGCTTTGGCGAGCTGACAAGGAGCCCTCAGCATGTCCATGACTTCGCCTTCCCCCCGCGCCGGCCTCGGCTATGGCCTATTGCTGACGATCGGCATGATCGTCGTCATCGGCTCGGCGCTCGGCTTCCAGTACATTGGCGGCTATATCCCCTGTGCGCTCTGCCTCGATCAGCGCCAGCCCTATTATTACGGCATCCCCGTCGCTATCATCGCCGTGCTGACGGCGGTTGCCGGTCTGCCCTCCTGGATCACCCGCGGGCTGCTGATCATCGCCGGCCTGATGATGGTGGTCGGCGGCGGTATCGGCGTCTATCACGCCGGCGTCGAATGGCACTTCTGGGAAGGCCCGACCACCTGCTCGACAACGGCCAGCAGTGTCACGCAGAATGCCGGCGACCTGCTCGGCCAGCTGAACACCATCAAGGGGCCGTCCTGCACGGAAGCAGCCCTTCGTGTCGCCGGCCTTTCGATGGCTGGCTGGAATGTGATCGCCAGCATGATCCTGGCTGCGATTGCTTTTGTGGGGGCAAAGAAGGCTGCGTGAATCATTGGGCGAGTAGCCGTGATCTCTCGCATGTCGCGGCTCTGATACCCCCCTCTGTCACTTCGTGACATCTCCCCCCACAAGGGGGGAGATTGGTGGGAGTGTGTCGCACCTGCAAAGCAAAGTAAGCTCAACGACAGCAGATACGATGTCGATTTAGGTCGGGAAGGTACCGCAAGTTACCGATCTCCCCCCTTGTGGGGGAGATGTCCCGAAAGGGACAGGGGGGGTGCCGCACTCACTTCAAACTCGGACCTAAAGAAGCACGTCCTTACGGCTGCAGTTCCGAATCCCAGTAGAGATAGTCGAGCCAGCTGTCGTGCAGATAGTTCGGCGGGAAGAGGCGGCCGTTATTGTGCAGGTCCTGCACGGTCGGCTGGTATGGCTTCTGCGCCGGGAACATGCCGGCCTGCTTCGGCAGTTTGCTGCCCTTGCGGAGATTGCACGGCGAACAGGCGGCCACGACGTTCTCCCAGGTCGTCTCGCCGCCGTGGGCGCGCGGAATGACGTGGTCGAAGGTCAGGTCGTCATGGGAGCCGCAATACTGGCATTCGAACTTGTCGCGCAGGAAGACGTTGAAGCGGGTGAAGGCGGGATTGCGGGACGGCTGCACATATGTCTTCAGGCATACGACGCTCGGCAGCCGCATCGAGAAGCTCGGTGAGGACACGCACTGATCGTATTCTGCGATGATGTTCACACGGTCAAGAAAAACCGCCTTGATCGCGTCCTGCCAGGACCAGAGCGACAAGGGATAGTAACTCAGCGGTCTGTAGTCAGCGTTCAGCACGAGCGCCGGCAAGGACTGCGGGGAGACTGCAATCGTCAAGGAACCCTCCTGATCGATTCGGCATCTGCACCTGTATATTAGGCCGGTTGTTACAGGATTGTGAAGTCCAATAAATTCAGTGCATA
Source organism: Rhizobium sp. AG207R (assembly GCF_027109195.1). NCBI lineage: Bacteria > Pseudomonadati > Pseudomonadota > Alphaproteobacteria > Hyphomicrobiales > Rhizobiaceae > Rhizobium > Rhizobium sp. AG207R. The sequence continues at coordinate 40,544 of NZ_JAEPVT010000003.1, forward strand.
AAGGCGATTTCGAGACATAGCCGATTAAACGATCGGCAGCGCATCCCGGCGCGTTTTCACGGCATAATAAGCCCAGAAAAGCCGGGCCGCGACCGAGCGCCAGGGCGCCCAAACCGCGGCTTCCCGGGTGATTTCCTTGGCCAAGGGCCTGACTTCATGGCCGAAAGCCATGCCGACGGCCGCCTGAAGCGCCACGTCGCCGGCCGGAAACACATCTGCGTGACCGCCGCAAAACATCAGGTAGACCTCGGCCGTCCAGGGGCCGATCCCCTTGATGGCGGTCAGTTCGGCGAGCGCCTTGTCGGGTGATTCGGCGCTGAGCGCACGGAGATCGAGGCTGCCACCGGCAACAGCTTCGGCAACACGGTGAAGCGTCTCGTGCTTGATTCGCGACAGGCCGAAGGTCCGCCAGGCCTCCGGCTCCAGCCCGGCATATCCCCGAGCGGTCACCTGCCCCATCCCGGCGATCATTTTCCCCCAGATCGCATCGGCGCTGGCGCGGGAGACGACCTGCGACACGATGATATGGGCAAGCCCTTCGAAGCCCGGCTCGCGCAGGCGCAGCGGCAAGGCGCCGGCTTCCGCGGCAACCGGCCGCAGGCGCGGATCGAGCTCCAAAAGGGCTGCCAGTCCCTGTTCGATATCGCGCTCGTCGCGAATGATCTGCATGACGCCTCGTGGTCCCCGGTTCAAATTCGTGGCAGAAGAAAGCATGATCGAGATTCCCCGTCAAAAGCCGAAGTTCCGTTTTGCCCCGAGCCCGAACGGCCCGCTGCATCTTGGCCATGCGCTGTCGGCGATCCTCAATCACGACATGGCGGCAAAGGCAGGCGGCGATTTCCTGCTGCGCATCGAAGACATAGATCAGGCGCGCTGCACACCCGATTTCGAAAAAGGCATCTATACCGATCTCTCCTGGCTCGGCCTCAGCTGGCAGCAGCCGGTGCGCCGGCAGTCCGAGCATTTTCCGGCCTATCAGACAGCGTTGCAGACGCTTGTCGAGCGCGGCCTCGTCTACCCCGCCTTCCTGACGCGCGGCGAGGTCAAATCGCGCGTCGCCGCTTTCGAAGCGGATGGTAAATCCTGGCCACGCGATCCTGACGGCACGCCGCTCTATCCGCCCGATGACCGCGAGCGCAGCGATGCCGAGCGGCAGCGCCTGCTTGCTTCGGGCATGAAACACGCCTGGCGTCTCGATATGAAAAGAGCGCTGGCGGCAGCGGACGAACCATTGCATTGGCGGGAAAGCGGCGATGGCGAGACGGGCATTATTCCAGCCGATCCCGCCGCCTGGGGCGATGTCGTGCTGTCACGTTCCGATGCGCCCTCCAGCTATCATCTTTCTGTTGTCGTCGACGATGCCGTGCAGGGCATCACCCATGTCGTGCGCGGGCTCGATCTCTTCCACGCCACATCGATCCACCGCTTGCTGCAGACGCTGCTCGGTCTGCCGGAGCCGCTCTATCATCACCACCGCCTCGTCCTCGGAGAGGATGGCAAAAAACTCTCCAAGAGCATGGGTGATACCGGCATAGCCGAATGGCGCCGGCAGGGCCTTTCACCGGCGGAGCTTCGCCGCCGCATCGGCCTCTGATTCCGCCGCTACCTTTTCCGATGACACCTCCGCAGCAGGGCGGCTCGCCGCCTTGCCGAACAGCAGGCGGCGCACGCGGAACTTCATCAGCGCCGCATTGATTTCCGCCCCCATGATGAAGATCACCGCCAGCATATAGAGGAAGATCAGCACGATCATCACCGATGCCAGGCCGGCATAGGTGGCGGTGTAATTGGCGAAGGTGGAGAGATAATAGGCGAAGAGCACCGCGCCGATCGACCAGAACACCAGCGTCAGTATCACGCCGGGAATGACGTCGAACAACCGCCTGCGTCCGGCGGCCAGCCACAGATGCAGGATCAGCAGGCCGGCCAGGAGCAGAAAAATCGTGCCGTAGATCCGCCAGCTGAAGACGATGTCGAGGATATCGGCAAGCTTCGGCAGCCATTGCCTGGTGTAATTGAGGGCGAGCGGCACTGCGACGAGCAGGATACTGAGGATGGCGAAGATCAGCACCGCGATCAGCACGTAACCGAGGCTGGCAAGGCGATTGAAATACCAGGGCCGGGTTTCGGGCACGCGATAGGCGCGGTTCAGCGATATGCGCAGCGCCTCGACGCCGTTCGAGGCGAAATAGGCGGCCGCAAGCACGGAGATCGTCAAAAGGCCGCCGCGCGGAATGGTCAGCACCTGCACCACCTGATCTGCAAGCGGCTTGGCGATCGCCTCCGGCCAGGTGTCGAAGATCAGATGCACAGCCGTCGACGAGAATTGGCTGGCGCCGAGAAAGCTTGCGAGCGCCGTGCCGAAGATCAGGAAAGGGAAAACCGCGAGCAGCGTCGACAGCGCCACATGACTGGCCATGGCGAACCCGTCATCCTCGACGAAATGGAACACTGCGTCGTATATCACCTTGTAAGTCGTCCGCAGGGCTGTCGGCATCCCATCTCCGCTTGACGTCGGCGCTCACCTGCCGGTTGTCGATTGTATCGGGTTCCTGAATATGGGAAACGAGTCCCGGTTTGTACAGGAATCATCTTCCATGACGGAACAACGCACGATCCTTATCACTGGTTGCTCCTCCGGCATCGGCGCTTATTGCGCGCGAGCGTTGCGCGGCGATGGATGGCGCGTCTTTGCAACCGTGCGCAAGGAAGACGATCTCGCCTCGCTCGAAGCCGACGGCATCGAAGCGCTGCTCCTCGACTACACAAAGCCCGAGACCATTTCCGCCACCGTAGCGACAGTGCGCGAGCGCGCGGGCGACCGCATCGACGCCCTCTTCAACAATGGCGCCTACGGGCAGCCGGGCGCCGTGGAGGATCTGACGGCCGATGTGCTGCGCGAACAGTTCGAAACCAATTTCTTCGGCTGGCACGAGCTGACGCGCCAGATCCTGCCGCTGATGCGCAAACAGGGGCATGGCCGCATCGTCAACTGCTCGTCCATTCTCGGACTGGTTCCCTACCGTTTCCGCGGCGCCTACACGGCCTCGAAATTTGCACTCGAAGGGCTGACGATCACGCTCAGAATGGAGCTGCAGAATAGCGGCATCCATGTGAGCCTCATCGAGCCCGGCCCGATCGCGACGCGTTTTACGGCCAATGCGCTCGCCAAGATCAACGAGCATATCGACCTCGAAGGCTCGCCCCATGCGGTGGAATATCGCAGGCAGCTGAAACGGCTTGATGGATCAGGTCCGATCAATAAACATAAATTGGGTCCGGAAGCAGTCTATGATGTGCTAAAATCGGCTTTGAACGTGAGAAACCCGCGCCCGCATTATCTGGTAACGACACCCGCCAAGCAGGGCGCCTTCTTGAAAAGGCTATTGCCGGCTAACCTTTTCTATCGTCTGATGCGCCGGCTGGACTAGAGCAATCCCACGAAAGGCGCGAAGCGTGTTTTCCGCTTGTGATTGCTTGAAATGATGACCTTGAGTGACTTGAAGCTTCAACGGAGCGCTGAGCCACTCTGAAGACAAGGGTGGAGGAGCCATGTCTACCGTTACCTATGTTGCCGCCATCATTGTCATGGGACTTGTCGCGATCGTTCTCATTCGCGGCCTGCTGAACATGATGAAAGGCGACAACCCGAACCTTTCGAACCGGCTGATGCAGCTGCGCGTGCTGCTGCAGGCAATCGCTGTGATCCTGATCATGCTGACGCTCTGGCTGACGGGCGGCGGCCGCCCGGCCTAAAGCAATTTCAGGAAAAGTGCGAAGCGGTTTTCCGTCCGGAATTGCTTAAAATAAAGGGTTAGGGCATTTCGCGATTCAAAAAAGGCGAAAGGCTCTAACCACAGGAACCCGATGGTCAAGCTCAACAAGATCTACACGAAGACCGGCGACGACGGCACGACAGGCCTTGCTGCCGGCCCGAGGCGGCTGAAGCACGACCTGCGCGTCGAAAGCTACGGCACGGTCGATGAAGCCAACTCCGCCATCGGCGTTGCCCGGCTGCACACGTCGGACATGCCCGAGATCGACGCGATGCTGATGCGCATCCAGAACGATCTGTTCGATCTCGGCGCCGATCTTTCGACCCCCGAAACAGAGGAGCCGCCCGCCTATGAACCCTTGCGCATCATCGATCACCAGGTCGAGCGCCTCGAGCGGGATATCGACCGGCTGAACACCGATCTCGAGCCTTTGCGATCCTTCGTCCTGCCCGCCGGCAGCCCCGCTTCCGCCCATCTTCACCTTGCCCGCACGATAGCGCGTCGCGCCGAGCGCCTCATGGTGGCGCTGTCGCGGGAGCGAGGCGAACGGGTGAGCCCGGCGGCGCTGAAATATATCAACCGCCTTTCCGATTTTCTCTTCGTCGCGGCACGGCACGCCAATGATCGCGGCCAGGCCGATGTTCTCTGGGTTCCCGGCAAGAATCGATAGCGGCGCGAATTCGATCACCGAAGGCAGACATATTGACGTTGACGTAAACGTTATTTATGCCTTTCAAGCAATTCGTCTCTCGGCGGCCTGGAAGCGTTGTAATTGGGAAAAAAACGCGTATCCATGTCGCCATTCGACAAATGGAATGGCGCTAAACAGCGCATGTTCTCGGGCGGTCATGTTGAAGGAAGGATTCCATGAAGATTCTCGTCCCCGTTAAGCGGGTTGTTGACTACAACGTCAAGATTCGCGTGAAGCCGGATGGTTCTGGCGTTGAGCTTTCGAACGTGAAGATGTCGATGAACCCGTTCGACGAGATTTCGGTCGAAGAGGCGCTGCGTCTGAAGGAAGCCGGCAAGGCCGAGGAAGTGGTGGTCGTATCGATCGGACCTGCCAAGGCTGAGGAAACTCTGAGAACGGCGCTTGCCATGGGTGCGGATCGTGCCATCCTCGTCGAGACCGACGATGCCGTCGAGCCGCTCGCCGTCGCCAAGATCCTGAAGGGTGTCGCTGAAGCCGAACAGCCGGGCCTCATCATCGTCGGCAAGCAGGCGATCGATGACGACTCCAACCAGACCGGCCAGATGCTGGCGGCGCTCCTCGGCACGGCGCAGGCAACCTTCGCCTCGAAGATCGAGATCGGGGATGGCAAGGCTCAGGTGACGCGCGAAGTCGATGGCGGCCTGCAGACCATCGAGGTCAAGCTACCGGCCGTCGTCACCACCGACCTGCGCCTGAACGAGCCGCGCTACGCCTCGCTGCCGAACATCATGAAGGCCAAGAAGAAGCCGCTCGACAAGAAGAGCCCGGCCGATTTCGGCGTCTCGACCGAGCCGCGCCTGAAGGTGCTGAAGACCGAAGAGCCGTCGGGCCGCAAGGCGGGCGTCAAGGTTGGCTCGGTTGCCGAGCTGGTCGAAAAACTCAAGACCGAAGCCGGCGTGCTCTGAGGATAGGAAAGGATAAGACCCATGGCCATTCTTCTTCTGGCTGATCACGACAATGCCCACCTCTCCGACCAGACCGCCAAGGCGCTGACGGCTGCCACAAAGATCGGCGGCGACATTCACGTGCTGGTCGCCGGCGCAGGCGCCAAGGCTGCAGCGGAACAGGCGGCAAAGCTTGCCGGTGTCTCGAAGGTGCTGGTTGCCGAAGATGCAAGCCTTGCCAACAATCTGGCGGAACCGCTGGCGGCCCTGATCGTATCGCTTTCCGGCTCCTATGACGTGATCATCGGCGCGGCCACTTCGGTCGGCAAGAACGTGCTGCCGCGCGTTGCCGCCCTGCTCGATGTCGCCCAGGTCTCGGAAATCATCGAAGTGGTTTCCGCCGACACCTTCAAGCGGCCGATCTATGCCGGCAACGCCATCCAGACGGTGCAGTCGACCGACGCCAAGAAAGTCATCACCGTGCGCACGGCCTCGTTCGCCTCCGCCTCTGAAGGCGGCTCGGCCGCGATCGAGACGGTGTCTGCAGCTGCCAATCCCGGCCTTTCCACCTTCGTCGGCGATGCCTTGTCGACGTCTGATCGTCCGGAACTGACCTCTGCCAAGATCATCATCTCGGGTGGCCGTGCACTCGGCTCGGCGGAGAAGTTCAGGGAAGTCATCTTGCCGGTTGCCGACAAGCTCGGTGCCGCCGTCGGCGCCTCTCGCGCGGCCGTCGATGCCGGCTATGCGCCGAACGACTGGCAGGTCGGCCAGACGGGCAAGGTGGTGGCACCGCAGCTCTATATCGCCTGCGGCATTTCCGGCGCCATCCAGCATCTGGCCGGCATGAAGGATTCGAAGGTCATCGTCGCCATCAACAAGGATGAGGAAGCCCCGATCTTCCAGATCGCCGACTACGGCCTCGTCGCCGACCTCTTCGAAGCACTGCCGGAATTGCAAAAGGCGCTCTGATCGCGCCGATAGAGTTTCTCGCAGTTGCGAGAGACTGGAAAATCGTCTTTTATAGGTCTATCAATCTTTGCCGGGCTAGAAATGGCCCGGCAAATTTGAATTAAAAGCATAGCGCATCGCCAGGAGCGCGCCGGGGAGTTGGCAATGAGTTCGCTGAAGACGATCGGTATTATCGGCGCGGGCCAGATGGGCTGCGGCATTGCCCATGTGTCCGCCATGGCCGGCTACAAGGTCCATATCTACGATCTCTCGCAGGATCGCATCGAAAGCGGCCTTGCCACCATCAACGGCAATCTCGCCCGCCAGGTCGCATCCGGCAAAACAACCGACGAAGAGCGCAAGGCAGCGCTCTCCCGCATCACCGGCTCGGCCGATCTCAACGATCTCGCCCAGGTCGATCTCGCCATCGAGGCGGCGACGGAAGACGAAAGCGTCAAGCGCAAGATCTATGCGCAGGTATGTCCGGTGCTGAAACCCGAAGCGATGCTCGCAACGAATACCTCGTCGCTCTCGATCACCCGCCTTGCCTCCGCAACCGACCGTCCCGAACGCTTCATGGGCATCCACTTCATGAACCCGGTTCCGGTGATGAAGCTCGTGGAGCTGGTACGCGGCATCGCGACCGAAGAATCGACTTTCTCCGCTGCCAAGGACTATGTCTCCTCGCTGGAAAAGACGATCACCGTCGCCGAAGACTTCCCCGCCTTCATCGTCAACCGCATCCTGCTGCCGATGATCAACGAGGCGATCTACACGCTCTATGAAGGTGTGGGCACCGTCGATGCCATCGACACCGCCATGCGGCTCGGTGCGAACCACCCGATGGGGCCTCTGCAGCTTGCCGATTTCATCGGCCTCGACACCTGCCTCTCGATCATGCAGGTGCTGCATGACGGGCTCGCCGATTCCAAGTATCGTCCCTGCCCGCTGCTGGTGAAATATGTCGAAGCCGGCTGGCTCGGCCGCAAATCGGGCCGCGGCTTCTACGACTATCGCGGGGAAACGCCGGTTCCGACGCGGTAAGATACCCTCGCCCCATTGGGGAGAGGGTCGCGCGACAGCGCGGGGTGAGGGGGCGTTACCGGCAAACGGTACTGTTTACCCAGCAACGCGCTTGCTATGACACACCCCCTCATCCGCCCTGCCGGGCACCTTCTCCCCCAGGGGAGAAGGAGAAAATCAAATACCCGCCGCAGCCTTCACCAGGTTCTTGGCATCCTCGCTATCCCAAGCCGCCGGTCCGTTCATGGCCGACAGCAGGCAGCCCTTGTCGTCGATGAGAAGCGTCACCGGCAGCCCAAAAGCGAGGCCCTGTTTCTTCAATACATTGAACACGCCCATCGTATTGTCGCGATAGTAGCCGAGCTTGTCGATCGCATATTCCGTACGAAATGCCTTGGTCTTTTCGTCGTCGCCCGTATCTATATTGACGGCAACCACTTCGAACTTGTCGCTGCCGGCGCTCTTCTCGAGCGCGTTCAGTGCCGGCATTTCCTCGCGGCACGGCACGCACCAGGTCGCCCAGACATTGAGCAGCACAGTCTTGCCGGCGAAACTGCCGATCGACAGCGGCTGGCCGTCAGCCCCCTTGAAAGAAACACCCTGAAGCGAGATCGGCGCCGGCGGCACGCTCATGGCGGCGACCTGGCCCTTGGTAAAGGGCGTCAGGGCAGCGGCGCGATCCCTGGCGGTCCCGCATTGATCGGCCGAAGCCGTTTCACCAATGCCATTGCCATACCCCGCCTCCTTCACGTATACCGCTGCCGCACCGGCAATAACCCCGGCGACGGCAGCGAGCATAACGAGTTTCATGGACGGCAGACCGAACGGCTTCTTTGCTGTCATTTCATTCTCCAGGTGGGCATCTCATGACTGACGGCACGGACACCAAATCCTCCAACCAGATGTGGGGCGGGCGTTTCGCTTCCGGCCCCGCGGCAATCATGGAGGAGATAAATGCCTCGATCGATTTCGACAAGAAGCTGTTTGCCCAGGATATCCGCGGCTCAATCGCGCATGCGAGCATGCTCGCCAATCAAGGCATCATTTCAACCGAGGATAAAGACAAGATCGTTCACGGGTTGAACACGATCCTGTCAGAGATTGAAAGCGGCAATTTCGAGTTTTCGCGCCGCCTCGAAGACATCCATATGAACGTCGAGGCGCGGCTTGCGGCCTTGATCGGCCCGGCCGCCGGCCGCCTGCACACCGCCCGCTCGCGCAACGATCAGGTGGCGCTTGATTTCCGTCTGTGGGTGAAGGAAGAGCTGCAGAAGTGCGAGCAGGCGCTGACTGATCTGATCGCAGCTTTCCTCGACCGCGCCGAGGAACATGCCGAAACCGTCATGCCTGGTTTCACCCATCTGCAGACGGCCCAGCCCGTCACCTTCGGTCATCACTGCATGGCCTATGTCGAAATGTTCGGCCGCGACCGCTCGCGCGTGCGCCATGCCATCGAGCATATGGACGAATCGCCGATCGGCGCCGCTGCCCTTGCCGGCACCGGCTTCCCGATCGACCGCCACATGACGGCCAAGGCGCTCGGCTTCCGCGAGCCGACCCGCAACTCGATCGATACCGTCTCCGACCGCGATTTTGCCCTCGAATTCCTGTCGATCGCCGCCATCGCCGGCATGCATCTCTCGCGCCTTGCCGAAGAGATCGTCATCTGGTCGACGCCGCAATTCGGTTTCGTGCGCCTCTCCGATGCCTTCTCCACCGGCTCCTCCATCATGCCACAGAAGAAGAACCCGGATGCGGCCGAACTCGTGCGTGCCAAGACGGGCCGCATCAACGGCTCGCTGGTGGCGCTGCTGACGATCATGAAGGGCCTGCCGCTCGCCTATTCCAAGGACATGCAGGAAGACAAGGAACAGGTCTTCGACGCGGCCGAAAGCCTGGAACTTGCCATTGCCGCCATGACCGGCATGATGCGCGACATGACGATCAACACCGCCCGCATGAAGGCCGCCGCTGGCTCCGGCTATTCCACCGCCACCGATCTCGCCGACTGGCTGGTGCGCGAAGCAGGCCTGCCCTTCCGCGATGCCCACCACGTGACAGGCCGCGCCGTGGCGCTTGCCGAAAGCAAATCCTGCGAGCTGGCTGAGCTCTCGCTTGCGGACCTGCAAGCGATCCATCCGGATATCACCGACAAGATCTTCGATGTCCTGACGGTCGAAGCCTCCGTTGCCAGCCGCAAGAGTTTTGGCGGCACGGCGCCCTCGGAAGTGCGTAAACAGATCGCCTTCTGGCGCGCTCGCAACTGAGAAAATCGCCGAAAGTCACAACCAACAATCAGGGTGCACAAGGCCTGGAAACTTCGCTAAGAAGAGTGACTTCCGCGTTTGCCGCCCAAGAGGATTTCGATGCAGATCAACATGCCGCACATCATCCGCCTGACCGTCGTGCTTTCGGTCGTCGGCCTTGCCGTTGTCGGATGCGGCCGCAAAGGCCCTCTCGATCCGCCGAGTGCTCATGCGACCAAAGGCGGTGACGTCTCCAAGCCGACGAAGGAGCCGGGTACGGAGGACAAGAAGTTCTTCCTCGATCCGCTTCTCTGATTGGGCAACGACCGTGAATCATTTTGAGTATCGCGACGGCATCCTCCACGCCGAGGATGTTCCGGTTCCAGAGATCGCCAAGGCGGTCGGCACACCCTTCTACGTCTATTCGACGGCAACGCTGGAGCGCCACTATCGCGTCTTCGCGGAAGCCTTCCGCGATGTCGACGCCATGGTCTGCTACGCCATGAAGGCCAATTCCAACCAGGCGGTGCTGAAGACGCTCGGCCGCCTCGGCGCCGGCGTCGATGTCGTCTCCGTCGGTGAGCTGCGCCGCGCGCTGGCCGCAGGCATTCCGGCGAGCCGTATCATGTTCTCAGGTGTCGGCAAGACCGCGCAGGAAATGGATGTGGCGCTCGAAGCCGGCATCTACTGCTTCAATGTCGAATCCGAGCCGGAACTGGAAGTGCTGAACCAGCGCGCCGTCCGCGCCGGCAAGGTCGCTCCCGTTTCCTTCCGCATCAATCCGGACGTTGACGCCCGCACCCATGCGAAGATTTCGACGGGCAAGAAGGAAAATAAGTTCGGCATATCCTGGCAGCGCGCCCGCGCCGTCTATGGCCGCGCCGCCAGCCTGCCTGGGATCAAGGTCACTGGCATTGACATGCATATCGGCAGCCAGATTACCGAGCTGCAGCCATTCGACGACGCCTTCAAGCTGCTGCGCGATCTCGTGGAGACCCTGCGTGGTGACGGTCACGACATCCATCACGTCGACATCGGCGGCGGTCTCGGCATTCCCTATCGCGACGACAACAATCCGCCGCCTTTGCCGGATGCCTATGCCGAAATCGTCAAGAACCAGCTGCGCGGCCTCAACTGCCGGATCGTCACCGAGCCCGGTCGCCTGATCGTCGGCAATGCGGGCATTCTCGTGACCGAAGTCATCTATGTGAAGGATGGCGGCGACAAGAGTTTCGTCATCGTCGATGGCGCCATGAACGACCTCATCCGTCCGACGCTCTATGAGGCCTATCACGAGATCCGCCCGGTCGTAACGAATGCTGCCGATATCAAGCGCATCAAGGCTGATGTCGTCGGCCCGGTCTGCGAGACGGGCGACTATCTGGCACTCGACCGCGAGATGGCGCTGCCGAAGCCCGGCGATCTGCTGGCCGTCGGCTCAGCCGGTGCCTATGGCGCCGTGCAGGCCGGCACCTATAACAGTCGGCTTCTGGTTCCCGAAGTGCTGGTCAAGGGCAATGAATTCCACGTCATCCGCCCGCGCGCGACTTACGAGGATTTGATTGGCCTGGATTCCATCCCGGCCTGGCTCGAAGGTTAATCGGCTTTATCGGCAATTTCGGGCAGGACCGCAAAAGCTGCTTTGCCCGATCACGTTTCGGCGAAGTCCGGTGAAAAAACAGCCTTTTGCGCCCGTTGCCCTCGTCTTCGCCACAAAGAATGTTATCTTTGATTGAATGGCGTCTCGCCGGGCGCCGCGTGCGCGAGCGTGTGGGACGCCGCGCCATCCCCAACGGGCCACTAGAGCGGATGATTTTGGATCGAATCGATCGAAACTCTGAATTCGCTCTAGAATCAGGGAAGTAGAGCATGACGCCGTCCGAAAACCGCTTACACTTTTCGGCATCATGCTCTGGCCATCAACGTCAGATCGGGAGAAGACCGGACCGATGACCAGCCCCAGCAACCCTAAGAAGGGCGCTTTCGCCACCCGTCCGGCGCTGGCGCGCATGGTTGCGGTCAAGCGTCTCTTTGCGCAGCTGGTGCTCGCCAGCGAGCAGCTTCTGCCACGGCTGCTGTTGCCGGCATCCATTCTGGCTCTTTTCCTGTCCGTCGCCTGGTTCGGCATTTTCCGCATTGCGCCGGATGTCCTGCGCTTTCTGCTGCTTGCCGTTTTCGCGGTCGGCTTCGCCATCTCCCTCTATCCGCTGCGCCGCCTGCGCTGGCCGAACACCGTCGAGGCGGACCGGCTGCTGGAGGAGCGCAACGGTCTCGCCCACCAGCCTGTCACGGTGCAGGAAGAAGAGCCGGCGCTCGACACCCCCTTTGCCCGCGCGCTCTGGCGCGAGCACCAGACGCGTATGGCCGAACGCATCGCCGCCCTGGATGCCGGCCTGCCGAGGCCGGATATTACCCGCTACGACCGCTTCGCATTGCGCGCAGTCCCGGCTTTGCTGCTGGTAACAGCCTTCAGCTTTTCCATGTCCAATAGCGGCGGCTCGCTCGGTGATGCCTTCACGGCATCAAGCTCGACATCGGGCAACCCGGATGTCCGCGTCGATGCCTGGGTTACCCCGCCCTATTACACCGGCGAAGCCCCCGTCTATCTGACAGGCAATGTCGACAATGCCGGCAATAGCCTGAACGTGCCGCAATTCTCCGAACTCACTGTGCGTGTTTCGGGTGCTGCGACGGATGAGAAAGTGCTGTTCCAGGCAGCTGGCGCCGAAAAGGGCGTCGAAATCCCCGAGCAAGCCGCTGACGCTGACAAGCAAGGCCCCGCTGGCGCAAAGCCTGCAACGCCTCCTGCCGTACCACCGGCAGCGAACGGCACCGGCAATATTCCGGCCGCGGACGGAATGGTTGCCCGCACCCATGTTCTCAAGCTTGAAAAGGGCGGCGAGCTGACCGTCAACGGCAAGTCCTGGTCCTTCAATGTGGTCGTCGACAAGCCGCCGGAGATCACCTTCGACGGCATTCCGCACGCGACGGCGAGCGGCGCATTGGAACTCGGCTTCAAGGTCAAGGATGACTACGGCGTCGAGGAAGCCCATGCCGAGATCGTGCCGGTGGAATCCGATCCGGCTGCCAAACCCCTATACGGCTTGCCCGAATACAAGCTGGAACTTCCGCGTCGCGACCGCCGCAATGGCAAGGGTCTGGCGAGCCACGATCTGACGCAGGATCCGCTTGCCGGCAAGCGCGTCCGCATCACCCTCGTCGCCAAGGACGGCGCCGGCCAGACCGGCCGCAGCTCACCCTACGAGATGGTATTGCCGTCACGCAATTTCAGCCAGCCGCTTGCCGCAGCCGTTGCGGAAGAACGCCAGGTGTTTGCGCTTGACACGCGGAAGATGCCGGAGGCGATTGAGCTCAACAAATCGCTGACCATACGGCCCGAAGAGACAATCCCCGATCTCGGCAATTATCTCGCCATCAGGTCCGCGCTTACGCGCATGAAGCTCGCGAGCAATGAGGCCTCGCTGAAGGATACCGCCGATTATCTCTGGCAGATCGCGCTCGGCATGGAGGACGCGCAGCTGACCGATGCGGAAAAGGCCTTGCGCGACGCCCAGCAGAAGCTTTCCGACGCCCTGCAGCGCAACGCCCCCGACGCCGAGATCAAGAAGCTGACCGACGAGCTGCGCAAGGCGATGGACGCCTACATGAAGGAGCTGGCCGAGCGCATGCGCAACATGCCGGCCCAGCCGAACCAGCGCTCCGCCAATATCCTGCGCCAGCAGGACCTGCAGCGCATGATGGATCAGATCGAGAATCTCGCCCGCTCCGGCAATCGCCAGGCCGCACAGCAGATGCTTTCCGAACTGCAGCAGCTGATGAACAGCCTGCAGGCCGGCAAGCCCCAGCCGGGGCAGCAGCAGAACCAGGCCAACGACAAGATGCGCGAGCAGATGGACAAGCTCGGCCGCATCATGCGCGACCAGCAAAAGCTGATGGATCAGACCTTCAAGCTCGATCAGGCCATGCGCGACCGCATGCAGCGCGGCGATTCCAACGAGGACGGCGATGGCTTGATGGATCAGCCCATGCCCGGCCTCAACGACCCGATGCGTCCGGATATGGGCCAGCGCAATCAGGGCCAGCAGGATCAGCAGCAAGGCCAGAACCAGCAGGATCAGAAGGGCAAGGACCCCACTGATGGCATGACGGCCGATCAGCTGCGCGACGCGCTGAAGCAGCTGCGACAGCAGCAGGAGGATCTCGGCAAGCAGCTCGGCGAACTGCAGAAAGACCTCGGCTCGCTCGGCATGAAGCCGAACCAGAATTACGGCAAGGCGCAGCAGGAAATGAAGGGCGCGTCCGGTCAGCTTGCCGAGGGCAATGGCGAAGGCGCCGTGCAGGGTCAGGGGCGCGCGCTGGATGCCCTGCGCAAGGGGACGCGCGAAATGATGAACCAGCTCATGGCCCAGATGCAGCAGGGTCAAGGTCAGGGGCAAGGCCAAGGCCAGATGCCGGGGCAGATGGGCCAAGGCGGTCAAAACGGCCGCGACCCGCTCGGCCGGTCACGCAATGACGGTGGTTTCTCTGACAACCCCAACGACAACATGGTGCCAGACATCATCAACGCAGAGCGCGCCCGCCAAATCCTCGACGCCATTCGCGAGCGGCTGAGCAACAATCCATCGCTCAGCGAAGAACGGCGCTATCTGGAACGTTTGCTGAATCTGGGTCAGTAAGGCAGCCCGCCATCAAAGAAGTTGCCTGTCTTCATGCTTCGCAAAGGGGGATGATATGGAGACCAAGCTTGCCCATATTTCGGATCTGCCTGTCGCGACAGGTCTGCCCGGCGTTGCCGACGCGGATGCGAGGCTGAGCGGCAAGCACGAGATTCGGCTGGCCAAAGCTGTGGGCATCACGCAATTTGGCGTGAACCTCGTCACCCTCGATCCCGGAGGAATGTCGTCATCGCGCCATTGGCATATGGCGGAGGACGAGTTTCTCTATATTCTGACGGGCACCCCGACGCTGGTCGACGAAAACGGTCACCATATTCTCGGGCCTGGCGATGTCGTGGGGTTCCCGGCGGGGCAACCGAATGCGCATCATCTGCTCAACCATTCCGCCGCCGCGGTGACGATGATCGTTGTCGGCTCAAGAAAGCCGGGAGAAGAAACTATCTACTATCCGGATGACGATTTCGGCCCTATCCGCAAATGATGATGACGTCGGCACAGGAAACGACTGCGCCGATAGTCGAGAGCTTCAGGCAGCCAAGGCCCGGGCAACAGCCTTGCGGATGTCTGGCAGCGCGAAGGGCTTGGCAACGACGTCGACGATCTTTTCCATGAGGTCGTCGGCGCGCTCGCGCTGTTCCGCATAGCCGGTCATCAGCAGGATCTTCATGCCTGGGCAGGTCGAATGGGCCTGATGGGCAAGCTCGATGCCATCCATCACGGGCATGCGGATATCCGACAACAGGAGATCGTAGCCGCCCTCTTTCAGCTTTTCTAAGCCTTCCGCTCCGTCGGCCGCCTCTTCGGTCTCGTGACCGTCCAAGCGCAGCGCGCGGGCGACGAAGGTGCGAAGTGAATCTTCGTCTTCCGTGATCAGAATTTTTGCCATGGTCCGTGCTCCTGGTCCGTCATGTTCCGCGACCGAAATCACCAGAATTCCGTTTGCGATAGGTAAACGGCGGACAGGCGATCAAGCTCCGTGGTTAACGGTTCGTCATCGCCGGAGCAGAATGGGACAGGCGGACAAGCCGCCGGCATTAACTTAAGATCAGGCCTCGGCGTCGCCCGTGACGACACCGACGAAGGGCAATTCGCGGAAGGCGTAGGCGACATCCATGCCGTAGCCGACAACGAAATAATCGGGGCATTCGAAGCCGACATAATCGGCCTCCAGCTCTTCCTGACGCTTGACGCTCTTGTCGAGCAGGACGGCCAGCGTGACATTGCGGGCGCCACGTTCATAGAGCAGCTCCTTGGCGAAACGCAGCGTACGGCCCGATTCCAGAATGTCGTCGATCAGCAGCACGTCGCGATCCCGAACGTCGCTGTCGATGTCCTTGACGATGCGCACGCCCTGCGATGTCGTGCCGGCGCCATAGCTCGAAAGCGTGATAAACTCGACCTCCGGGGCAAGCCCGGTCTCATGCAGCGCCCGCAGCAAATCGGCTGCGAAGATGAACGAACCCTTGAGAATGGCGATGACAAGGAGGTCCTTTGTCGGCCCACTGGCGATTTCCTTGGCCAGGGCATGATTGCGCTCGGCGATCTGCTCGGCAGTGAAAAGCGGCTCGATATTCTTCCCGCGTACGACAGGCATTGATTGGCATGCTCCATGGCTGCGCGGCCCCTGGCCGCCGATCAAGCTCTACAGCGCCGCACGTCGCATACGACGCGTCAAGGTCGCTGTAGCACTCTAAAGCAGTAGCCCGTAGCACACTCAGCGGCTTGGACACACCCCCTATGGCATGAAGGAAAGCCGGACATCCGGCGTTTTTCCACCAGGATGCTGCAATCTTGTAGAGAATCCGCGGCTTTCATGCGGTCCGAGACGATCAACCGGCGTATCCACGACGATGCTTCTGACCAGCTGATCGCCGGCAAAGAGATCGGCACGCACCTGCGGAACCGAAAGCGTGGCACCGCTGACATTCTCGATGATGCCGTTCAATCTCAGGACCGGCAGCCCGTTCTCATCCCTCGGCGTCAGTGTCACATGCGAGAACTGCAGCGGATCGGATGTCGCCTCGGCGGATGCGCCGGAAAGACCGGAAAAACCGCCCGAAAGGCCGAAGATCAAGATTGCAAGGCAGATGATGAGCGCCACGAAGCTGCGCCGCGATGCCCGCTGCAAGATTTCCTCGGTTACGCGCAGAACGGTGAGGATGCGCGAGAAGGTAGTCTTGCGCGTCACTGGCTGAGGTCTAGGTTGGTTACGTCCGCCATAGCGCATATTGACGCCCGATGCTGGCCGCCCGCGTGCGGCGGAAACGGTCACGAATTCGGCGTCGACGATATCGGGTTTCGGCATGACGTAATGCACCGGGCTCGACCCCGCTCCGCGTTCGGGCGGAATGAGATCATAAATCATCCCCGCCTGCTGTTGACGGTGGCGAAAAGCGCCCATGATGGCCTCCCGTTGCGGTGATCCACATGGTTTCGACGCCCATTGCCAATCTGGGCATTGAAACGAATCCTGCCCAGTCGTAAATTTTATTGGTTAATGCTTCGCAAAGATCGCCATGAATAGGGCGCCTTTCCAGAAAAATTTACCGGCTGTTAATGCCATTGGTTAACAAGTCGCCTGATTGAACCCTGCGGAAGACTGGACTGCCCGTTGATTCATTTTGAGAACGTCGGTTTGCGCTACGGCATGGGTCCGGAGATCCTCCGCGACCTGAGCTTCGACATACCGAGGAAATCGTTCCAGTTCCTGACCGGCCCTTCCGGCGCCGGCAAGACGACACTGCTGCGGCTGCTCTTCATGTCGCTGCAGCCGACGCGTGGGCTGATCCGCATGTTCGACCGGGAGATTTCCTCGATCCCGCGCAATGAGCTGCCGCTGCTGCGCCGCCGTGTCGGCATCGTCTTTCAGGATTTCCGGCTGCTCGAGCATTTGACGACCTATGAAAATGTCGCCCTGCCACTCCGCGTGCGCGGCAAGGACGAAAGCTCCTACCGCACCGACGTCCTGGAACTGCTGAAATGGGTAGGCCTCGGCGAGCGCATCAATGTGCTGCCGCCGGTTCTCTCCGGTGGGGAAAAGCAGCGCGCCGCGATCGCCCGCGCCCTCATCGACCGCCCGGAAATCCTGCTTGCCGACGAACCGACGGGCAATGTCGACCCGCCGATGGCACGCCGCCTGCTCAATCTCTTTCTGGAACTCAACCGTCTCGGCACCGCCGTCGTCATTGCCACGCACGATCTCGCTTTGATGGACCAGATCGAGGCGAGGCGCATGATCCTATCGGGGGGGCATCTCGATATCTATGACTGACCCCCGCCCCCGCAGGACAGCCCCGAACACCGGAGCTCCGCAAGCACGGCAGGCGCCTGCAGCACCCGCAGAACGCAAGCGCCCGGAAATGCGCGTGCGCCCGACGGGACCAATCGTGCCGTCCTCGAACATTCAGGGCAATGCGCTGATTGTCGTCATCGCCATCATGGCCTTTCTTGCCTGCCTGACGCTCGGTGCGGTCAGCATGGTGCGCTCGACGGCGGCAAGCTGGGAGAGCCAGATTTCCCGCGAGATCACGATCCAGATCAAGCCGGACGACAATCTCGACATGGAAAAGGCACTCGCGAGCGCCCGCGACATCGCATTGAGCTTCGTCGGCACCAAATCAGGCCAGATCGTCGACGAGGCGGCGACTGCACGCCTGCTCGAGCCGTGGCTCGGCGCCGGCCTCGACATCAAGGAACTGCCCGTCCCGCGCCTCGTCATCATCACCATCGACGAGACGCATCCGCCTGATTTCGAGGCGATGCGCAGCCTGCTCAAGGCACAGATCCCGCAGGCGACCCTGGACGACCATCGCACCTGGGTCGACCGGCTGGTATCCATGGCGCACACCACCGTTCTCATCGGCACCGGCGTCCTGCTGCTCGTCTTCACCGCCATGGTCCTGACGGTGGTCTTCGCCACGCGCGGCGCATTGTCGGGCAATCGCCATATCGTCGAAGTCCTGCATTTCGTCGGCGCCGAAAGCACCTTCGTCGCCAATGAATTCCAGAAGCATTTCCTGAAGATCAGCCTCAAAGGCTCGGGAGCCGGCAGCGCGCTCGCCGCCTTGTTTTTCGCAACAGCTGGCCTTCTGCAGAGCCATACGATCGCCACGCCGCAGACCGACCAGGCAACGGCATTGTTCGGGACTTTCTCCGTCGGCGCGCTCGGCTATGTCGGCATTCTCGCCACCATGATCATCATCGCGCTGCTGACGACGCTGACGGCGCGATTCACCGTCATGCGCACGATTTACGAGATCGATCTGGTCCGTTCCGATCCCGGGCGGACGGATAGCGTACCGAATTGACGCTTCAGCGATGTTTTTTTACCGTTTGCCAGCCCGTTCATTGCCGCAATTGGCGTATAATAGCGAATCATGAGCATGGATCTGACGACTCGCAAGTCCGTGAGTTTGCAGTCGCTGCGGGCACGACCCGGCGGCGATAGACCCGTGCGCCGCAGCCTGTTCCGCCGTCTCCTGCGCTGGGGCGGCTTCGCTTTCATTTTTTTGGTCGCCATCGTTTTCGGCGGTTTCCTGCATTTCGCCGATTCGATCACCACCTTGAAGCCGCCGCTCGAGCCGAAGGCCGATGCCATCGTCGTGCTGACGGGCGGCTATCAGCGGATCGATCAGGCGGTGGAGCTGCTGCGCACCGGTGCCGGCAACCGCCTGCTGATATCGGGCGCACATCCGACCACCACGCCAACGCAAATCCGCAAGCTGACCCAGAGTTCCGCCAGCCTGTTCAGCTGCTGCGTCGACATCGGCTATGACGCGCTCGATACGATCGGCAATGCCCGCGAAGCGGCAAAGTGGATTCACGCCAGGGGCTACAAGAGCGTTCTCGTTGTCACGAACAACTACCATATGCCCCGCAGCCTCGCAGAACTGAAATACGTGGATCCCTCGACCGATTTCATTCCCTATCCGGTCGTCAACTCCGATCTGAAGAGCAAGAACTGGTTCACGGACCCGAATGCGCTGCGCACGATGATCGCGGAATATGCCAAGGTGCTCCTTGCCGGCGCCCGCAACATCACTGGACTTGGACGCCCGACCGGCTTGCGTTCGCGTCAGCCGATCGAGGACGACGACTAAGGCCTGTCGCGCAAAACCGTGCATGCACCGACTTTTTATTGACGTCGTAATCGTGTAGGCAAACCTTCGAATGCCGGCGCAAGCCGGTGCGTTGGGAAAGCCTCAATGATTATCCTGCGTTCGATCCTTTTCAACACAGCCTTCTATGCCAATCTAATCATTCGCATGATCGTGTTGGCGCCGATTTACTTCCTCATGCCGCGCAAGGCGGCCTATGCAATTCCGAAGGCATGGGCGAAATCCAGCACCTGGCTGATGGAGAAGATCGTCGGCACCACCTTCGAGATCGAGGGCTTGGAAAATATCCCCAAAGGCAGCTTCATCTTCGCGCCCAAGCATCAATCCTTCTGGGATACATTTGCGCTGCTGCCCTATCTCGACGATCCGGTCTATATCCTGAAGCGCGAGCTGATGTGGATCCCATTGTTCGGCTGGTATGCCGGGAAACAGCGCATGATCCCGGTGGATCGCGGCGCCCGCGGCAAGGTCATGTTCGATGTCCTGAAGCGCACGCGCGAAGAGCTCGCCACGGGTCGCCAGCTCATCATCTACCCCGAGGGCACGCGACGGCCGCCGGGCGCCGAGCCGGTCTACAAATACGGCATCGCCCGCATGTATCGCGACCTAGGCATCCCCGTCGTCGCCGTTGCCATGCATCCGGGCCTTTTCTGGCCGCGCCGCACCTTCCGCAAATATCCCGGCCATATCAAGGTGCGCATCCTGCCGCCGATCGAGCCCGGCATGGACCCGGATGCCTTTTTCGCGCGCCTGATCGAGGAGACGGAAAGAGCAAGCGACGAGCTGCTGGTCGAAACGATCGCCAACAACCCGAAGCTGCCGGTTCCGCCGACGGCGGCGCAACGTCTCGCGGAAATCGCCAAGGCAAAACCCGTTACCGCCGCAGTCTGAGCGAGCTCTCAACGCCAGGCGACAGGTTCAGGATGCCTTTCGCATCCGCTCCACTTCGCCGGCAACCTGTTCGAGCCAATGATCGCGGATGCCCATGTCGCGCAGATGCGTCAGCGTATTGAAGAGATAGGCGTCATTCGGGCCGGAACGCCCATTGGCAGCTTCCACCACGTGCGCGGCCTCGATTGCATCCAGCGAGCCGGCATATTGCCGGTGATTGCGATCGACGACATAGGCGACGGCGATCACGCGCCGCCCGTCGGCGAGCCGAATCGGCAAGTTCTTTTCCAGATAGACGTTGGTGACGAGTTCGCGCTCGCGCAGATAGGTTAGCACCTCATCCCAATCGGAGGCCGGAACCCGGAAGGCCATGCCCCGGCAGGAGCCGCCACGATCGAGCCCGAGGACGAGGCCGGGGTTTTCTTCCGTGCCGCGATGGACCCAGGAACGGACGCAGAGTGAGCGACGATAGCCAAAAATCAGGGCCTCGGCCCGCTCGTCATAACCAAAGCCCGGATTCCACATGAGGGATCCGTAGCCAAACACCCAAAATTCGTCCATATCCAACGCCAAATCACTGTGAAGCTTCAGTCCAACCATTGGAGAACAACATGGCAGCGTCAAGCCAGAGCGTAACGACCGGTCGAGGCAAGCGTCTGTGGCTCATCCTTTTTGGGCTTGTGGTGGTTCTAGCCGGTCTTTACACCGGCGGTTGGTACTATGCGACCAGTTTCGTCAGGACCAATGTCCTGAAGGCGCTCGGCCAGCAGAACAGCGCCGGCATTGCCGGCAAATGCGAGAACATGGCCTTCAACGGCTTCCCCTTCTCCATAGGCCTGACCTGCGACACGGTGACGGTCGACAACCCGACGCGCGGCGTCTCCACCAATTTCGACAGGCTCAGCGCCTCCGCACCGGTCTTCCAACCCAACCATGTGAGCTGGAGCCTGAAATCCCCCGCCGAGTTGCGCACGACGGAAGGCCTGACCGTATCGGCCGAATGGGCCGATCTGCAATCGAACCTTATCGCCAAGGGCCGCGGCGTCGCTCAGACTCAGACTGTCATCGAAGGGCTGAAGGCCGGCATCGTCTCCTCCGTCACCGGCCAGAGCCTTAATGTCACCGCTGCCCACACGGAGATGCACGCCAATCAGAATGGCAGCGATCTGGATTTCGCGATCGGCGTCGAAAATGCCAATGCCGTCATCAAAGACTTCCCGCAGACATTGCCCACCGCATCGACCAGCGCCAAGGTGACGCTGTCCGGCAAGGCCGGCCTGCTCGATGGCAGCGACCGGGAGGGGCTTCGCGGCTCGGCAGGCATGCTGCATCAGGCCGTCATCGATATCGGCGATGGCCGCATCATGACGCTTTCCGGACCTTTCAACTTTGACGATGAGGGTTTTCTGTCCGGGCAGTTCAAGCTGGAGATCAATCAGATCGGGCCCTGGGGCGATAGCCTGACCACGACGCTTCCCGCCGCCAAGAACATCATCAAGACGGCGACGAAGATGCTGAAGGCGCTGGCCAATGGCGCGGATAAGGTCTCCGTCGATCTCACCGCCGATCGAGGTCGCCTCTCACTCAGCGGCTTCATCCCGCTCGGAAAGATCCCGCCGATCTGAAGCCTATCCTCTGCGGGCGTCGGAGATATCCTTCACAAAGAATATCTCCGGGCTCGGCTGGACGATACGGAGGTCGATGCTGCCAGCTGGCTTGAAGCCGTTGCGGCGGTGCCAGGCCTGTGGCTCGGCTTGCGCCCATTCGCTCGATGTCATCAGATGCTTGGCGCCCTCGTCGATCATGGCGCTTTCCCAGGCGTGGAACAGAGCAGTTCCGAGACCCTCGCGCCGGTGTAGCGGCAGCACGCGGATCATATCCATATAGGTATCTTGCCCCAAAAGCGGCTGAAGCGCAGGAAGCCGAGGAGTTTGCCATCCCGCTCGGCCACAAAATATTCACCGAACGCAATGCAGCGCCCAATCCAGTCTTCACTGGCGTCATCATGCTCAAGGAGCCAGGACAAATCTTCGGAACGCGCGCGCCTGACGATCATAAGCGCCCCTCCGTCGTATAGGGATGCCTATTCCTTCACATCCAGCGCATGACGGCCGAAGTCAGGCACGTCGACATCCTGGCCGGCTTCGACGATCGAACGGCGAATGGCGCGGGTGCGGGTGAAAAGTTCGAAGATCTTGTCGCCGTCGCCCCAGCGGATGGCACGCTGCAGCGATGCCAGATCCTCGGAGAAGCGCGACAGCATCTCCAATATGGCATCCCGATTGTGCAGACAGACGTCGCGCCACATGGTCGGATCGGACGCGGCGAGGCGCGTGAAGTCACGGAAGCCGGAGGCGGAATATTTGATGACTTCCGATTCGGTCACCGTCTCCAGATCGTCGGCGGTCCCGACGATGTTATAGGCTATCAGATGCGGCAGATGCGAGACGATCGCCAGCACCTTGTCGTGATGCTCCGGATCCATCTCGTCGACGCGGGAGCCTAAGGTTTCCCAGAAGGTGCGCAGCGTCTTGATCGCCGCCTCGTCTGTGCCCGGAACTGGCGTGAAGATGCACCAGCGCCCCTTGAACAGCCCCGGGAAACCCGCATCTGGGCCGGACTTTTCCGTACCTGCGAGCGGATGGCCCGGAATGAAATGCACATTGGACGGCATATGCGGCTGCATCTGCGCAATAACCGACGCCTTGGTCGAACCGACATCGGTGACGATAGCGCCCGGCTTCAGATGCGCCGCGATTTCTTTGGCGACGCTCTCGGAGGCGCCTACAGGCACGGAAACGATGACGAGATCGGCGCCTTTCACTGCTTCGGCCGACGACGGCGTATAGCGGTCGCCGAGCTTCAGCTCCTCGGCACGCTTCAGCGTCTCGGCGCTGCGTGTCGAGATCACCACTTCCTTTGCGATACCGAGGCGCTTGATGTCGTGGGCGATGGAAGAGCCGATCAGGCCGATGCCGATCAGCGCAATGCGATCGAACTGGATGTTGCTCATGCCTTGCGTCCCATAAACTCGGTCAGAGCGTCGATGACGCCGAGATTGGCCTCTTCGGTACCGATGCTCAGGCGCAGCGAATTCGGGAAGCCGTAAGCGCGCACAGCGCGCAGGATATAGCCGCGGCTCGTCAGAAAGTCATCGGCCTCGGCCGCACGCTTGCCGTCGCTGTCGGGGAAATGGATCAGGACGAAATTCGCAACCGACGGCGTCACCCTGAGGCCGAGGGCCTCGAGCGCAGCCGTCATCTTCCCGATCCAGAGCGTGTTGTATGCCACAGCCTTTTCCGTAAAGGCCTGATCGCGAATGGCAGCCGCTCCGGCGGCAATGGCGGCGCTGTTCAGATTGAACGGAGCACGCACGCGGTTGATCGCATCGACGATATCGACAGGCCCGTACATCCAGCCGATACGAAGGGCCGCAAGGCCATAGACCTTGGAGAAGGTACGGGTCATGACGACATTCTGGTTCGCCGAAACGAGCTCGAGACCCGCCTCGTAGTCGTTGCGGCGAACATATTCGGCATAGGCCGCGTCGAGCACGAGAATGACATGCTTCGGCAAGCTCGCCTGCAGGCGACGGATCTCGCTTACCGGGACGTAAGTGCCGGTTGGATTGCCAGGATTGGCAATGAAGACCATCTTGGTCTTCTCGGTGACCGCCGCGAGGATCGCGTCGACATCGACGGTGCAATCCTTCTCCTTGACGGTGACCGGCGTCGCGCCGGCGGCCATGATCTGGATCTTGTAGACCAGGAAGCCGTGTTCGGTGATGATGCCTTCGTCACCGGTGCCGAGATAGGTGTGGCAGAGCAGCCCGAGCAGTTCGTCCGAGCCGGCGCCGCAGAGGATATTGGCCACATTCAGCCCATGCACATCGGCGATCGCCTGGCGCAATTCCTTCGCCTGTCCGTCCGGATAGCGCTCGAGATTGCCGGCAGCACTCCGGAAGGCTTCGATGGCCTTGGGGCTGGCGCCAAGCGGCGTCTCGTTCGAGGAGAGCTTGAACACGCGCGCAACGCCCGGCGCATGCTCCTTGCCCGGCACATAGGCGGCTATATCGAGGATGCCGGGACGCGGGACGGGCTTGCTCATTTCCATGCTCATGGGATCGACCTTGGGAAAGACCGGAAAATTCCGGTTTATGACACCCCGTCGCATTAAAGCGGATTGATAAATTTGTCGAGTGTCGGCGCTACGACGAAAGCGTCACGCGCCATCACGGGTCGTCGGTATGCCACGCGGCGCCAGCACCGGCACGAAGACACGGCGCGAGGCGCGAACGGCAACGGGCAGGCCCTGATAAAGCCGTTTCTGCGCCTCGACGATGATGACGCCGGAAAACGCCGGCCACAGGGTGCGGCCAACCCGCTCGAAGGCGCGGCGCAGCCGCAGCACGGTGCGCAGCTTCGAGGGCGGAAAAAACAGCGCCTCCGCGGTCGCGCCTGGCGTGAAATTGGTCTCGCGCAGCAGCGACGTCAGCTGGCCGCGCGAATAGGGCCGGCCGGAGCCGAATGGCGTGTGCTCCATGCGTGCCCATACGCCGGTACGGTTCGGCACGACAATAACAAGCCGACCACCGGGCGCCAGAACGCGCCAAAGCTCTTTCAGCGTCTCGCGCGGGCTTTCAGCGAACTCCAGAGAATGCACCATCAGCACGCGGTCGATCGAACTGTCGGGCAGCGGCAATTCCTCATCGAAGATCAATGCTGTCGCCGAGGCCGACCCCATAGGCCAGTTCACCGCGCCCTGCCCCGCCGGCATGAAGGCGAAAGTGCGTTCGGTATCGGCACGAAAACGATCGAGATAGGGCACGGCATAGCCAAGGCCGACGAGCCGCTCCTCCGGCATACGTGCCCAGATGGAAGAAAGCGCCATGGCAATCGACTGCTCCGCCAAGCGACCAAGCTCGGAATGATAAAACTGGCGGAGATCGACAATATCGGTATGCATCGAAACAAATGTTATCAGCCGAACGTTGGACTTCAAGGCCGAACGGCTTACATTCTCTACTCACGGAAAAGATGAGGACGATTTCGATCATGAAACCATTGGAATTAGAGATTTTTATCTGCCGTTCCGACAATTACGGCGTCTTGGTCCATGATCCCGAAACCGGATTGACGGCATCGATCGACGCTCCGGAAGCAGATGCGATCCTGAAGGCCGCTGATCGTCGTGGCTGGACCATCAGCCATATCCTGACCACGCATCACCATACCGATCACGTCGAGGGCAACCTGGCGCTGAAGGAGCAGTTCGGCTGCGAGATCATCGGCCCGATCAACGAGGCCGTCGCCATTCCGGGCCTCGATCGCGCCGTCGCTGATGGGGATACGTTCGAGTTCGCCGGCCATACGGTCAATGTCATCGAAACGCCCGGGCATACCGCCGGCCATGTCTGCTATCATTTTGCCGACGACAAGCTGCTCTTTGCTGCCGATACGCTGTTTGCGCTCGGCTGCGGCCGCCTGTTCGAACGGCCGGCAGCGGATATGTGGGCCTCGCTGCAGAAGCTCGCCGTGCTGCCGGACGAAACGGCCGTCTATTTCGGCCATGAATATACGCTCTCCAACGCCCGCTTCGCGCTGACCATCGATCCCGACAACGAGCGGCTGAAGGCGCGCGCCGCGGATATCGAAGCCTTGAGGGCGGAAGGCAAGTTCACCATTCCGACGACATTGGCGCTTGAGAAGGAAACGAACCCGTTCCTGCGCGCCGCGGATCCGGCAATCCGCCGCCATCTGCTGATGGAAAGCCGCAGCAACGAAGAAGTCTTCGCCGAGATCCGCAAGCGCAAGGACAATTTCTGATGCAGGCAAAAGAGATCATCGAAACGCTTTCCATGCAGCGGCATCCGGAAGGCGGCTGGTACGTGCAGACGTTTCGCGACGAGAACGGCGGCACGAGAGGCCACTCCACCGCCATCTACTATCTGCTGGAGGCGGGCGAGCGCTCGCACTGGCATCGGGTGCACGACGCCGCCGAGGTCTGGCACTACTATGCCGGCGCCCCCCTCGCTTTGCATCGCTCGGCCGACGGCAAGGCGAGTGAAAAACTCGTTCTCGGCATGGATCTGGCAAAGGGCGAGCGCCCGCAGGCAATCATTCCGGCCAACTGGTGGCAGTCGGCCGAAAGCCTCGGGCAATTCACGCTCGTCGGCTGTACGGTCGCACCCGGCTTCGAATTTTCGAGCTTCGAGATGGCGCCACCTGACTGGAAGCCGGCCTCAGACTGACCCTTTTCTACCTTTCATTGACATCACGCAGGATGCGGCCAGACAGCGCGCAGCGACGGTCTTGAAAAAGCGACGCGCTGTGTCAGCTTTACACGGGGAAAGTGAAAATTGATTCATCCGGAGGAGGTTTTTTCGTGCGTTTGTTGTTTCCTTTGCTCGTCGCAGCAGGCTGCGTCATGAGCGCCCCTGTCTTTGCCCTTGATGCTCCGGCCTCGCCGCCGGCCGACAAGTCACTGAAGAACTTCGTGACCGCGGTAGAGAAGGATGGGTCTATCACCTTCCGCCTCTATGCGCCGGCGGCAAAAGCGGTTTCCGTCACTTTGGGCTCGCGCGATCCCCTCGCCATGCAACGCAGCGACGATGGCACATGGAGCGCGAAGACGGAGGTGCTGAAGCCGAACCTCTACGAATATTACTTCAACGTCGACGGCTTCCGCAGCATCGACACCGGCACCAATGCGCCGAAGCCGCAACGGCAGGTCAATACCAGCCTGATCCTAGTGCCCGGCAGCATTCTTGATATCCGCAACGTGCCGCATGGCGACCTGCGGCTGGTGACCCTGCATTCCAAGGCGCTCGATTCGGAACGGCAGATGTATGTCTACACGCCGCCCGGCTACACCGATTCCTCCAAGCCGCTGCCGGTGCTCTACCTCTATCACGGCTTCGGCGATACCGTGGGGTCCTGGGTGCTCCAGGGCCGCGCGCCACAGATCCTCGACAATCTCCTTGCCGAAAAGAAGATCGAGCCGATGATCGTCGTCATTCCCGATACGGAAACCGACGTACCGAATGCGATCGCCGAAAACTTCCCGGCCGCCGATCGTCGCGCGAATTTCTATCCGGCCAATGCCGAGGCGGCCGATCGTGAGCTGACGGAAGACCTTATCCCCTACATGAAGAAGCATTATCGGGTGCGGAACGAGGCGAGCGGCCGCGCCGTTGCCGGCTTGTCGCAGGGCGGCTATCAGGCTCTCGTATCCGGCCTTTCACATCTGGATACCTTCGGCTGGGTCGCAACCTTCAGCGGCGTCAGCACGACGACCGTTCCGAACAAGGCGGTAGATGCCGTGCTGAGCGAACCGGAAAAGATCAACAAGGCGCTGCATAATTTCACAGTGACCGTCGGCAGCAAGGATCAGGTCGTCGGCAAGGACGTAGCCGGCTTGAAGGCGACGCTCGACGCCAAGAAGATCAAGCACGAATACCATGAATACCCCGACCTCCAGCATGAGATGGATGTCTGGCGGCCGTCGCTCGCGGCCTTCCTGGAAAAAGTCTTCAAGAAATAAACGGCAGCGAGGGCGGCGGAGCTATTCCGCCGCTTCCGCCTGCGTCCGCACGACATCATCCCGGCGCAGGATCATGCGATGGGCGGCCAGCACCGCACCTCCCGTCACGAGCAGGCAAGCAAGCGCAATGCCCCAGCTCGGCTCGGCAAAACCGAACAACGTCAGGATCAGCGTCGAGAGCAGCGGTGCGGCATAGCTTGCCGCGCCGAGGATCTGGATATCACCGTTCTTGACGCCGTAATCCCAGGCATAAAAAGCCGCGCCGACAGGAAAAAGACCCAATCCAAGCACGGCGATCCATTGGGGCACGCTCTCAGGCCAGATGGTCTCCTCCAGGCCAAGGTGGCAGAAAAAGGAGAGAATCGACGTGACCAGACAGAAGATGGTGACGACATCTGTGGAAACGGCCTCGAAGCGGCGCGTTATCAAGGAATAGCCCGACCAGGTGAAGGCACAGAGAAACGCCGCGCCATAGCCGACGGCATAGGCGCCTTCGAAATGAAAGCCGTTGCGGCCGACGATCAGAACCGTACCCGCCAGCCCCATCAGCGCGCCGACGATGTGATACCAACGCAGCCGCTCGCCGGGCAGCAACGCCGAACCGACGACGATCAGCAGCGGCCAGAGATAGGCAATCAGCCCTGCCTCCACGGCCGGCGCATGGCGCAATGCCGTGAAATAGAGGAAGTGATAGCCGAACAGGCCGGCAATGCCTGTTATCCAGACCTTGGCGGGATGGCGCAGGAGCTGCAAACGCTCCGGCCGCAGCAACAGCACCACAATGCCGGGAATGCTGCCGATGGCAAAGCAGATGGCGAGCAGCTGAAAGGGCGGCATCTTGCCGGAGGCGACAGTCAAAAGCGCCAGAAACGACCACATCAGAATGGCTGAAAAGCCTGTCAACGTCGCGCGAAATTTCATCCCTGCCCCCAGCTTATCGCCGCGGACGTCCCCAGCCCGCCAAAGCAATTCCACGAAAATACACAGCAATTTTCGTGGAATTGCGTAGAAACAATGGCGAGAATCGTCAAGCGTTTCCGTGAAAACAGCAGCCGGTCTAGCTGCCGTATTTTACGGCCGTAATCGTCACCGTTCCGTATTGCGTCGGGATGCGGACGTAGACCGGGGCATAGACATTCATCGTATCCGCCTTGGCGAACCAGATCTCCATATTGTCGCTCTTGGCGAGGTAGAGATAATCCTTGCGGGTGCTCTTGTAGCCGCTCTTCGGCGTGAAGCGCACCCCACAGGCAATGGTCTTGCCCTTGAAGCCATCGGTCGAGAAAGGATGCGATCCCTTTGGCGACAGCTTCAGATCCATGCGCATCTCGCCATCGAAGACGGCCAGCGTCTGGTTGCAGAGGTTGAGGCTGGGCGTGATCGGGAAGATCATGCCCGATATCGGATCGAGCACGGACTTCAAGTCGCTTTCCGTGATGGGGACCCAGGTGTCCGGACGCTTCGGCTCGGGCGTGATCGTATTCGACGTCACATTGCCGTTGGTATAGGCGACATCATAGGTGCGCTCTTTCTTCCCGCTCTTGTAGAAGAGCGTGTAGTGGGTCGC
The DNA here is from genome assembly GCF_027109195.1 of Rhizobium sp. AG207R. NCBI lineage: Bacteria > Pseudomonadati > Pseudomonadota > Alphaproteobacteria > Hyphomicrobiales > Rhizobiaceae > Rhizobium > Rhizobium sp. AG207R. Next base: position 69,950 of record NZ_JAEPVT010000003.1, read on the forward strand.
CTGCAGCTTGCTGTCGTTGACGACCCCAGTCACATCGGTCTTCGCATCGATCGAGGTAACGAGATCTGCAAGGCCTGCCGAGGTGATATCGCCGCGAATGGTGAACTGTTTGCCCGTGACCTCGGTCTTGAAATCCGCCCTGGCGATCGGCAGGCCGGCCAGCGAAACGCGATAGCGCGCTTCATGCCGCAGCACGTCGGCCAGTGCCATCGACGGCATTGACGCGACGATCGCTGAAATAAGAAGCCACTTCCGAATTTGAACCATGATCAGGGCCTTCAACGAGGATCAGGCAAGTTATATAGTTGCTTTGCTCGCCTGCTGCGAGCGTCAGACAACAGCAGCTTTTTGACGGAATTGCGGGAAAACACAAGGTTTGGCTTGACGCGGCCAGCCTCTCTGACTATAGAACCGCAACTTTCCAATTATGGCCTGTTGGATTGCGCGCCGGGTTTTGCCCGGTATGTCTATCCGATGGCCGAGAAAAACAAAAGTAGGTGTACCATGTCCCGCATGTGCGAATTGACCGGCAAGGCCGTCCTCGTGGGCAACAACGTTAGCCACGCCAACAACAAGACCAAGCGTCGGTTCCTGCCGAACCTCTGCCAGGTCACGCTGATTTCCGACGTTCTCGGCCAGCGCTATCGCCTGCGCGTTTCCGCTGCAGCGCTGCGTTCGGTCGAGCATCGCGGTGGTCTGGACGCTTTCCTCTTGAAGGCAAGCGAAAACGAACTCAGCATGCGCGCTCGCCTGCTGCGTCGCCAGATCGTCAAGAAGTCCGCTGAAGCTGCCGTTGCTGCCTAAGCAGCGCTAGCATTTCGCGATTTCATACCGGCTAAGAGGCTTGCACGGATCATATCCGGACAAGCCTTTTTCCATGTCCGGTTTCTTTCAACTGGTGGCATCTCCCAGGATAAAAAAATGCTGACGATACGTCATACCCTTATCTACGTTCTGCTGATGACGCTGGTCGTCGTCGCTTCCAACATCCTCGTGCAGTATCCGCTGCAGGTCAGCCTCGCCGGCATCAATCTCGCGGATATCCTCACCTGGGGTGCCTTCACCTATCCAGTCGCCTTCCTCATCACCGATCTGACCAACCGCCAGTTCGGCCCCAAGGCCGCGCGCAAGGTCGTCTTTGCCGGCTTCGTCGTCGGTGTCGCGCTGTCGTTCTACACGGCTCAGCCGCGCATCGCGATCGCCTCCGGTTCGGCCTATCTTGCCGGCCAGCTGCTCGACATCTCGGTCTTCAACCGCCTGCGCCGCATGGCCTGGTGGCGCGCGCCACTGTTCGGTTCGCTCATCGGCTCGATGCTGGACACTCTGATCTTTTTCTCCTTCGCCTTCGCGCCCTTCTTCGTCTTCTTCGGTCCGAACGATCCCTTCGCGATCGATTGGGCTCCGATCCTCGGCGCTTTCTCCACCTCGGCCCCGCGCTGGGTATCCTGGGCGATCGGCGATTTCTCAGTCAAGGTGACCGTCGGCCTCGTGATGCTGCTGCCCTATGGCGCGCTGATGAACATGCTGAAGCCGATGTCGCAGGCGCCGACCGCCTGACAGCCGAATAGTCCGCTGCGCGACGCAGTATGGCGAGCGGCACCATTTTTTGACAAAGAAGGATGGCAGCGGCCGAAAACCAGGCCGCTCGCCCGCTCTCAATTCTGGCTGACGATATTGTCATCATGCAGCTTGAACTCCAGCATCAGGCTGCGCTGCAGAATCGAATGATTGTCATCCGAGACCATGACAAGATGCAGGGAACCGTCGGCCGCGCGGAAGACATCAAGACCCTCCATATTGTCGATCTGATCTCCGGAGCCCGCCTCGAAGATCACCTTGCCGTCCACGACAGCGCCCGGCTTGATATCCGCACCGACGATGCGGCGGACACGCACGCCGAGGCCATGGATCAGCCCGAAGCGCCGCTCCAGCAGCAATAGGTCACCATCAGGCAGAAAGACGCCGTCGCTGACATTGAAGCCGCCATGGCGCCTCACGGTGAAGCGCCCCTGAAGCGGCCCGTCCAGAACGGCGGCGAACAGATTACCCTGATCATCCAGACTGTCTTCGGCGACGATAACAGCCCCACCGGCAAGCGGGCTCGACTGCGGCGCGATCATCAGTGCCTCGAGGCTGCGATTGGACCGCAGTTCCCATCTCGGGATAAGAACGGGCATGCTGCCATCGGGCGGCGAAATCTCAAAGCCTGGATCGGGATAGGCATCGACGCGGTGATATTGTTCGTAGCTGACGAGGACGTGATTGCCGCGCAGCGCCAAGCCTTCGGCATCCATGGCCCCATCGCCCGCATCCGTCTCGCCGAAGCGGTCGATCATAGGCGCAATCCGCGCATCGCTGATCCCCTTCAGCCGCCCCTCCTGGTCGCGTTCGATGGTGCCGGTGAACCAGTGGCCGGTATCCAGGACCGAAATGAAATGCCGCTGATCGTCACGAAAACGAATGGCCGAAACAGCGCCGAGAAGCGCATTGTCCGAGCTGAACTCAAGACCGCTGAGAAATTCCAGCGCGCCGAAGCGCGTTTGATCCGAGCCTCGTTTGAAGGTGGAAATGACCTGGGCCTGAATTGCCGCCTTGCCACGCTCGTCGGCGTCATTTCCGGAACCGCAGCCCGAAAGCAGACCCGCGACCATCGCAATGAAACACACGGATTTCGCGGCAACCGGCCAGCGTCGCGAACCGGCGATCTCGTCCGAAAAAGACGCCGGCCATAAGGCCGATGCCGATAAACGCCACAGCGGGCTCAGCTGGCGCGGCGCATGCGCGAGCGCGGCATGCTCGTCTGATCCTCGAAAAGCGAGGCAAGCTGCTCCGTCATGGCGCCGGCCAGTTCATCAGCATCGACGATGGTGACGGCGCGGCGATAGTAGCGCGTCACATCATGGCCAATACCGATGGCAAGCAATTCCACCGGCGAGCGCGTCTCGATCTGGTCGATGACGGCGCGCAAATGCCGCTCCAGATAATTGCCTGGATTGACCGACAGCGTGGAATCATCGACCGGCGCACCATCCGAGATCATCATCAGGATGCGGCGTTGTTCTCGGCGTCCGAGCAGGCGGTTATGCGCCCAGATCAGCGCTTCGCCGTCGATGTTTTCCTTGAGCAGGCCTTCGCGCATCATCAGACCGAGGTTACTGCGAGACCGTCGATAGGGCTCGTCCGCGGACTTGTAGATGATGTGGCGCAGGTCGTTCAACCGGCCCGGCGTTTGCGGCTTGCCGCTGGCCAGCCACTTTTCACGCGCTTGGCCGCCCTTCCACGCCTTGGTGGTAAAGCCGAGAATCTCGACCTTCACACCGCAGCGCTCCAGCGTGCGGGCCAGAATATCGGCACAGGAGGCGGCAACCGTGATCGGACGACCGCGCATCGAGCCGGAATTGTCGATCAGCAGCGTCACCACCGTGTCGCGGAACTGCGTATCGCGCTCCATCTTAAAGGACAGCGCCTGCATCGGATCGATGATCAGCCGCGGTAGGCGTGCCGGATCGAGATAGCCCTCTTCCAGATCGAAGTCCCAGGAGCGATTCTGCTGCGCCATCAGACGGCGCTGCAGGCGGTTGGCGAGCCGGCCCACGGCGCCCTGCAGATGGGCAAGCTGCTTGTCGAGGAAGGCACGCAGGCGCTCGAGTTCGGCCACGTCGCACAGCTCCTGCGCCGTCGTGGTCTCGTCGAACTCCTCCGTATAGACGTGGTAGTCGACCTTCTCGTTGAAGTCGGCGAAAGGCGTGTTCGGACGACGGGTTTCGCCCGGCGTTTCCGAATCTTCCTCGCCCTCTTCGCTCATATCGTCGTCGGAGATCTCGCCGCCGTCTTCGGTCGCACCGTCTTCCATCTGCTCGTCGGAAGCTTCGCTATCTTCGGCTGGGGCGGCGTCGGCGCCTTCGTCTTCCTTGACGTCGTCGTCGTTCTGATCCTCGCCGCTCGGCTTGTCTTCTTCGCTCTGCTGATCCTCGCTGTCGGGTTCCGACTGCTCGTCGCCATACTCCTCGGCCATTTCCATAGCCGTCAGCATGTTGCGGACGACACGGGCGAAGCTCTGCTGGTCGTTGATGGCAGACAGCAGATTGTCGAGTTGACCGCCGGTCTTTTCCTCGATGAAGGGGCGCCAGAGATCGAGCACCTTGCCGGCGCTTTCCGGCGGTTTCTGGCCGGTCAGCTTCTCGCGCACGATCATCGCCATGGCTTCACCGATCGGCGCATCCTCGCGCCGTTCGATGCCGGAGAAATTCGCCTTGGCGTATTTCTCCGTATTCATGGAGTTGAGGTTGGCGGCAACACCGCTCATGCGCAGCGAGCCGATCGATTCGACACGCGCCTGCTCCACAGCATCGAAGATCGAGCGGGCGTCCGCGCCTTGCGGCGCCATGACGGCATGCACGCGGGCATCGTGACAGGCAAGCCGCAGGGCCATCGAATCGCCAAGGCCGCGCGTCACCGCGAGCTCATGGGCTGTCGGCCGCTTCGAAAGCTCCGGCAAGCGGATGCGCTCGCCGGTCATACCCGGGCGTTCATTGGCAAAGGCCACCTCGACCTCGGCATCGCCGGCGATCGAGCGGACACAGCCGCTGATCGCCCGGCGCAACGGCTCCATGTCCACCGGGGCGCCCGGCTTCGCTTTGGAATTATCTCCGCGACCTGACATGATGTGTCGGCTTTTCCTTAGGCTTCGAGCACGATGTTGGCGGCACTTTCCTTCAGCTCGACGCCGAACGCGCGCTGATAGTGCTCGGCAACCAGCGGCCGTTCCAGCTCATCACACTTGTTGAGGAAGGTGACGCGGAAAGCAAAGGCGACATCGCCGAAGATTTCCGCATTTTCGGCCCAGGTGATGACGGTACGCGGGCTCATGACGGTCGACAGATCGCCATTCATGAAGGCAGCGCGCGTCAGGTCGGCAACGCGGACCATCTTGGAGACGGTGTCGCGGCCCTTGTCGTTGCGGAAGGACTTCACCTTCGCCAGTACGATATCGACTTCATTGTTGTGCGGCAGGTAGTTCAGCGTCGTCACGATCGACCAGCGGTCCATCTGCGCTTGGTTGATCTGCTGCGTACCGTGATAGAGGCCGGTCGTGTCGCCGAGACCGATGGTATTGGCGGTTGCGAACAGGCGGAAGGCCGGGTGAGGACGGATGACGCGGCTCTGGTCGAGCAGGGTCAGACGGCCCGAGGATTCCAGCACGCGCTGGATGACGAACATCACGTCCGGGCGGCCGGCGTCATATTCATCGAACACGAGCGCGACATTGTGCTGATAGGCCCAGGGCAGGATGCCGTCCTTGAATTCGGTGACCTGCAGGCCATCCTTGACGACGATCGCATCCTTGCCGACGAGATCGATACGGCTGACGTGGCTGTCGAGGTTGATACGCACGCACGGCCAGTTGAGGCGCGCGGCGACCTGCTCGATATGGGAGGACTTGCCGGTGCCGTGATAGCCCGAGATCATCACACGGCGGTTATGAGCGAAGCCGGCGAGAATGGCGAGCGTGGTCTCGCGGTCGAAGAGATAGTCCGTGTCGAGATCGGGCACGTAGGCACTGCCCTGGCTGTAAGCGGGCACGCGAATGTCGGAATCAATGCCGAAGACTTCGCGGACCGAAACTGTGGTATCGGGGATCTCGGAAATATCAAGGTCAATCTTGCTCATCATGTCTCCAGGGCGGGTGGCTCTCACCCTGCCATATCAAACTCAGCCGATTTATCCGAAACGCCGCAGCTTGTTGCCCGCATCCGTCCGGTCGGAACAGCGGCGATACTTCTCCGGGACTAAAGCAAAATCTCGGCGCGATAATATGATCGCTTGCGAGCATCCTTGAACAGAGTCCCCGGACAAGAAACGCCGCGCCCGGAAAGTTGACCGAGGTGCAGCCAGCCAAATGCGCACCCTGCCGCGGTTGCCCGCAGCTTCAGCCGATTTGGACCATACCTGATTGAAGGCGGAGAGCAAGGACGGGAATTAACAAAAACCGTTCTGCTTCAATAATTGATAGGCCTGAATAACTGCGCGGAAGCGCTCTTCCGAGCCGCGGTCGCCGCCATTGGCGTCGGGATGGTGCATTTTCACCAATTCCTTGTAGCGGCGCTTGATTTCCGGAGCCGAGGCATTGGCGCCGAGACCCATGGTGTCGAAGGCTTTCGCCTCCAGCGTTTTCAGCTTGCGCTGCTGCGGAAAACGCGGGCCGCGACCTTGGCCCTCGCCTTCCCTAACGAAGCCGAAGGGGTCGCGAACGCGGGAATAGGCGCCCGAGCGGATATCGGAATGAAGCGGGCTGTTCCTGGCAGCCTTGTTCACGCCGACGGTCCAGGTCGGACGGTGGCCGGTGATGGCTTCCTTCTGATAGCGCGCGATTTCCCCGTCCGAGAGGCCGGAGAAATAATTGTAGCCCTTATTGTATTCCTTGACGTGCTCGAAGCAGAACAAAAAGAACTGCCCTTCCGCATTGCGCCCCACCGGGGCGCGATGCGTACCGTGCTTGTCGCAGCCGTCCCACTGGCACGTCGGAGGACCCTGTTCGGGCTCCTGCGCGCGCTTGCGGCGGGTGCGGATGCGATCGAAATATTTTGAATCAAGTCTCATGGCGTCCTAATTATGGGGCCTTGGATACCCCACAACAAGAATTGACAAACAGGAATGTTATAGGCTTTGTGGGAGCCTTTTTTTCGCAAGCGAGGTCGACGCGGGAATATGGAAACGACACTGCAATCCCGCATTGAGCGGAAGCTCACCGATGCCTTCGCGCCCGAGCGCCTTGCCGTCATCAACGAGAGCCACCTGCATGCGGGTCATCAGCCCGACATGACCGGGACGGGCGAAACTCATATAAGAGTTCGCATCGTGTCCGCCAAGTTTTCCGGCATGCCGCGCCTCGCGCGCCACAGGGCGATCAACGAGTTATTGAAGCCGGAACTGGAGGCGGGGCTGCACGCGCTGGCGGTAGAGCCAGCAGCTCCGGGAGAGACGGTGCGCTGGTAGGGCGCTGGGGACGCCTTAAGCCGGCTTCGCCTCTTCCGACTCCGCGGGACGGATGCGCAGCTTGGTGATGCGGTTCTTTTCGCGCTTCATGACGATGAAGCGCTTGCCGTAGAACGTGAAGGCCTGCCGCTCTTCAGGGATGGTCATCGATTCGTGGATGACGAGGCCGGCAATCGTCGTCGCCTCTTCGTCGGGCAAATCCCAGTCGAGCGCGCGGTTCAGGTCGCGAATCGGCACGACTCCGTCAACAACGATCGAGCCGTCGGCCTCCTGCCGCACGCCCTGGATATCCAGATCGTGCTCATCGGCGATGTCGCCAACGATCTCTTCCAGAATATCCTCCAGCGTGACGATGCCCTGCACCTCGCCATATTCGTCGACGACGACGGCGAAATGCTGCTTGCGGCGCAGGAAGGCGTTGAGCTGGTCCTCGAGATTGGTGCTGTCGGGCACGAACCAGGGCTTTTGCGCGATCTTGACGATATCGAGATTTTCCGGCTCGACATTGCGTTCCGCCAGCGCCCGCAGCAGATCCTTGGCATGTACGACGCCGATGATGTTGTCGATGGTGCCGCGCCAGAGCGGCATGCGCGTATACGGACTGTCGAGGATCGCACGCACGACCACTTCTGGCGGATCATCGGCATTGATGGCGCGCATTGCCGTGCGGTGAACCATGATATCTGACAGTTCCAGCTCGCCGAGATCGAGAACGCCGCCCAGACGGTCGCGGTCGGCCTTGACCACGGAACCCTCGCGGTGGAGCAGATCCACGGCGCCGCGCAACTCCTCATGCGCCGACAGCATCGACACTTCCCGCGAGAGATTGACGCCGAAAATGCCCAGGATCTGGCGCACGATGGCATTGACGACGCTCGACACGGGCCCAACGACGATGACGAAAAGGCGTATCGCACTGGCGACATTCAGCGCGAAGCGATCCGGCGTCGCAATGGCCCAGCTCTTGGGCAGAACCTCCGCGAAAATGACGAGGATGACGGTCATGGCGGCAGTGGCGATCGCCACGCCGGAATTGCCGAACAGACCCAGGAACACGCTGGTCGCAAGCGAGGACGACAGAATATTGGCGAGATTGTTGCCGATCAGCAGCGCGCCGATCAATCGGTCGCGACGTTCTATCAAGAGCCGCACGATGCCGGCACGCCTGTCGCCGTTGGCTTCCAATGTATGAATACGGCTGCGCGAAGCCGCCGTCAGCGCCGTCTCCGAGCCGGCAAAGAAGGCGGAAAGCAGCACCAGGGCCACGATCGATATAATCTCGGGCCAATATTCCCACAAAACAGCCAGCGTGCCCTCGACGGTCATCAGGGATGTTTTTCCTTCAGGAAACTCAGGACTTCGGAAGACGGTACATCGTCCGCAACGAAGGACTGACCGATGCCACGCGTGAGGATGAAGGTGAGCTTGCCGCTTTTGACCTTCTTGTCCTGCGCGATCGCATCCATCAGCGCTTCGGCCGGCGGCAGCTCGCCCGGAATATCGCCCATCCGCGTTGGCAGGCCCACGGCCTTCAAATGCGCCTCGACACGCTTGGCATCATCCGGGCTTGCCAGATTGAGGCGCGCGGAAAATTCATGCGCCAGCACCATGCCGATCGCAACACCCTCGCCATGCACCAGCCGGCGGCTGTCATAGGCAGTGGCGGCTTCCAGCGCGTGGCCGAAGGTATGGCCGAGATTGAGCAGCGCACGCGGGCCGTTTTCGCGTTCGTCGGCAACGACGACATCGGACTTTGCCTGGCAGCTGGCGGCAATCGCCTCGATGCGAGCGGCACCACCCGAGAAGACATCCTTCCAATTGGCTTCCAGCCAGGCGAAGAAATCCGGCTTGTCGATCAAGCCATATTTGGCGACTTCGGCATAGCCAGCACGAAATTCACGCTCGCTCAGCGTATTCAGCACATCGGTATCGGCAAGGACGAGATCAGGCTGGTGGAAGACGCCGACCAGGTTCTTGCCATGATGGGTGTTGATGCCGGTCTTGCCGCCGACGGACGAATCCACTTGCGACAGCAGCGAGGTCGGCACCTGGACGAAACGAACGCCGCGGCGCACGATGCCGGCAGCAAAGCCGGAGAGATCACCGATGACGCCACCGCCAAGTGCGATCACCGCATCGTTGCGCTCCACACGCGCCGTCAGCACTGCATCGCAAACGGTAATCAGATGCTCGAAGCTTTTTGTCTTTTCGCCAGCGGGCAACACGAGGCTGGAAGCCTGGATACCGGCCGCTTCAAGGCTCGCAACCAAAGCATCGAGGTAAAGCGGCGCGACATTTTCATCAGTGATGACGGCGGCCTTGCGCCCCTTCAGCCGGGCTGCGATCTCTTGGCCCGCACGCGCGATCAGGCCGGGGCCGATCAGGATGTCATAGACACGCTCGCCGAGAGGCACGCGCACGAGACGCTCAGCGGAAGCCGGTGTGATCGCATTCATGGTATTCTGCTTTCTGCTTTCTTTCCCTCGGCAATCGCGGCAAGGACTTCCCTGACCATGATATCCTTGCTTACGTCGCGGGAGAGAACCGTGATATCGGCTTCCGCATAGATCGGATAGCGCGCATTCATCAGGTTCTCGAGGGTCTGTTTCGGATTCTCGGTCTTCAGCAACGGCCGTGTGTCGCGCTTGTTGACGCGGTCCCACAAGACGTCGAGGTCGGCCTTCAGCCAGACGGAAAGACTGCCGCGCTTGACATGCAGCCGCGTGCTTTCGTTGATGAAGGCACCGCCGCCGGTCGAGACGACACGCGGGCCGCCCTTGAGCAGCCGCTTGATGACACGCGTTTCAAGCGCCCGGAACTCCTGCTCGCCATAAGCGGCAAACAGTTCGGCGATCGTCATGCGCGACACGCGCTCAATCTCGATATCCGTATCGACGAAGGGAAGGCCGAGCTGCTGCGCGACTGGCCGGCCGATCGAGGATTTTCCTGCTCCCATCAATCCCACGAAGACGAGATTGCGCTGACCGAGCGCAGCACGCGCCCTGTCTTTAAGGCTCTCGGCAAGGGTCAGGACTTGTTCACTCATCGGCCCATTCACAATTTCTTTGGAAACGGTATCGTCAAATGCACCGGTAGCGTCAAGACGCCGCTATCGTAAACATGTCTGCAATATCCTTCAGCTAACCCTTGAAGGACATAATTATTGCGCATCGCCGCGCCAATGAACGGCGAAGGAGAGTTTTCGAATGCCAACCCTATTTCGCTTCCTTGTCATCTGCGCGGTCATCGCCGGATCGATATATGGAGCAATGTGGGCTCTGGTGCTCTTCGTCGATCCCCAGCCACGTGATGTGACGATCCGCATTGCCCCCGAACGCCTCAATCCTCCGACGACAGGCTCACTGAAACCATGAGCGCGCAAGCCGAAAATATACGAGCGGGCAAGAGAGATCTGGGGCGAGTGCATCTGGAAGCCTTTCTGGAAATGATGAGCGCCGAGCGGGGTGCTGCCGTCAACACGCTGCAATCCTACGAGCGTGATCTCGACGATCTTCATTCATTCCTATCCGGGCAAGGAGTCCGCCTGACGGAAGCCAGCTCCAGCGACCTGGGAGCCTATCTTTCCAACCTGTCGAGCCAGGGCTTCAAACCGTCCTCGCAGGCACGCCGGCTCTCTGCCATGCGGCAATTCTATAAGTTCCTCTATGCTGAAGGTCTGCGCACAGACGACCCGACGGGGATCCTCGATGCTCCCAAGAAGGGCCGCGCCCTTCCGAAGACGATGGGCGTCGACGACGTGACGAGGCTTCTGAGCCAGGCTGAGGAGGAGGCCGCGGCCGACGGACCGGACCGGCTGCAGCGCCTGCGCATGCTGGTGCTCCTGGAAATGCTCTATGCCACCGGCATGCGTGTGAGCGAGCTCATCTCTCTGCCGGCGAAGGTGCTGGATCAGGAAGGCCGCTTCCTGATGATCCGCGGCAAAGGCAACAAGGAGCGGCTGGTACCGCTGTCGCAGTCGGCCATTTCGGCGCTGAAAAGCTATGGGCGGCTGCAGGCCGAGATTGCGGCAAACGCTAAGAACCCTGCCCCCGAAAGTCCGTGGCTTTTCCCCGCCGCTTCCAGGCAGGGCTATCTGCCGCGTCAGGTTTTTGCGCGCGATCTCAAGGACCTTGCCATTCGGGCGGGCCTGACGCCTTCGATGATTTCACCGCATGTGATGCGCCATGCCTTCGCGAGCCATCTTCTCGCCAACGGCGCGGACCTGCGCGTCGTGCAGGAACTTCTCGGCCATTCGGACATTTCGACGACGCAAATCTACACACATGTGCTGGAAGAACGCCTTCATCAGCTGGTCCAAACGCATCACCCCCTTGCCAAACAGGCAAAAAAACAGGATTAGGACCGGCACACAGGCTGAAGCCGCCATCTCTCGTCACGGGCAAAAGGATCGGAAACGCACCTCATGCACAATTATCTGGACTTCGAAAAACCCATCTCGGATCTCGAAGGCAAGATTCACGAGCTCAAGAAACTGGCGAGCGAAGACGAAAGCATCGACACGTCCGAGGAAGTCGGGCGGCTTGAAATCCGCGTCCGCGAGGCGATGGCCGACATCTATTCCAAGCTCAACGCCTGGCAGAAGACGCAGGTCGCCCGCCACCCGCAGCGCCCGCATTTCGTCGATTATGCCAGTACGCTGTTTACGGAATTCACACCGCTGGCCGGCGATCGCCAATTCTCCGAGGATGCCGCGATCCAGGCAGGTTTTGCTCGCTTCCGCGGCCAGCCGGTCGCCCTCATCGGCCAGGAAAAAGGCAACGATACCAAGAGCCGCCTGAAGCATAATTTCGGCAGCGCCCGGCCGGAAGGCTATCGCAAGGCGATCCGTATCCTCGAAATGGCCGACCGCTTCCAGTTGCCCGTCATCACGCTGGTCGACACCGCCGGTGCCTATCCGGGCGTTGGCGCCGAAGAACGCGGTCAGGCCGAAGCGATCGCCCGCTCGACCGAGATGTGTCTCGGCGTGAAGGTGCCGATCATCTCCATCGTTATCGGCGAAGGCGGTTCCGGCGGCGCCATCGCGATAGCCGTCGGCAACCGCGTCTATATGCTCGAACACTCGATCTACAGCGTGATTTCGCCCGAAGGTGCGGCCTCGATCCTCTGGCGCGATTCAACGCGCGCCAAGGAAGCAGCAACCAACATGAAGATAACGGCCGATGATCTGAAGAGCCTCGGCGTGATCGACGGCATCATCTCCGAGCCCGTCGGCGGCGCGCATCGCGATCCGAACGCGGTGATAAGCTCGGCCGGCGAAACGATTGCGACCGCGCTTGCAGAGCTTTCCAGCCGTTCGGGCGAACAATTGCGCAGCGACCGCCGCCAGAAATTCCTCAACATCGGTCGCAATCTCTAAGCGGCATTCGGAAAAAGTGATCGCTGAAAGCGGAAATGAGGCCAAACCTTGGCCACATTTCCGTTATCGAAGCTTTTATGGCAAAGAAAAGCTTGCCGACGCGCTGCGGGCACGTCATAGGCTGGTAAGGAATTTTCAAGTATAAGCCATCTATGATTCCGTTTCATGCTTCGAGGGGAGTGGCGAAACAGATCGAACTGCCACTCTTCGCATTTATGGACCAGGTCAGAATGCGCATTCGTCACCTTGCCTATGTTTCCCTGATGGCGCTAGCACTCGCCGGCTGCAACGACGCGCTGGATACCGCGTCGATCGACCTGTCGAAGGTGAAGAACAAGGTCGAACAGCCGCTTCCAAGCCATATCCTCGCCGACATGGCCAAGAAGGGCATGGACCGCAACTCGCCGATCATGATCCGCATCTTCAAGGAAGAAGGCGTGATGGAGATCCTGAAGGCGAACCAGAACAACCGTTTCGAAGTCATCGCGGATTACAAGATCTGCGCCTGGTCCGGCCGTCTGGGCCCGAAGGTGAAGGAAGGCGACCGGCAGGCGCCGGAAGGCTTCTACATGCTGACGCCGGCCAACCTGAACCCGAATTCGAAATACTATCTCGCCATCAACACCGGCTTCCCGAACCGCTACGATGCAGCCAATGGCCGCACCGGCAACAATCTGATGATCCACGGCGCCTGCTCGTCGTCCGGCTGCTATTCCATGACCGACCAGCAGGTGCTGGAGATCTATGCCTTCGCGCGCGACGCCTTCAAGGGCGGCCAGAAGGCCGTTCAGCTCGAAGCCTTCCCCTTCCGCATGACGGCGGAAAACATGTGGAAGCATCGCCTCAGCCCCAATATCGAATTCTGGAAGATGCTGAAGGTTGGCTACGACAATTTCGAAGTCACCAAGCGCCCGCCCGAGGTCGAGGTCTGCGAGAAGAAATACGTCTTCAACCAGCAGGCCAGCGGTCCGTTCAACGCCAGTGGCAAATGCCCTGTCATGACGACACCGCCCGCCCTGCAGATGGCGCTTGCGACCTATGACAAGCAGTATCAGGCAGACTATGCCGCTGCCTCGAAGAAGTTCGACGGCATGGCCTGGTACGACCCGACCGAAGCCGAGCGCAAGGCCGTCGTCGCCAAGCAGCGCAAGGGCCACGATATCGCCTATGCTCCCACAGGCACCGCCCTTGCCGCCGGTAAGATGATGAAGGTCGCCGATCTCGAATCGATGATGGCGAACCAGTCGGCCCAGCAGATCGCGCGCGGTGGCACGGCAGTAAGCCCGACGGGTAACCCGACGACGGCAAGCATTCGCGTGGCCACGGCAACTCCTGCGACAGGTGCTCCGATGGCACCTGCGCAGCAGCCCGCGGCCGGCCCGATCGTTGCAGCCAACGTTCCGGCAAATGTGCCGATTCCGACGGCAAACCCCATGAACCCCAGCCTCAACGCGCTCGCCTACGCGCCAGCGCCTCCTGTCGAGACCGCGCAGACCGAGGCCAAGAAACCGCCTTTCTGGAAGTTCTGGGCCAAGAGTGAATAGTCCGGATACCGAGATCTACAATCTGCGCGGCCTGAAATGCCCCTATCCGGCGATCAAGACGGAGAAGCGTCTGCGCGGCATGGCAAGCGGCGCGACATTGACCGTGGAAACCACGGATCCGCTCGCCGTCATCGACATCCCGCATCTCTGCAACGAGAAGGGCCACACGCTTCTCGAGAGCGAGAAGACGGATGGCGGCCATCGCTTCGTGATTCGCAAGGGGTGATCTCTAGCAGCTGGTGGCCATCCCAATGGTTCGAGGGTCGCTACGCTCCCGCCTCACCATGAGGATGGAGCGACTGCGGATTTCCCTTATCGCGCCACCCTCTCTTCGATCATGGCCGACAGTGTGGCCAAGACCAGCCTCACCCTGAGCCTGTCGAAGGGCGGGGCGGGTTGTTAGATCTCATCGAGATTTAAAACTTCATCCCCGGCACGGCGAGCGGATTATCCTCCAGCGCCGCCCTATCAGGCGTATCGACGCGCGGCTTACTGAGGAAGGCGTCAAATAGGCCCTTCACGAAATCTTCCGGCAAATCCTTCGTGATGATGACCATGCGCGTGCGGCGGTCTTCGGGATCGGGCCATGCCGGCAGGCGCACCGGCGCATGAAAGATATTCTGCACGCCATGCAGCACGACAGGGCGTTCCGGCCGATCCGACACTGCAACGATCGCCTTCATGCGCAGGAGCTTTTCGCCATGCGCCGAACGCAGCAGATCGATGAACATTTCGAGCGCCATCGGATCGATAGGCTGAATCTCGACGATCGAGAACGACCGGATCGAGCTGTCATGCCGCGTGACGTCATGGGCGTGCTGATGCCGGTGGCCGTGGTGGTGCCCATGATGGTGATGGTGGTGTCCATGATCGCCATGATGATGGTCATGATCATGGTCGTGGTGATCGTGCTCATCATGGTGATGATGATCGTCGTCCGCTTCCAGCTCGTCCTGCAGCCAGCGGCCGACATCGGCGATCTTTGAAGCCGGGTCGTAGAGGCCGTTGACCAGAATGGCGGCGCGTCCCGCCTCGTCGCTATCGGCATTCAGGATCTGCGCGCGCGGATTGAGCGCCCTCAGCCTGCTCTCCAGCTGCGCCTCCGGCACGGCGCCGGCAATCCCCGTCTTGGACACAATCAGCCGGTCGGCGACTGCGACCTGCTTGCGCGCTTCTTCGTGATTGTCGAGCGTCTGCAGCCCGTTGACCGCATCGACGACGGTAATGACGCCATCGAGATCGAAATTGTTGGCGATGATCGGATTGCCCATGATCGACTGCATGACGGGAGCAGGATCGGCAAGGCCGGTCGTTTCGATGACGACGCGCTTCAGCGGCCGGATGCGGCCGGTCTGCATCGCGTCCATCAGGTTCGCCAGCGTGTCCACCAACTCGCCGCGCACCGTGCAGCACAGGCAGCCATCGGAAAGCTCGATGATGGAATCGCCGGAGCTTTCCACCAGCAGATGATCGATACCGACATCGCCGAACTCGTTGATGATGACGGCCGCATCGCGCATGGCCTCATCCTTGAGGATGCGGTTGAGCAGGGTCGATTTACCCGCACCGAGGAAGCCGGTCAGGATGGCAACCGGCACTCTTTGCTGCGAAACGCTCATGATTCCTGTCCGATATTAGAAAGTGGGCCGCGGCATCGGAACCGGCACATTGGACGCGCTGCCGGAGATCGCGATCTTGTTGTCCCTGGTCGCCTTGTCGCCTCTGGCCGTGACATCGTCCTTGTCGCTCTTAGCGGCCGTCGCGATATCCTGGCCGCCGATCAGGCCGGCATAGACGAAATTGGGCTCATGATCCATTTCGTGGATATAGGGCGATTGTACCTTGGTGCGACCGAAGGGATCGCGGGTCTCGCTGCGCGCCTGCGCGCCCTTGGTGCTGCAGATGTCGGCCGTGACATCGGCGACATCGGCCGCAAGCGGCGCGTCAGGTCTCAAGGTTGCGAGCGTGTCGCGGGTGGAAAGCTGGTTCTGGAAGCCTTTTTCCAGGAGATTGGCGGAATCGTCGGCGCGTGCCGCCAGGCTGTCGGTGCCGAGAACGACCGAGATCAGCGTACGGCCGTTGCGGGTTGCCGAGGCGATCTGGTTGAAGCCGGCAGCGCAGATGAAGCCGGTTTTCATGCCGTCGGCGCCGTCGAAACGGCCAATGAGCATGTTGATGTTCGGCACCTGCTTGACGCCGTTGGTGAAGCCCTCGAGCGAGAAATAGCCGGCATATTGCGGGAACTCGCGGCGCAGCGCCACGCTGAGGATCGCAAGATCGCGCGCCGTCGTATACTGTCCTTTGCCGGGCAGACCGTTCGGATTGATGAAATGCGAGTCGCGCATGCCGAGGCGCGCGGCTTCCGCATTCATCCGCGCCACGAAGCCCTGCTGCGAGCCGCCGACCGTCTCTGCGACCGCCATGGCAAGATCGTTTGCCGATTTGACCAGCATCATCTTCAAGGCGTTGTCGAGCGTCATCTTCTGGCCCGGCTTGAAGTACATCTTCGCCGGCGGCTGTGCGGCAGCAAGCTTCGACATGACGACGGGCGTATCGAGCCGGATCTGACCGGACTGAATGGCCCGGAAGGTCACATAGGTCGTCATCAGCTTCGTGAGCGAGGCGGGATACCAGCGGCGAAACGCCTCCTGCTGGTCGAGAACGCGTCCGGTGCTGACATCGACGAGAATATGCGGATTGGCTCCGGCCGTTTGCGCGGTCGACAGGAAAAGCATGGATGCTGCTGCGGCCATAGGAACGAGCCGCAGGGCGGCATACAAACGATTCTGCTTCGTCGGCACGATCTATCCTTCAGAAGTCCGGAATTTTCTCGAAAGCTTCGTCTATTTAACCTATATGGCTAGGAGAAGGCAAAGGCGATTGACGACTTTATTTCCCGATGGCACGCCGCCAAGGCCACGATAAGCTGGCCAAGGCTGTGCCAAGGACCCGCAGGTTGAACCAGAATCGATATTGAGCAGCAGGAAAATCAGCATATGCCGATCTTGAACAGAGCCGCAGAACTCCAGGGCGAAGTGACCGAGTGGCGCCGCCATATCCATGCGCATCCCGAACTCCTCTATGCGGTCGAGAATACGGCCGCTTTCGTGGCCGAGAAACTGCGCGCCTTCGGCGTCGACGAGGTGGTGACCGGCATCGGCCGCACCGGCGTCGTCGGCCTGATCCGTGGCAAGGGCGAGGGCCGCACGATCGGCTTGCGCGCCGACATGGACGCCCTGCCGCTCACCGAAATCACCGGCAAGCCCTATGCCTCCCAGACTCCGGGCAAGATGCATGCCTGCGGCCATGACGGCCACACCGCCATGCTGCTGGGGGCTGCGAAATACCTCGCCGAGAACCGCAATTTCAACGGCAACATCGCCGTCATCTTCCAGCCGGCCGAAGAAGGTGGCGCCGGCGGCGACGCCATGGTCAAGGACGGCATGATGGAGCGCTTCGAGATCGCCGAAGTCTACGGCATGCACAATATGCCGGGGCTGCCGGTCGGCCATTTTGCCATCCGCAAGGGCGCGATCATGGCGGCGACGGATGAATTCACCGTCTCCATCAAGGGGCTCGGCGGCCATGCCGCCATGCCGCACAAGACGATCGACCCGATCGCCATCGGCGCCCAGATCGTCTCCAATCTACAGCTCATCGCCTCGCGCAGCGCCAATCCGCTGAAATCGGTTGTTGTCTCCGTCACGACATTCAACGCCGGTAATGCCCACAACGTCATCCCCAACGATGCGAGCTTCACCGGCACAGTGCGCACGCTCGATCCCGAGATGCGCGACCTTGCCGAACAGCGCTTCAAGCAGATCGTGACAGGCATCGCGACGAGCCACGGCGCGGAAGTCGAGATCGAATTCCAGCGCAACTACCCCGTCACCTTCAATCACGCCGACGAGACCGATCACGCGATCGCGGTGGCCGAGGAAATCGCCGGCGCGGGCAATGTCATCCCGAATATCGACCCGATGATGGGCGGCGAGGATTTCTCCTACATGCTGCTCGCCCGCCCCGGCGCCTTCATCTTCGTCGGCAATGGCGATAGCGCCGGCTTGCACAACCCGGCCTACGACTTCAACGACGAAGCCATCGCCCACGGCATATCCTACTGGGTACGCCTCGCCGAACAGCGCCTCAACGCCTGAGGCCTGCCTCGATACCTCCGCGTAGTCTTTGAGGCTGCGCGGAGCCTGCTCAAGGCAGATTGTCTCCACGACGCAAAAGGGCTTGGCTTCGGGCCTTGGCTTTTGTATGGATCATGCCGAGTGGTCTCGTAGCTCAGCAGGATAGAGCATCAGATTCCTAATCTGAGGGTCACGCGTTCGAATCGCGTCGAGATCACCATTATACTCAAGCACTCAGTATCGCTCTTAGTCCGCGTTTCGAGCTGGCGAAGGTTGCGGCGATCACGATCTTTTCATGCGTTTCGCCTCGAGAACGGAGTATCCCGTGAGCCCCAAGGCAAGCGTACATGAAACGACGCCGTTGCCGCGTCCTCCTTCTCCCCTCGGGGAGAAGGTGCCGACAGGCGGATGAGGGGGGTGTTGCCAAGGGTGCGAAAACCCCACATTCAAATCGGTCAGCCCCCTCATCCGACCCTTCGGGCCACCTTCTCCCCGAGGGGAGAAGGAACTTTCGCCCATATGCGATCACTCTGCCGTGAGCCCCATCGGGCGCCGCGTAAACGCGAACTTAAAAGGCGGATATCACCCCACAGCGATCCTGTTCCTCACCAACCGCACACCGGGAATGGATTCTGCCACCGCGGTTGCCCGCGTCACCTCCTGATAGGTCGCGACCGAACCGTGCAGGCGGATTTCCTGGCCTGCCGCAATCACGGTAACATCGGAAGCATCGATTCCGCCGGCAACGGCGAGCGCATTGGCAACCGCAGATTCCAGCGCCGAGCGCCTGGCCTGGTCGTTTTCCAGATAGAGCTCCATACCGTGAAACGTTGCCGCCTTGAAAACCATTCATCGCCCTCCTCAGTCGAGTGGTCGGAAAACGCAGCAGTTTGCATTTGGTTCAATGGAGATTGAAAAAAATATGACTAATTCACACGGTCGCTTTTCGCGTGTATCGCCCGGGGGAGCGGTTGCATGGCTCCGGACTTGCCGCTCCGCCCAATCCCCTGTAGAGCCTTGGAGAACAGCAGCAAATGCGGATACCTGAATGAACACCGGCAGCACGGCGCGTCGTCGCCTGACGATATTGGGTTCGACCGGCTCCATCGGCCAGAATACGCTCGACGTCATTGCCCAGCTGGGCGGGCGTGAGGCCTTCGATATCGCGGCAATCACCGGACATGACAATATCGGCCTGCTGGCCACACAGGCAAAGGCCTGCGGTGCCGCCTTTGCGGTGACGGCCAATGAGGAGCGCTATCAGGATCTGAAGGATGCGCTGGCCGGATCGGGCATTGCCGTCGGCGCGGGCAAGAATGCCTTGATAGAGGCCGCCTCCATGCCCTCGGACTGGGCGATGGCGGCGATCGTCGGCACAGCCGGCCTGGCGCCGACGCTGGCAGCTGCCCGCCGCGGCGCCGATATCGCGCTTGCCAACAAGGAATGTCTTGTCTCCGCGGGCGATCTCTTCGTGCGCGCCGTGGCCGAAGGCGGCGGCCGGCTGATCCCCGTCGATAGCGAGCACAGCGCGATTTTCCAGGCACTAGAGGACGACCAGCAGCACGCGGTGGAGCGCATCATCATCACCGCATCGGGCGGCCCCTTCCGCACCTGGACGCGGGAGCAGATGGCGAATGTCACGCCGGCGATCGCGCGTGCCCATCCCAATTGGTCGATGGGCTTAAAGATTTCGATCGGCAGCGCCTCCATGTTCAACAAGGCGCTGGAGATGATCGAGGCCAAGCACTTGTTCGATGTCCGCCCTGATCAGATCGAAGTGGTGGTGCACCCCCAATCCGTCATCCATTCCATGGTCGGCTATACGGACGGCTCGGTGCTGGCGCAGCTCGGCTGTCCCGACATGCGCACCGCCATCGGCTATGCGCTGACCTATCCCGCCCGCACCAGGCTCAATGTCGACCGGCTGGATTTCGCCAAGCTCGCCCGGCTCGATTTCGAGGCGCCGGACGAAGTGCGTTTCCCCGCGCTGCGCCTTGCCCGCACCGCACTGGAGCGCGGCGGCCTTCAGGGCGCGATCATGAATGCGGCCGAAGAAATCGCCTTCCACGCCTTCGTCGACAGCCGCATCGGCTTCCTCGAAATGGCCGATATCGCCGAAGCCGTCATGGAGGAGATGATTGCGATCGGCAGCGCCGATACCATGGATGCGGTCTTTGCCGCCGATGAGGAAGCGCGCGGCCGCGCCGCCGTGCTCATCTCCCAGCGGGAAAAGGCTGCGTAAGCATAATCTTACAATAGATCGCAACGTTCCGCATTCGCTACGCAACCGCATATACGGCGGTTGCCATTCCCGGCGATGATGCTAGAGAGGAATTCCGGCTTCACTTTCAAGGGAATCACGATGCCGGACTTTTCCACGATCATTCTTTTTGCCGCCGCCGCGCTGGTGCTCACCGCCACGCCCGGTCCCGACATGCTTCTCATCGCCTCGCGCAGCGTCAGCCAGGGCCGCTCCGCCGGCTTTCTCACCTATGCCGGCATTGCGCTTGGAACCTATTGCCACGCCATGGCGGCAGCCCTCGGACTGTCACGGCTCTTTCTCACCGTGCCGGTCGCTTATGAGATCGTGCGTTGGGCAGGCTGCGCCTACCTGCTCTATCTGGCCGTCAAGACGCTCCGCTCCCAGGGTTCTGCGTTCACACCGTCGGCCGGGCTCAAGCGCCTTTCGGGTAAGCGCATCTTCGTCGAGGGCCTGGCAACCAATATTCTTAACCCGAAATTGGCCCTGTTCGTGCTTGCGCTCTTCCCGCAATTCGTCGATCCCAGCGGCTCGATGATCCTGCAGATGGCCTTGCTCGCCACCATTCTCAACGGGATCGGCTTCCTGGTGAACGGCTCCGTCATCCTGCTTGGCAGCCACATCCGCGGCCGGTTCTCGGCGATCAAGCGCCTTCCGAAGCTGCCGCAATATCTGCTGGCGACGGTATTTGCCGGCCTCGCCTGCCGCCTGGCTTTGGGAAGCCGCGGCTAACGACGGCACAAACAATCATTGCAGAAATCGGCATCGCACCGATATTCCGCAATGAAGCGCATTTTGATTTTGAGGCGGAAGCCGTCTCTTACGCAACGGCCCGGGCAAGCGCACAGCGAGACCAAAGCGCGTGCAGCGCACCGACCAACTGTTCGATATCGCCATCGGAATGCAGCGGCGTCGGCGTGATGCGCAAACGCTCGGTCTTCTTCGGCACAGTCGGATAGTTGATCGGCTGCACATAGACGCCGGCATCGAGCAGCAGATCGGAAATCCACTTGCACTTGGCCGCATCGCCGACCATGACCGGAACCACATGGCTCGGGTTCGGCATGTGCGGAATGCCGGCCGCATCGAGCTGGGCGCGCAGCTTACGCACGCGATCCTGATGGCGCATGCGTTCGAACTGGCTGACCTTGAGGTGTTGGATCGAGGCGACGGCACCCGCAGCCAGAGCCGGCGGCAGCGACGTCGTGAAAATGAAGCCCGACGCAAACGAGCGGATGAAATCACAGAGCGCGGTCGAAGCGGCGATATAGCCGCCCATGACGCCGAATGCCTTGCCGAGTGTGCCTTCGATGACGGTCAGACGATCCATCAATCCCTCGCGCTCGGCAATACCGCCGCCGCGCGGGCCATACATGCCAACGGCATGCACTTCGTCGAGATAGGTCATCGCGCCATACTTGTCGGCGAGGTCGCAGATTTCCTTGATGGGGGCGATATCGCCATCCATGGAATAAACGGATTCGAAAGCGATCAGCTTCGGCGCCTTGGGATCGGCAGCCTTCAGCTTGGCTTCGAGGTCATGCAAATCGTTATGCTTCCAGATGACCTTGTCACACTTCGCATAGCGAATGCCCTCGATCATCGACGCGTGGTTCAGCGCATCCGAGAAGATGATGAGGCCGGGAATGCGCGCGCCGAGCGTGCCGAGCGTCGCCCAGTTGGAGATGTAGCCCGAGGTGAAGATCAGGGCGGATTCCTTGCCGTGGAGATCGGCGAGTTCCTGCTCGAGCAGAACATGGTAGTGGTTGGTGCCAGAAATATTCCGGGTGCCTCCCGCACCCGCGCCACAGTGATCGATCGCCTGCTTCATCGCCTCGATCACTTTCGGATGCTGGCCCATGCCGAGATAGTCGTTGGAGCACCAGACAGTCACTTCCTGCGGGCCATTCGGGGTATGTCTGATAGCGCGGGGAAAATTGCCACGGCGGCGTTCGAGATCTGCGAAAACCCGATAACGGCCCTCATTGTGCAGGCCTTCCAGCTCGCCTTTAAAAAATGCTTCGAAATCCATCATATGCTCCAGTACCGTGCGACCGTTTTCGAGAATGCCGGTTCACACGTCAACCCCTCCGCATTGCTTTCGCGCCCACTGCGGCAAATGGCCCCTAATTTTGAACAATTCCAGACAAGAATAACCATTCACGTCAAATTGACAATCGAAACCATGCTGGAAACACTCTCTCCGGAGCGGAGGGTAAACCCTGCCGCTCCGGGCTTGTTCACGGCGAATCTAGGCGGCAGCCACAGCGCGCTTGGCCATAACCTTGATCAGATTGGCGCGATATTCGGCCGTGGCGTGCAGGTCGGACAGCAGCGCGGATGGGTCCACCGTCACGCCGGTAACCGCGTCCGGCAGAAAGTTCGCCGCAAGCGCCTGCTCCAGTTCGGTATGGCGGAACACGCCGTCCGCACCGGCACCGGTAATGGCAACGCGCACGCCCCCCGCCCCCTTGGCGACGAAGACACCCGTCATCGCATAGCGTGAAGCCGGATTGGGGAATTTTGCGTAAGCTGCCCTTTCCGGTGCGTCGAAGGCGATGGAGGTGATGAGCTCCGCCCCTTCCAGTGCCGTTTCGAACAGACCCCGGAAGAAGTCGTCAGCCGCGATCTGGCGCCGGTCGGTGACGATGGTGGCATTCAGCGCCAGCATTGCCGAGGGATAATCCGCCGACGGGTCATTATTGGCGATGGAGCCGCCGATCGTGCCCATGTGCCGGACATGCGGATCGCCGATCATGCCGGCAAGGTCGCAAAGCGCCGGACAGACCGCACGGATCGCTGCCGAAGAGGCAACCTCCGCATGGGTGGTCGCCGCGCCGATCGTGACCCTGCGGCCATCGACGCGGATTCCCTTGATCGAAGGGATATGCCTGAGATCGACGAGATCGCTCGGCGATGCCAGACGCTGCTTCATGGTGGCGATCAGTGTCATGCCGCCGGAAACATATTTGCCTTCGTCGGCATCAGACAGAAGCTTCACGGCTTCGTCGACCGAGGAGGCGCGATGGTAATTCGTTGCGTACATTGTCCTATCCTCCTCTCGTTTCAGGCCGTGGCCCGTGCCGCTTCCCACACCTTGAGCGGGGTTGCCGGCATGGTCAGCCTGTTGTTGCCGATCGCATCGGTGATGGCGTTCATCAGCGCCGGCGGCGAGCCGATCGCACCCGCCTCGCCGCATCCCTTGATCCCCAGGGGATTGTTCGGGCATGGCGTATTCTGATGCGAAAGCTGGAAGGACGGCAGATCATCGGCGCGCGGCATGGTGTAGTCCATGAAGCTGGCCGTCAGAAGCTGGCCGCTCTCGTCGTAATGTACGCCTTCCAGCAGCGCCTGACCGATACCTTGCGCGATGCCGCCATGCACCTGTCCCTCGACGATCATCGGATTGATGATGTTGCCGAAATCGTCGGCCGCGACGAACTGCACGATCTCGGTCTTGCCCGTTTCCGGATCCACTTCGACCTCGCAGATGTAGCAGCCGGCCGGGAAGGTGAAGTTCGCCGGATCGTAGAAGGCAGTTTCCTTCAGGCCTGGCTCCATACCGGCAGGCAGATTGTGGGCGGTATAGGAGGCGAGCGCCACCTGGAACCATGGCAGCGCCTTGTCGGTGCCTGCCACTTTCACTTCGCCGTTCTCGATGACGATATCGCTCTCATCGGCCTCCATCAGATGTGCGGCGATCTTTTTTGCCTTCGCCTCCACTTTGTCGAGCGCCTTGACGACGGCGGACATGCCGACGGCGCCGGAGCGGGAACCATAAGTGCCCATGCCCATCTGCACCTTGTCGGTATCGCCGTGGACGATGGATACGCTGTCGATCGGCACGCCGAGGCGATCGGCGACCAATTGCGCGAAGGTCGTTTCATGCCCCTGTCCGTGGCTGTGCGAACCGGTAAGCACTTCGATGGTTCCGACCGCGTTCACCCGCACTTCGGCCGATTCCCAGAGGCCGACGCCGGCCCCGAGCGATCCCACGGCCTGCGAGGGCGCGATGCCGCAGGCTTCGATGTAGCAGCTCATGCCGATGCCGCGCTTCATACCGCGGGCGGCGGCTGCTGCCTTGCGGGAAGGGAAACCTGCCCAATCCGCCTGCTGCATGGCGGCGTTGAGTGAAGCCTCGTAGTCGCCGGCATCGTAGTTCATGATGACGGGCGTCTGATGGGGGAAGGAACGGATGAAGTTGATCCTTCTTAGCTCCGCCGGCGAAACGCCGAGTTCGCGCGCAGCCGTTTCCACCGTGCGCTCCAGCAGATAGGTCGCCTCCGGCCGCCCTGCTCCGCGATAGGCGTCGACGGGCACGGTATTGGTATAGACCGTGCGGACATTGGCATGGATTGCCGGGATATCATATTGGCCCGACAGCAGCGTCGCATAGAGATAGGTCGGCACCGCCGAGGAGAAGAGCGACATATAGGCGCCGAGATTGGCGATCGTGTCGACCTTCAGAGCCGTCATGCGGTTCTGTGCATCGAAGGCCATCTTGACCTTGGAGACATGATCGCGACCATGTGCATCGGTGAGGAAGGCTTCCGTGCGATCCGCCGTCCATTTCACAGGCACGCCGGTCTTCTTCGATGCCCAGAGGCAGACGATTTCCTCCGGGTAGATATAGATCTTCGAGCCGAAACCGCCGCCGACATCGGGCGCGATGACGCGCAGCTTGTTTTCCGGCGCGACATTATAGAAGGCGCTCATGACGAGCCGGGCCACATGCGGGTTCTGGCTGGTCGTATAGCAGGTATAATGGTCTTCGGCCGCATCATAGATGCCGAGCGTAGCGCGCGGCTCCATGGCATTCGGCGAAAGCCTGTTGTTATGAATCTCGACTTCGGTGACATGCGCGGCCTCGGCAATCGCCTTGTCGGTCGCCGCTGCATCGCCCAGTTCCCAGTCGAAGATTAAATTATCGGGCGCTTCCGGATGGATCTGTGGCGCGCCGGCTTTCAGCGCATCCACCGCCTCAACAACGGCAGGCAGCTCCTCATAGTCGACTGCCACGGCTTCCGCCGCATCGCGCGCCTCGCCAAGACTATCGGCCACGACGATGGCGACGGCATCGCCGACATAGCGGACGGTATCGACCGCCAGCGGCCGCCACGCGCCCATCTTCATCGGCGATCCATCCTTAGAATGGATCATCCAGCCACAGATCAGATTGCCGATGCCATCATCAAGCAGCTGTTTGCCGTCGAGCACGCCGGTCACGCCCGGCATGGAAAGAGCCGCCGACGCGTCGATGCCCTTGATCTTCGCATGTGCATGCGGGCTGCGAACGAAATAGGCATATTTCATTCCCGGCGTCACCATGTCGTCGGTGTAGCGCCCCTTGCCCGTCAGAAATCGCTTGTCTTCCTTGCGCGCCACGCGCGCGCCAATGCCTTCAACGCCCATCACATCCTCCATTGGGGTTCCGGGCCTGGCAATCCGCCAAGATCACAGCCCGGGCGTTTAGCCAGACGGTCTCGGTGGAATTTATTCGGCCGCTTGGCTTGCGGCGTTCATCGCGGCATTGGCTGAAAGCACCGCCTTGACGATGTTGTGATAGCCGGTGCATCGACAGATATTGCCTTCGAGTTCGCTGCGAACGGTCTTTTCGTCCAGCTTGCCGCCATGACGGTTGATCATGTCGACCGATGTCATCACCATGCCCGGCGTGCAGAAGCCGCATTGCAGGCCATGATGCTCCTTGAAGGCGGCCTGAACCGGATGCAGCTCGCCATTGGCGGCGAGACCCTCGATGGTTGTGATCTTGGAGCCGGAAGCCTGAACGGCCAGGATGGAACAGCTCTTCACCGACTTGCCGTCCATGTGCACGACGCAGGCGCCGCATTGGCTGGTGTCGCAGCCGACATGGGTTCCGGTCAGGCCGAGTTTTTCCCTGATGAAATGGACAAGCAGCGTGCGATTCTCGCACTCACCGCTGACCGAACGGCCGTTCACCGTCAAAGTCACTTTTGCCATATTTTCCTCCTCGCCTCTCCTCCAGAGGCAAGGAGCATCATTTGACTTTTTCGCAATCCAATCAACCTCTACTTTAGAGAGGAGGTGGATTTTCTGCCTCCCGGCAAGCTGTTTTCTTCTCCAGATGGCAAGCCGCCTTTTTTCAGCAATAAAAAAACTGCTATCCACCAATAGACAATCATATTTTGCACGATATTTTCTATCGTTGCAGGACTGTAAAGACAGCCCATCGTGGTGGAGCTGAAGAATTGGGACGACGTTGGCCGGGGTTCGGCTTAACTAACGTTGGAGAGAGTAAATGAAGAAAGTTCTTATGCTCGCATTGGTCGGCTTGTCTATCGCAAGCTGCACGCCGACAGAACAGGGCGCAGGCATCGGCGCGGCATCCGGCGCGATCATCGGCGGCGCGGTCACCGGCAACGTCCGCGGCGCGGCAGTCGGCGCAGCGATCGGTGGCGTTTCCGGCGCCGTCATCGGCAGCGTCCAGGAACAACCCGGCCAGTGCTACTACCGCGACCGCTACGGCCGTCGCTACATCGACGATTGCCCGCGCGGTGGCTATCGCGGTGGTTACGGCGGCTATTGATCGATTGATCGATCTTTCATCGAATTTCGAAGGTCCCGGGCCGCAAGTCCGGGACTTTTTGATTCGGGCCGCAAATGCCTTTGGCAACGCGGCGAAACCTGGTTATCGCATGGTTTTGACAACCCAAGGACGCTGTTTTTCGGGCCGCCTGAATATATGAGAATTCCAGCAAGAACCTCAGCGTTTCGCGCGCTAACGGGCATATTTTCCCTGTTTTTGACTCCAAAACGGTACACCTGAGAGACTTTTGCCTCTATGGTGGCCGCGCGTTAACCCCCGGGAAACGTCAAACTGAGTAAGTTCTCATGTAACCGTAAAGCGGCGTATGCATAAAAGAACTGAACCGAGAAAGAGTATTGCGTATCGGCAGGCAGGAACCGTGGCAGCGGTTGCGGCAATGCTGGCGCTCGGTCCGGTGTGCGCCCAAAATGCCTTTGCATTCAAACTTTTCGGCATCAAGCTCTGGGGTGAAGACGAAACGGCGGATCAGGTTTCCGATCCCGTCCGCTACACGGTGGATTTCAAGTCCGATAATCTCGACAAGGACCTCAAGGAAGCATTGAGCGATAGCTCGATGCTGATCTCCGACGAAAAGAAGCCGGTATCCGGCGACCTTGGCGTCGTCGTGAAGGCGCGCGACGATCGCGACCGGCTGATAGCAGCGCTTTACGAAAAGGCCCGTTACGGCGGCGTGGTCACCATTGCCGTCAACGGCACGCCTCTCGACGCCTTACCGCCGACGCCGACCTTCAGCCGCGCCAAGCCCGTTGCCGTCACCATCAGCGTCGATCCCGGCCCGGTCTTCAAACTCGGCAAGATCAACCTGCTTGGCGACGCCGCGAGGCTGGACCCGGCCAATTATGGCCTCGTGCGGGGCGGCGATGCCGGCTCATTGACCATTCTGAAGGCAGGCGACAAGATGGTCGTCGACTTCAAGAACGAAGGCCACCCACTCGCCAAACTGGACGAGCGCCAGGTCATTGCCGATCATTCGACCAATACCGTGGATGTCTCGCTGAAGGTCGAAAGCGGCCCCGTCGCTCCCTTCGGCAATGTCGGCGTTACCGGCCAGAAGTCGGTCGATCCAGACTTCATTAAGCGCTATGCCCGCATCAACGAAGGCAAGCCCTACTCGCCCGACGAGCTGAAGAAGGCCTCGGACCGCCTGAGAAAGCTCGGCGTCTTTTCAAGCGTTACCATTCGCGAGGCCGACAAGCTGGCGCCGGATGGCAGCATCCCGACGACCATCGAGGTGTCGGAAGGCAAGCAGCGCTTCTTCGGTGTCGGCGCACAATATTCCACCATCGACGGTTTCGGCCTGCAGGGCTATTGGGGACACCGCAACCTGACGGGACGCGCGGATTCGCTGCGCATTGAGGGCTCGGTTTCCCGCATCGGCGAGACCACGGATGTCGGCCAGCTCGACTATACCGCCGGCATCACCTATGTGCGGCCGGCAACCTTCTATCCCTCGGCAACTTTTACCGCCGGCCTCAAGATGCAGAGCCTGCATCCGGACGCCTACGACGCCAACACGGTCACGGCGAGCGGCGGCCTCGCCTATGAAATCAACGATCAGGATACGGTATCTGCCGGCGGCGAGGTGTCCTATGAATCCGATACCACCGATGCTTTCGGAAAACATAATTACCTGACGGTCGCGATCCCGCTCGAATACATCAGGGACACGCGCGACAACAAGCTGGATCCGACCGAAGGTTATCGTGCCTCCATCAGCGCCAAACCGAGCTATGAAGCAATGGGCGGCACGGTTTTCAGCTCCTTCGAAGGTTCGATCACCGGTTACAAGGGCATAGGCGCCAACAACAACGTGGTCTTCGCCGGCAAGCTCGCCGCAGGCTCGTTGCTGGGCGCAAACAGCATCGAGGACATTCCCGCGACCCGGCGTTTCTATGCCGGTGGCGGCGGCTCGGTGCGCGGTTACAGCTATCAGGAAATCTCGCCCTATAACTCCCACGGCGACGAAACTGGCGGACGCTCCTACGTGACAGCCTCCTTCGAAGCGCGGGTGAAGATCACAGACACGATCGGCGTCGTGCCTTTCGTCGATATGGGTAGCGTCACAGACAGCGTCTTGCCCGACGCGTCCGATCTGCGCATTGGCGCTGGCGTCGGCTTGCGCTACGCTACGCCCTTCGGTCCGATCAGGCTCGATGTCGCTGTGCCGTTGAAGAAATATGACAATGGCACATCTTATGGCATCTATGCCGGCATCGGTCAGGCCTTCTGATAAAGCGCAGAGTTGTCGCGGGCCTTTCAGCACACGGTTACGAAATTGAGGTTACTGTCGCTTTCATGAGCATATTGATTCGAATCCTCGGGAAATTGGTGCGCTGGATCGCCTATGCGGTCGTGGCAATCCTTTTGCTCGTGATCGTGGCTGTGCTCGTCGTCGGCCTCGTACCCTCCGCAACCGGTTATGCCGTCGATCAGGTGGCAAAGCTCGCATCTACGCCGGATCGTACCATCGCCATCGCCGCGCCCTCAGGACTGCTGAACGGCAATCTGAGGGTCGGTTCGATCACTGTGTCCGACACGAAAGGCCCCTATGCCAAGGTGCAGAACCTTGCCATCGACTGGTCTCCACTGTCCTTGCTGACCGGCACCTTCCATGCCGATCGCGTCGCAGCCGATGTGGTCGATTTCGAACGGCTGCCGGTTTCGACGGTCGCATCCGCACCGGCAACGCAGCCGGCAAGCTCCAGCGGTTTCTCCCTGCCCATCGCCATCGATATCGGCGCCATCGCCCTGCCTGATCTTCGCATCGGACAGGCCGTTGCCGGGCAGGACTTCGTTCTCGCCGCCGACGGCAGCGTCAAGGCAAACAACAGCAGTATGGGTCTGACACTCAATGCCTTCAGGCACGATGTGCCGGATGCCAAGCTTTCCGCCGATATCGCCTTTGCTCCGGCCGACAATCAGCTGAAACTGAAGACACAGATCTCCGAGCCGCGCGACGGCATGCTGGCCGGGCTGCTGCACCTGCCGGGCGGCCCTGCCGTCAATATCGATCTTTCCGGCGATGGCCCTCTCTCCAACTGGGCCGGCAAGCTGCAGGCGTCACTCGACGGCAAGCCGACAGTCGCCATCAGCGGTCACCACAGCCTCTCCAACGACGGCCTGCGCCACATCGATGTCAAAGGCGGCGGCGATGTCGATTCCCTCCTGCCGCCGACCATGCGCGCGCTCTTTGCCGGCCAGACCACCATCGATCTCTCCGCAACCTTCGACGGCAAGGGCAAGATCGATATCCAGACTGGCAATCTCGCCACCGGCAGCGCCGTGCTTGCCGCATCAGGCACACTCGATCCCGCCGGCAACAATAGCCTCAATGCCAATCTCATCGGCACCTCCGGCCCCGTCGATTTCCGCTGGCCTATGGAAAACGGCGAGGTCCGCGCCCTGATTTCGCGGGTTGACATCGCGCTGACGGGTGCGGCCCAATCGGTGAAGATCGACGCAAAAGCTGCTCTCGACAGCGCCAGCACGCCGCAGGGCAATATCGGACAGATCAATCTCAGTGCCCGCAGCGATGCCTTCAATCTCACCGGCATGTCCGGCCCGCTGCAGCTTCGCCTGGTTGTCGGCCAGACGGCCTTCGTGAGCCCCGACCTCAATCGCCTCATCCGCGCGCCGATTGCGCTGACTGCGCCGCTGCAGCTCTCGCCCGATACGATCGGCTTCAACAATACGACATTGGAAAGCGCCAGCATCGGCGGCACCGTCAACGGCAAATATACGCTGTCGTCGAAGGCGCTGACGGGCAATTTCAAGCTTTTCGCCCTGCCCGGCGTTCTGCCGGATGGTGTCTCGGACAAGTTCGAAGGCACGATCTCCCTGGAAGGCCAGGTCGCCGGCACGGTGCCGACCAAGATGACGCTCTCCAATCTTGCGGTGAAATCCAATGTCGCCGAAATCAATGGCAATGTCGCGCTCAACGACCAATCGCTAACCACAGATCTATCCGGCAAGGTACTCGACCTTTCCAAGCTCGTCCCGAACGCGCAAGGACAGGCCGATATCGGTCTCAAGGCCAAGGGACCGCTCTCTGCACTCGGCATCGACGCGACCGTCAGGGCCGTCAATGTCAAGCTGGCGGGACGGCTGCTCGATACGCTTGACGTCGGCGTGACCGGCACCGCCGATCCCAAGGCACCGCAGGCAAATATCCGGGCAAATGGGGCAATCGACGGCAAGCCGATCCGCATCACCGCCGACGCCGTTTCCAAGGATGGCCGCACCAGTATCCCATCGCTGGCAGCCGAAATCGGCATCAACAAACTGCAAGGCAAACTGGATCTGTCGCCGAGCTTCGAGCCGACAGGCGCGCTGACCTTTGACCTGCCGGATCTCAGCCTTCTGGCCGCGCTTGCCGGCCAGCAGGCCGAGGGTGACCTCAAGGGCTCGCTCGACATCGCCAGCACCGGCGGCAAGATCGGCCTGAAAGTCAATGCAAACGGCAGCGGCATCCGCCGCGACGATCTCGTCATTAGCAAGCCGGCCGTGGCACTTGCCGTCGATGATCTCAAGGCCCTCTCTGCAAATGGCACCATCCGCGCCGATACGATCGCCTCCGGCGCCAACCGCATCGCCGATCTTAACCTGACCTTCACCCAGCAGGGCAGCCGCACGGATTTTGATCTGAAGTCGACCTATGATAGCGCGCCGCTGACGACACACGGCAGCGTCGAAACGGCTGGTGGCCAGACGACGGTGAGCCTCGACTCGTTTGCAGGCGCGCCGCGCACGATACCGGTGAAGCTCGCATCGCCGACGAAGATCGTCATCAAGGACGGCATCGCCTCTCTGAACGGCCTGACCCTTCAGACCGGTGGCGGTTCAGTGACCGTTGATGGCACCGCCGGGCAGGTCCTGAACATCAATGCGAAGATAGCCAACCTGCCCGCGAGCCTGGCCAATGTCTTTGCGCCGACGCTTGCGGCAGAAGGCGTCATCTCGGGCACGATCGCGGTCACCGGCAAGGCCGCCTCACCGGCCGTTGTCTTCCAGACCAACTGGTCGGGAGCAGCAACAAGCCAGACGAAATCCGCCGGCCTCGCCGCGCTCGGCATCAAGGCGGACGGCAAGTTCGCCGATAATGTCGTCACCATCAACACCAACCTGACCGGCCAGAGCGGCCTGGCGCTGAATGGCAGCGGCACCGTCGCTATTGCCGGCAACAAGGCGATGGCGCTGAGGTTTGCCGGTAGTCTGCCGTTCGACGCCTTGGCAGGCCAGCTGGCCGCCCAGGGCCTGGTCATGACGGGTACGGCGAAAATCGACATGCAGATCGGCGGCACGACGGCAGCACCCGCCATTACAGGCTCGATCACCACCGACGGCGCCAAGCTGGTCGATGTACGGCGAAATCTGACCCTCAACGGCCTCGCCGTCACGGTTACGCTCGATGGCCGGCAGGCCGTCATCTCGCGGCTGAGCGGCAACCTCACGAGCGGCGGCAGCGTTTCCGGCAGCGGCACGGTCGGCATTACCCCGGATAGCGGCTTCCCTGCCGATATCCAGATGAAGTTCAACAATGCGACCTATGTCGACGGGACCCTGGTCACCGCGACGGTCAACGGCACGCTCGGCATCAAAGGACCGCTCATGACCGCGCCGATGCTGACGGGCAATCTTAGGATCAACAAGGCATCGATCACCGTGCCGCAGAAGCTGCCGGCCTCGCTGTCTGAGATCAACATCAAGCACAAGAATGCGCCGGCTGCGGTCAACGCCCAGTTCAAGGATCAGAAACCGGAGGCGCCGCGCAGCAAATCGACCACGCTCGGCATCGATCTGCAACTCGAGGCACCCTCGCAGATTTTCGTGCGTGGCCGCGGCATCGATGCCGAACTCGGCGGCAACATCACGGTGCGCGGCACGGCAGCAGAACCAATCGTGTCCGGTGGATTCACCATGCGGCGCGGGCGTCTGACCATCTTGAGCCGTCGGCTTGACTTCACCGATACCAGCAAGATCACCTTCGGCGGCGATCTGACGCCGGCGCTCAACATGGAAGCGACGTCGACGGCAGGCTCCACCACGATAACGGTCGATGTCACCGGGTTGGCGACCGACCCGCAGATCGGCTTCTCCTCATCGCCGGCTCTGCCGCAGGACGAGGTGCTGGCACAGCTGATCTTCGGCCAATCCATGTCGAAACTATCGGCCATGCAGATCGCCCAGCTCGCCGACGCCGCCAGCCAGTTGGCCGGCGGACGCTCCACCTCGCTCTTCGAAGGCCTGCGCAGCCATCTTGGCGTCGACGATCTCGACATCTCGACGGATGCGAACGGCCAGGCACAGGTTGGCGCCGGCAAGTATATCAACAAGCGCACCTATATCGAACTGCAGCAGGGCGCTTCAAACAACACCAAGGCCATCATCAATTTTAACGTCGGTCGCGGCGTGAAGCTGCGCGGTGCGGCGGGATCCGACGGCGCCGGGGAAGCCGGCGTCGTCTACGAGCATGAATATTGAGGAACACTTCTCCCGCGGAAGCAGACCATTATCGAGTGAGAGGAAACGGAGATGTGTGCGTTGTTGCGCAGCGCGAGCTCACATGAAGATTGAGCCGTCGGATTGTCATTCTGCGCAATCAGACTGATCAATCTGTCGAAAGTCGGATGATTCTGGACAATTTTCTATCTTTTTGCTGTCATCCAGACAATTGATAATGCAAGGCAACCTGATTCAGGCCGATCAGCTCTTCACTGGCCGCGAACTGGTCTATCTCATTGTTTTCATGCCGTCCCGGCAAAGCCGCTGCTGGCTTTTCCGGAATCGCTCTAACTCTCGGAGCAATGCCGATGAATACGCAATCCACTCCCGTTACCCTGATCGGCGTTCCCCTGGAGGAAGGCTCCGGCCGCCGCGGCGCCGGCATGGGTCCGACGGCGCTCCGCATCGCAGGCATCGAAACCACCCTGACCGAACTTGGCCAT
The DNA here is from genome assembly GCF_027109195.1 of Rhizobium sp. AG207R. NCBI lineage: Bacteria > Pseudomonadati > Pseudomonadota > Alphaproteobacteria > Hyphomicrobiales > Rhizobiaceae > Rhizobium > Rhizobium sp. AG207R. The sequence goes on from NZ_JAEPVT010000003.1 coordinate 103,796, forward strand.
CGCGTCACGGATAGCGGCGACCTGCATCCTGTTCCGGCAGCGGATCTTCCGGACCATCCCCACGCTCACAATCTGAAGATTGTCGGCGCCTTCACGCGTGCGCTGGAAGCGAAGGTCTATGATGTCGCATCGTCTGGCGGCTTCCCGCTGATCCTCGGCGGCGACCACAGTCTCTCCATGGGCAGCGTCTCCGGCATGGCCCGCCATGCGGCGGAGGTCGGCCGCCCGCTCTTCGTGCTCTGGCTCGACGCCCACTCCGATTTCAATTCGCCCGCCACCTCCCCCTCGGGCAATATTCACGGCATGCCCGTTGCATTCTTCTGCGGCGAAGCCGAGATCGAGGGTGTTCTGCCGGCCGGGCGGCCGCTGGTCGACCCGACGAAGGTCTTCCAGGTCGGCATCCGCTCCGTCGACCCGCGCGAGCGCGAGGAAATCCGCGAACACGGCGTCAACGTCTTCGACATGCGTTCCCTCGACGAGCAGGGTGTCGCCGCCATCATGCGCAAGGTGCTTGATACCGTCAGCGAAGCCAACGGCCTGCTGCATGTCAGCTTCGATGTCGATTTCCTCGATCCGGATATCGCGCCGGGCGTCGGAACCACCGTGCCGGGCGGCGCGACCTATCGCGAAGCGCATCTCATCATGGAGATGCTCTCCGACAGCAATCTCGTCTCGTCGCTCGATCTGGTCGAGCTCAACCCGTTCCTCGATGATCGCGGCAAGAGCGCCCGCGTGCTGGTGGAAATGGCCGCAAGCCTCTTTGGCCGGCGCATCTTCGATCGACCGACCCGGGCCGCCTGAGGCGCTGTCCGGCCGGCAAAGGAATCCGGTGATGGATTGCCGGCGGGCGAGCATTCCTATCTGGGGCCACCCTCGTCCTTCGACAGGCTCAGAATGAGGGTGGAGTAAGCCCTTCCTCGATATAGCTACGCTCTTTGGCAGCAGAGCGAGACGATCAGCCTTCATGGTGAGGTGGCGCGTGAGCGCCCTCGAACCACGGGGGCGGGTGGCTGCTCTCCCTTTACAACCTCCATACTTCCAGCATCTTGCTTTGCCAGCCAATACTGTCGAAACCGCTTGTATAGGTTTAGGTTTAAGCAATCTTCTTGCCCTATCGTGCCAATAACGCGCCGCATCGGCGTCACGGGTTCAATGGGAAGAACGTTCATGGCCACGATCAATTCCACCAGCTTCAGCGGCGATACTCTGGAGATCATTGCCTTCCGGCTGCATGATCAGGAATTCTGCGTCAAGACCACCACGATCCGCGAAATACGCGGCTGGGCACCCTCGACGCCGATCCCGCACGCGCCGGCCGATGTCATCGGCGTCATGAACCTGCGCGGTTCGGTCATCCCGATCATCGACCTTGCCTACAAGCTCGGCATGCAGAGCACGGTCGCCAACGAACGCAGCGCCATTGTCGTCGCCGAAGTGCATAACATGGTCATCGGCATGCTGGTCGACCGCGTCTCCGACATCCTGACGATCGCCTCCAGCCAGGTGCAACCGGTGCCGGAAGTGACCGCCTCCTTCGATCGCGCCTATTGCGAAGGCATCATCGCCACGGAGAATGGCATGATCTGCTTCCTGAACCTCGCCAAGATGTTCAAGGAAAACGAAACAGATGAACTTGCCGCATAACTTCGCCGCATAGTCCTTTTTAAAAAACCGCCGCTCTCTCGCGGCGGTTTTCTCGCAATTCGGCTTTGTCGTCTTCAAAATGCTTGGTTAGCCGAACAATGCGTAGGTGCTCTTGATCGTCACCCATACACCCCAGAGGAGCGGAATGCCGACGAGTGCCCAGGCGATCAGTGCCTTGCCGTCGAAACCACCCGTGCCGATGCCGAAGGAGCCGGTGGGGCCTGCATTGGCGGCAGCGGTCTTTGCCTGCAGCGCCGCCACCTCCTCGTCCGACATGAACCATTTGTCCGAGAGCGGCTTGACCAGCGAATTGGCGATCAAGCCCAGAGCCAGCATGCCCGCAAGAATATACATGGTGAAGGTGTAGAGCTGCGCACCTTCGACGCCTGCTGCCTTCTGTGCCTCGCGGATATAGTTGACGACGACAGGCCCGATGATCCCGGCCGTCGCCCATGCCGTCAGCAGCCGGCCATGGATCGCACCTACGAACTGCGTGCCGAAGATATCGGCAAGATAGGCGGGAACGGTAGCGAAGCCGCCGCCATACATCGACAGGATGATGCAAAGCGCACCGACGAACAGCACTTTGCTATGGATACCGGCCGCCCAGGGAGCCAGGACATAGAGCGCAATGCCGATGACGAAGAAGCAATAATAGGTGTTCTTGCGGCCGATCTTGTCGGAGAGCGACGCCCAGAAGAAGCGCCCACCGATGTTGAAGAGCGACAGCAGACCGGCAAAGCCGGCGGCTATGGCAGCGACGGTGGCGATCTGATCCTTGCTGAGATCGGCGAATTTCACATCCGGCAGGCCGATGAGGGCTCCGCCGAAAATCTCCTGCAGCATGGGCGAGGCCATGCCGATGACGCCGATGCCGGCCGAGACGTTGAGGCACAATACTGCCCAGATCAGCCAGAACTGCGGGGTTTTGTGGGCATCGCGGAGATGCACATGCTTTGTGGTAATCATCGAGCTCTTGGCCGCGGGTGCCGTCCAGCCCTCAGGACGCCAGCCGGCCGGCGGCAGGCGATAGCCGAAGGCGCCTCCCATCATGAAGACGAAATAGATGGCCGCCATGACGATGAAAGTCTGCCAGACGCCCACCGATCCATCCGTGCGAAAGTGGTTCATCAGCAGGCTCGCAAGCGGCGCCCCGATCATCGCGCCGCCGCCGAAACCCATGATCGCCATGCCCGTCGCCATGCCGCGCCGATCCGGAAACCATTTGATCAGCGTTGACACGGGTGAAATATAGCCGAGACCAAGCCCGATACCGCCGATGACGCCGGCGCCGATCCACATGATCCAGAGCTGATGGAAGATGACGCCAATCGCGGCAATCAGGATACCGCCGCACCAGCAGCAGGCAGCGACTACGCCGGCCTTGCGCGGCCCGGCCCGTTCCAGCCAGCCGCCCCAGATGGCAGCGGAGGAGCCGAGCAGCACGAAGAACAGCGTATAGATCCAACCGAGATCGCTGACGCGCCAGTCGCAGCTCGTCGTGAACAGGGCGGTCAGAAGATTGAGGCTGGCGCATTCTGCAGGAGCTGGAGCCGGAGTACCGAGCGCCTTGGAGAGCGGCAGCCAGAACACGCTGAAGCCATAGGCCATGCCGATGCAGAGATGGATCGCCAATGCCGCCGGCGGCACCAGCCACCGGTTGAAGCCCGGCTTGGCAATGATGCGCTCACGATCGAGCAGACCCGCCGTTGCCGTCCCTCGGGAAATATTCGTATCCGCAGCCGTCATGAACAACTCCTCCTTGCTTCAAAGACCGGCACCCTTCCTCAAAGGAATCGCATTCGACGATAGAGCCTCCACTCTCCATCCCAATGCGCCATCTGTGCTAGTATTAAGCCGACTTAATTTCCTCGGCCGGCGCCGGCCTGTGGATCAGCGAGGCCGCCTCCAGGACCAAAGGGTTCAGCCCACTGTCGCCATGATCGATGATCGCGAACAGCTGTCTCCGCATGCGCGGCTCCCAGAATTTGTTGATATGCGTAGCCACACCCTGCACCGCCTCACCCGCCGGCTGTGTCTTGAAGAAGGTGGCGATCTGGTTCGCCATATAGATGAGCTTGGTCTCGGTCTTGCCATGCGGCGTTTCGTCAGGCGACATCGGCGATGCTCCCCGTGATGATGCGATGCGGGTGGGTGAAAATCTCGAAATCGTCGCCGCGCACCAGCGCCACCAGCGTCATGCCGGCCTCCTCGGCCGTACGGATCGCAAGCGCCGTCGGCGCGGAAATCGCTACAAGGACGGAACTGCCTAATATCGCTGCCTTCTGCACCATCTCGACGGAAAGGCGACTGGTGACGGCGACCACGCCATCCGCGCCCTTATGACCGGACCGAATGACCGCGCCGCATAGCTTGTCGAGCGCATTGTGCCGGCCGACATCCTCGCGCACGGCAAGCAGACCCTCGGACGGAATATAGAAGCCCGCGCCATGCACGGCATGCGTCTCGCGATGCAGCGGCTGGGCATCATTGAGGAGAGCGATGGCGCGAACGATATCCCTCTGCGTCAGCTTCAAAGCAACTTTCGAGACATCCGGCACCTTGCGAACTGCCTGTTCGATCGATTCGATGCCGCAAAGGCCGCAGCCGACGGGGCCCGCCATATGGCGGCGGCGCAGCCGCAGGGCATCCGCGGCATCATCGACGAGCGTGATCTGCACGTCGATCCCCTGCTCGTCCTCAATCGGCTCGATCGCAGCAATCTCACTCATATCGGTGATGATGCCCTCGGTGAGGCTGAAGCCGACAGCGAAATCCTCGATATCGGCGGGCGTACCCATCATGACCGCGTGCGAGGTGCCGCCATAGGAAAAAGCGATCGGTACTTCCTCGGGGACAATTCGGGAGCCGGACCGCACCAACCCGTTGCGGCGGGCGGTCTCGGGGACGAGGGTGGTGGGCGTGAATTTGGTCATTGTGGGGTGGGGCGGAAAGTACCCCCCTCTGTCGCTATCGCGACATCTCCCCCACAAGGGGGGAGATCGTTGGGAGTTTGACGCTCTTTATCCGTTAAACAATAAGCTGCAACCTCTACAGATACAGCATAAGCTTGTGCCGAGAGCATCCCGCGAGCTACCAATCTCCCCCCTTGTGGGGGAGATGTCACGAAGTGACAGAGGGGGGTATTCCGCCGCATCCTCAAACTCACTCCGCAGCCTCCATCTTCCCAACGATGCGTCGGGACTGCCGGGCCTGTTCATCATACTCGACCTGCCACTGCGATGGACCATTCGAGGGCGAGACCTGCACGGCCGTCACCTTGTATTCCGGGCAGTTCGTCGCCCAGTCGGAATAATCCGTGGTAATGACGTTCGCCTGCGTGTCCGGATGATGGAACGTCGTATAGACGACACCGGGCGCGACGCGGTCGGTAATCAACGCCCTGAGCGTCGTGTCGCCGGATCGGCTGCTGAGCCGCACCCAATCGCCCTCGCGGATGCCGCGCTGCTCGGCGTCGTGCGGATGGATCTCCAGGCGGTCCTCCGCGTGCCAGACGACATTCTCCGTGCGCCGCGTCTGGGCACCGACATTGTACTGGCTGAGGATACGCCCGGTCGTCAGTAGCAGCGGGAAGCGCGGGCCGGTGCGCTCGTCGGTCGGGACATATTCCGTGCGGATGAACTTGCCCTTGCCGCGCACGAAGCCATCGACATGCATGATCGGCGAGCCGAGCGGCGTCTTCTCGTTGCAGGGCCACTGCACCGAGCCCATCTTTTCCAGATAGTCGTAGGAGACGAGCGCGAAGCTCGGCGTCGTCGCGGCGATCTCGTCCATGATTTCGGACGGATGCGTATAGTTCCAGCCGAGACCCATGGCCTGCGCCATCTTCTGTGTCACTTCCCAATCGGCATAGCCGTTGCGCGGGGTCATGACCTTGCGCACGCGGTTGATGCGGCGCTCGGCATTGGTGAAGGTGCCGTCCTTTTCCAGGAAGGTCGAACCGGGCAGGAAGACGTGGGCGTAGTTGGCGGTCTCGTTCAGGAAGAGGTCGTGGACGACGACGCATTCCATCGCAGCAAGGCCGGCCGCAACATGCTTGGTGTCCGGATCGGACTGGAGAATGTCCTCACCCTGGATGTAGATGCCCTTGAACGTGCCTTCGACGGCGGCATCCAGCATGTTTGGAATGCGGAGGCCCGGCTCGTTGTTGAGCTTCACACCCCAGAGCTTTTCGAAGATATCGCGGGTCGCATCGTCGGAGATATGACGATAGCCCGGCAGCTCGTGCGGGAAGGAGCCCATGTCGCAGGAGCCCTGCACGTTGTTCTGTCCGCGCAGCGGGTTCACGCCGACGCCCGGACGGCCGATATTGCCCGTCACCATGGCGAGATTGGCGATCGCCATGACGGTGGTCGAGCCCTGGCTGTGCTCGGTAACACCGAGACCGTAATAGATCGCGCCGTTGCCGCCCTTGGCAAACAGACGAGCGGCGCCGCGTACGAGTTCCGGAGAAACGCCGGTGTATTTTTCCGTTTCCTCCGGGCTGTGCTGCGGCTCGGAAACGAAGGCTGCCCAGTCCTCGAATTCGGACCAGTCGCAGCGCTCACGGATGAATTTCTCGTCGAACAGGCCTTCGGTGACGATCACATGTGCCAGTGCCGTCAGAATGGCGACATTAGTGCCTGGCTTCAGCGGCAGATGATAGCTGGCTTCGACATGCGGCGTGCGCACCAGATCGATGCGGCGCGGATCGATGACGATGAGCTTGGCGCCCTGGCGCAGCCGCTTCTTCAGGCGCGAACCGAAGACCGGATGGCCATCCGTCGGGTTGGCGCCGATGACGATGACGACATCGGAATGCTCGACGCTGTCAAAATTCTGCGTGCCGGCGGAGGTGCCGAAAGCCTGGCCGAGGCCGTAACCTGTGGGAGAATGGCAGACGCGGGCGCAGGTATCGACATTGTTGTTGCCGAAGCCTGCGCGCACCAGCTTCTGCACCAGATAGGTTTCCTCATTGGTGCAGCGCGAGGAGGTAATGCCGCCGATGGAATCGCGGCCATACTGATATTGCAGCCGCTTGAACTCGGTGGCGATATGGGCAAACGCCTCGTCCCAGGTCACTTCACGCCAGGGATCGGTCACCTTCTCGCGGATCATCGGATTGAGGATGCGGTCCTTGTGGGTCGAATAGCCATAGGCGAAGCGGCCCTTGACACAGGAATGGCCGCGATTGGCCTGGCCGTCTTTCCACGGCACCATGCGCACCAGCTCCTCGCCGCGCATCTCCGCCTTGAAGGAACAGCCGACGCCGCAATAGGCGCAGGTGGTGACGACCGAATGCTCCGGCTGGCCGATCGAGATGACCGATTTTTCGGTCAGTGTCGCGGTCGGGCAGGCCTGCACACAGGCGCCGCAGGAAACGCATTCCGAATCGATGAAACTCTCATGCATGCCGGGCGAGACGCGCGAGCCGAAGCCGCGGCCCTCGATGGTGAGTGCGAAGGTGCCCTGCACTTCCTCGCAGGCGCGCACGCAGCGCGAGCAGACGATGCACTTCGAAGGATCATAAGTGAAATAGGGGTTCGACTCGTCCTTCGGCATCCATTTCAGATTGATGTCGCCGTTGTTGCGCGCCTTGACGTGGTTGTCGCCCTCATAGCCGTAGCGCACATCGCGCAGGCCGACGGCGCCGGCCATATCCTGCAATTCGCAATCGCCGTTGGCGGCGCAAGTCAGACAGTCGAGCGGGTGGTCGGAGATATAGAGCTCCATCACGCCGCGGCGGATGTCCTTCAGCCGGCCGGTCTGCGTGTGAACGACGAGGCCGGGTGCCACAGGCGTCGTGCACGAGGCCGGCGTGCCGTTGCGGCCTTCGATCTCGACGAGACAGAGGCGGCAGGAGCCGAAGGCATCGACCATATCGGTGGCGCAGAGCTTCGGCACCTGAATGCCTGCTTCCATCGAGGCGCGCATGATCGACGTACCCTCGGGCACCGTGATCTGGCGACCGTCGATGGTGAGCGTCACCATGGTTTCGGATGTGGAGGCCGGCGTGCCGTAATCGATTTCTGGAACGAGGGACATGGGTCTTACTCCGCCGCTTCAATCAAGGGAGCCGGAGAAAAATCCTCCGGAAAATGGGTCATCGCGCTCATGACGGGATAGGGCGTGAAGCCGCCGAGCGCGCAGAGCGAACCGAACTTCATGGTGTTGCAGAGATCGGCAAGCAGCACCCGGTTTTTCTCCGGCTCGATCCCTCGCGCGATCTTGTCGGCCGTCTCGACGCCGCGCGTCGAGCCGATGCGGCAGGGCGTGCACTTGCCGCAGCTTTCGACCGCGCAGAATTCCATGGCGAACCGCGCCTGCTTCAGCATGTCGGCGGTATCGTCGAAGACGACGATGCCGGCGTGGCCGATGAGACCGTCCTTGGCCGCGAACGCTTCATAGTCGAACGGCGTGCCGAACAGCGCGCGCGGGAAATAGGCGCCCAGCGGCCCACCCACCTGCACGGCCTTGACCGGTCGCCCCGTCGCCGTGCCGCCGCCGATCCGGTCGACGATGTCGCCGAGCGAAAGACCGAAGGCCGTTTCATAGAGGCCACCATGTTTGACGTTGCCGGCGATCTGCAGCGGGATCGTGCCGCGCGACCGGCCCATGCCGAAATCGCGATAGAAGGCAGCACCCTTGTCCATGATGACGGGGACCGAGGCGAGCGAGATCACGTTATTGATGACGGTGGGACAGTTGAACAGGCCCTTATGCGCCGGCAGCGGCGGTTTGGCACGCACGATGCCGCGCTTGCCCTCGAGGCTGTTCAAGAGCGCCGTTTCCTCGCCGCAGACATAGGCGCCGGCGCCGGTGCGGATTTCCATGTCGAAGGTTTTGCCTGAGCCGAGCACGGATGCGCCGAGAATACCGGCCTTGCGCGCGATTTCGACAGCTTCCGTCATCGCGGCGATCGCATGCGGATATTCCGAACGCGTATAGACGAAGCCCTTGGTCGCGCCCGTCGCGAGGCCTGCAATCGCCATGCCCTCGATCAGCACGAAGGGGTCGCCTTCCATGATCATCCGGTCGGCGAAGGTACCGCTATCGCCCTCGTCCGCGTTGCAGACGATATATTTGCGTGTCCCCGGCGCATCGAGCACCGTCTTCCACTTGATGCCGGTCGGGAAACCCGCGCCACCGCGGCCGCGAAGGCCGGAATCGGTCACTTCCTTGACGATATCGCCAGCAGCCATGCCGATGGCGCGGCGCAGACCTTTCAGGCCGCCGTGCGCTTCGTAATCCTGCAGCGAAAGCGGGTCGGTGATGCCGCAGCGGGCAAAAGTCAGGCGGGTCTGTTCCTTGAGGAATGGGAGGCTTTCGACCTCCCCAAGACAGAGCGGATGCTCGCCGCCTTCGGCGAGCCCGGCATCGAATAGTGCGGGAACATCCTTGGCCTTCACCGGTCCATAGCCGATGCGCTTGCCGTCGATCTCGACTTCGACCAGAGGTTCGAGCCAGAACATGCCGCGCGAGCCGTTGCGTACGATGCGCGCATCGAGCCCGCGTTTGGCAATCTCCTGCGTGACGGCTTGCGCCACCTTTTCCGCACCCAGCGAAAGGGCGGCGGCATCGCGAGGGACATAGATGGTGAGTGTCATCGGCGCGCCTCCTTTACGAGGTCTTCGGCGCTTTCGTCGTCGAGCCGGCCATGCAGCTCGCCGTCGAGCATCGCAGCCGGAGCGCAGGTGCAAAGCCCAAGACAATAGACCGGCTCCAGCGTGACACTGCCATCGAGCGTGGTCTGATGGAAATCGATACCCAGGAGACGCTTGATACGCTCCGCCAGCGCATCGCCGCCCATCGACTGACAGGCTTCGGCGCGACAGAGCTTCAGAACATGGCGGCCGGCCGGATGATCGCGATAGTCATGATAGAAGGTCATGACGCCGTGCACTTCGGCGCGGGAAAGGTTCAGTGCCTTGGCGATCAGCGGCAACGCGTCCTGCGGCACATAACCGAATTCTTCCTGGATCCCATGCAGGATCGGCAAAAGCGGCCCCTCCATCGATTTCATGCTATCGATGATGGTGCCGGCCCGGGTTGCGATATCGCCCGCAGCCTGATTCAAACTCATTAGCAGCCTCCCGCGCATAGCTCCGAAGATCGAAGGCGAATCTTCGGAAAAGGCCTATGCGGCATTTCCTCCTGGCGCGCGATCGACACGCCATGCCGTTAAGGTCGCAGGGAGACGGCTAGGGATCAATAAGGCAGTCTCGTTGCTCGATAGAAAATTTCTATCGATTCTCGTCCTCTTCCGCGAGCAATCTTGCCTCGTGCAACAAGGCAGAGACGAGGGGCGTGAAGGGTTCACGATGTGTGGCGACCAGGCCGACAAGATGCTCGGCGTCAGGCTCCGTGATTGGGATCTTATGAATATCCGCCGGAAAACCGAAGGAATCAGCGATATTCTTCGGCATGATGCTCGCCCAGCGCCCGGTCTGCACATGCGAAAACAGCACGATCATCGAATTGGATTCCAGCGTCGGTTTGGCCGTTGCGCCTGCCTCGGCAAGATGCCGATTGATAATGCGGCGATTCTGCATGTCGGCAGTCAATAGACAAAGCCGAAGATCGCCGACTTCCTTCCAGGTGACGGTCTTGCGCTCGGAAAACGGGCTGCCCGCCGCGGTAATCAGGTGATAGCGCTCAGCATAGAGCGGCACGCTGGTGACACGGCCGAGCGGCTCGTTTTCCAGATAGGTAATGCCGGCATCGATCTCGAGATTTTCCAGCAGGCTCAGAACCTGCAGCGAATTGCGCGATAAAATGGAGAAGGTGACGTCAGGGTGTCTTTCCTGGAAAGGCGTGGTGATTTTCTGCACCATGGCGAGCGCTGTCGGAATGGCGGCGATCCGGATATGGCCGGCAAGACCCTTGCGCGCCGCGCGCATCTCCTCGCGCATAGTGCGGCTATCGCCGACGATGCGGCGCGCCCATTCCAGCACGCGCTGCCCCTCAGGCGTCAGACCCTGAAAGCGTGAACCGCGGCTGACGAGCATTACGCCGAGCTGATCTTCCAATTGCCGGATTGCCGCCGATAAGGTCGGCTGCGTCACACCGCATTCCTCGGCAGCACGTCCGAAATGCTTCTGATTCGCCAATGCTATGAAGAATTCCAGCTTGTCGATCATCCCGCTCTCCCGCGACGAAAGAGTTAGACCGACAGCATGGCGAGCGCAACATACAAAGCGGCCTCAGGGATCAGCGATCGGTCTGACAGAACGCCTTCTGCAGCGACTCAACGACGGCACAGATTTCCGACCGCGCGACGGCATAATGAATGAGTCGCCCTTCGCGGCGCGTATCGACCAGCTTGTCCAGGCGAAGACGCGCCAAATGCTGCGACACGACGGCCTGCGGAAGATCAAGAAGAGCCTCGAGCTCCATCACCGTTTTCTCGTGCTTGGCAAGCGTGAAGAGAATTGCCAGGCGCGTCTCGTGCGATAGTGCTTTCAGCAGGGCGCTCGCCTTTCGCGCCCTGTCAGTCATTTCCTCAACATCACGTTCCGCTGCACCGCCCTGCGGTAGAGACGACGACATATGACAGCCTCTAGTAAGAAATCCCCAGAGGTATGCTTATAATATTATCAAATCAGAAGCTGATTCAAAAAGACACGGAAAACCAAAAAAGGTCCGTTTTATCAGCAGATAAGCTGTCCGCCGTTGATCTCAATTACCTGCCCGGTGACGTAGCCGGAAAGCAGGGGCGCTGCGAGAAAGAGATAGGCGGGCGCGCAATCTTCGGGCGTTCCCAGGCGCTGAAGTGGGATCGATTTGCGCGTCTGCTCCAGCTTCTCTCTCGAGGAATAGCGCTCATGAAAATCGGTTGATATCGTGCCGGGAGAGACGCAATTGACCCGGATGCCATCCGGTGCCAGTTCGCGCGCCAGTGCTTTCGAGTAGGTTGCGACAAAGGCTTTCGAGGCGGAATAGATCGCCGATCCCGGGCTGCCGCCGGTCAACGCCGAAATCGAAACCGTATTGACGATCGCCGCCTGCCCGGCTGCCCGCAGCAGCGGCAACAGTCCTCTCGTCACCTCCATCACGGAAGTCTGATTGAGATGAACGATCTGCTCGTATTGTTCGTCCGTAAGCTCGCCGGCTGGGAATCGCCCGACCATGGTGCCGGCATTGTTGACAAGCACGTCGATGCGGTCGAAACGCTCGCCGGCAGCGCTAACGAAATCGCGCGTACCATTGCGGGCGGCGAAATCGCCGGCAATGAGAAAGGCGCGGCGCTCGGCTTCCGCTTCCATCAGAAAATCAGGCAAATCGCGACTGCCATCGCGGCCAACATGAACAAGGACATGGGCGCCGCAATCGAGAAACTGGCGCGCGACCTCCAGCCCGATGCCACGACCGGCGCCGGTGACCACGACGTTGCGATTTTCGAATAGCTTCGGATGAAACACGATGACCTCCCCAACCGCACTATTCGCGCGCCGGTAATTGCGGAATTTTCACTTTATCATATGATGACGAAAAAACGAAAGAAAGGGAGCGAAAACCATGTTCCTATCCGGACGTCAGACCGAGATCCTCGAAATCGCCAAGGCAGAAGGGCGAGTACTGGTGGAAGAGCTGGCGCTGCGCTTCTCGGTCACGCCGCAAACCATTCGCAAGGACCTGAACGACCTCTGCGACGGCCGCGTGCTATCGCGCGTGCATGGCGGCGCGATCTTCCCCGGCGGAACCGAGAACGTAAAATATGAGGCAAGACGTTCCATCGCCGCACCCGAAAAACAGGCGATCGGCCGCGCCGCAGCAAGCCTGATCCCCAACAACAGCTCGCTTTTCATTAATATCGGCACGACGACGGAAGCTGTCGGCGAGGCACTCCTTGGCCATCACGAACTGATGGTTATTACCAATAATATCAACGTTGCCAATAAGTTGCGTATTTTCCCCTCTATCGAAGTCGTCATTTCCGGCGGTGTCGTGCGCGGCTCGGATGGCGGCATCGTCGGCGAGGCGGCCGTCGATTTCATCAAGCAGTTCAAGGTGGATTACGCTGTCATCGGTGCCTCGGCGATCGATCCCGACGGCGCGCTTCTGGATTTCGACTTTCGCGAAGTGAAAGTCGCGCAGGCCATCATCGCCAATGCGCGGCACGTCATTCTCGTCGCCGACAGCACCAAGTTCGAACGAACCGCTCCGGTTCGCATCGGCCATCTATCGCAGGTTCATACCTTCGTAACGGACGAATGCAGCATCGAATCCGTGCGCTCCATCGCCGCGGAACATGACGTGCATCTTGTTGAAACCTCTCGCAGACCAGCTTGATCGGCGCGCTTTCCGTCAAGAAACGTTCGTTTGACATTCGTATCTGTTTCGCTTTAGATGGATTAGTTTCGATTTTCCATCTTCAGGGGATGGCTGACCTTTGCGGAGGGGCGGGTGAGCGAGCAGGTCTACGATATTTTCGTTATCGGCGGCGGCATCAATGGCTGCGGCATTGCCCGCGATGCCGTTGGGCGCGGCTATAAGGTCGCGCTCGCCGAGATGAACGACTTCGCCTCCGGCACGTCGTCGGGCGCCACGAAGCTCATCCATGGCGGGTTGCGCTATCTCGAACATTACGAATTCCGTCTCGTGCGCGAATCGCTGATGGAGCGCGAAGTGCTCTGGGCGATGGCGCCGCACATCATCTGGCCGATGCGCTTCGTCCTGCCCTATCACAAGGGGGGCATCCGCCCGGCCTGGCTGATCCGCCTCGGCCTTTTCCTCTACGATCACCTCGGCGGACGAAAGCTGCTGCCACCGACCGCGACGCTGGACATGAAGAAGGATCCGGCGGGCAAGCCGCTGAAGGCGCTTTTCACCAAGGCGTTCGAATATTCCGACGGCTGGGTCGACGATGCCCGCATGGTGGTGTTGAACGCACGCGATGCGGCGGACCGCGGCGCAACGATCATGCCACGGACGAAAGTGATCTCCGCCCGCCGCGAAGGCGCGGTCTGGGCGATCGAAACGGAGAATACGATTAGCGGCGAGAAGCGCCAGTTTCGTTCGAGCATGCTGGTCAATGCGGCGGGTCCTTGGGTCGATCAGGTGCTCGCCGGTGCCTTCGGCAAGAACCAGGTGCACAATGTCCGTCTCGTCCAGGGCAGCCATATCGTCGTGCGCAAGAAGTTCGATGATCCCCGCGCCTATTTCTTCCAGAACCCGGACAACCGCATCATCTTCGCCATCCCCTACGAGCAGGACTTCACGCTGATCGGCACCACGGATCGCGACTACAAGGACGATCCGAAGGATGTGAAGATCACTGCAGAGGAGACGACCTATCTCTGCAATGCCGCCAGCGAATATTTCAAGGAGCCGGTAAAGCCCGAGGATATCGTCTGGACTTACTCGGCCGTGCGCCCACTCTATGACGACGGCGCATCGAAGGCGCAGGAAGCCACGCGCGATTACGTGCTGAAGGTCGAAGGCGAAGAAGGCCAGGCACCGCTGCTCAATGTCTTTGGCGGCAAGCTCACCACTTATCGCCGCCTCGGCGAACATGCGCTGGAGAAGATCGGCGAGGCCATCGGCCTGAAGGGTACGCCCTGGACTGCCGGCAGTTCGCTGCCCGGCGGCGACTTTCCGGTTCGCGGCTATGAGGCCGAAGTCTCCAAGCTCAAGTCGCGCTATTCTTTCCTTGCCGATCCGCATGCCCGCCGCCTCATCCGCCGCTACGGCACACGCGCCGCCATCATCCTTGGCAACGCAAAGACGGTCGCCGATCTCGGCCGCTGTTTCGGAAGCGATCTCTACGAGGCGGAAGTGCGCTACCTGATCGAACAGGAATGGGCCTGTAGTGCCGCCGACATTCTCTGGCGCCGCTCCAAGAAAGGGCTCTACCTTTCGAAGGAAGAAGCCGCCGTTCTCGAAAGCTACATGGCCGAAAGCCGCGTCCACGCCTGAGCGTGCAATTCACTCTCCGGGATCGAGCAGCCGCGGTCCCGCCCCCTCCTCAGAAAGTCGGTCCCAGGGATTGCGCAAGGGGCAGCTGTCGAGCGAGAGGCAGCCGCAACCGATGCAGCCGTCCAGCTGATCGCGCAGTCCCTGCAGGCGTTTGATCCTGGCGTCGAGATCGTCCTTCCACACTTCCGAGAGCGCCTTCCAGTCGGCCGCGGTCGGCGTGCGTCCCTGGGGTAAGGCTTCCAGCGCCGCCTGGATCTCGGCAAGCGGAATGCCGACGCGTTGCGCCACCTTGATGACGGCGACCCGGCGCAGCACCTCGCGCGGATAACGCCGCTGGTTGCCGCGGCTGCGATGACTCTCGATCAGCCCTTTCGCCTCGTAGAAATGCAGCGCGGAGACCGCCACGCCGCTGCGCGCCGCCACCTCGCCGACGGTCAGCTGCCTGGAAAATTGACCAGGTTCGATTTTTCCCATTTTACGCTATTGACCTCAACTTTACTTGAGGTTTTATAACGCCAGCTCCGAACCGCGTAAAGCAGGAGTAAGACATGACAGAAAGAACCCGGCTGGCGATCATTTATGGCAGCACGCGTCCGGGACGGCTATGCGACCGGGTAGTCAACTGGGTCGCTCGGGAACTGGCACACTATCCCCTCATCGACATCGATCTGATCGACCCTCTCGAGTTCGATCTGCCCTTCCAGCATGATCGCGAGCATCCCGGCGTTGCCGCGCTTTCAGCGCGGCTTTCGGAGGCGGATGCCTTCATTGTCGTCACGCCCGAATACAATCACAGCTTCACGGCCTCGCTGAAATTCCTGCTCGATCTCGTCTATGAGCCGTGGCACGGCAAGCCCGTCGCCTTCGTTTCCTATGGCGGAATTTCCGGCGGGCTGCGCGCCGTCGAGCAATTGCGGCTCGTTTTTGCCGAGCTGCATGCCGTCACCGTGCGCGATACGGTTAGCTTCGCCAATCCCTGGGGCAGGTTTGCCGAGGATGGCACGCTGGAAAACCCGCTCGATGCCCGGAAGTCGCTGGTGCTTCTAATCGCGCGGCTGAACTGGTGGAGCAACGCCTTGAAGCCCGCGCGCGCAACGCGCCCCTATCGCTCCGTCGCCGCCTGATCCTTTTTCCAACATCCGAATCCGGTCTCTCGTTTCTGGCAGGTACGGGAGACCGGTCGACGCCCGGACCTTGCACCACAGGTTCGGGCGTCGTGCTTTCATGCATCTGCCTTGCCGAAACCGCCGCGATGACCTAACCCAATGGAGACGGAGTTTCGGCGGATACGGAATGGAGAACGGAAGACGTCTAGGAGGAGCGGATTTCATGCGCGCTGTCGCATGTCTGATGGTGCTTGTTCACCATCTCGTGCTTCGCATGAATTTCTACAAGGTCCCACCGGATCTGGACATGACCTTCATAATCGCGCGCTTCGGCAATCACGGCGTCTCGGTCTTCTTCGTCCTCAGCGGCTTCCTTCTTGCACGCCCCTTCTGGCTGGCACTGGATAGAGCTCAACCCCTACCTTCGCTGAAGATCTACGCCATGCGCCGCGCCGCACGCATCCTGCCGGGTTTCTGGTTTGCCCTGACGGTCGGCTTCCTGATTAGTTTCACCATCTATGGCTTTCCGCTCGATGCAGAACTGGTCGGCCGCTACATCGCCGGTTTCTTCCTGATGAGCCAATGGCACTGGCGCACCTTTTTTCCGGTGCAAGGCGATGGGCCGCTATGGTCGATCCCCTTCGAGACGACCTGCTATGTTCTCATGCCGATCGGCTTCCTGCTGTTGTTTCATCCGAAACTGAGAACGCGTTCCATTCTTGTCAGCCGCCTGCTCTGGATCGGCATCATTGCCATATCCTTGATTGGCCATTGGCTTGTCGTTACCTATCTTCCAACGGACACTGCCGGGCAAGGATGGCGTTATGGCTTCCAGGGTGGCGCCAAGGAATGGATGCCGCGTTACAATCCCATCGGCTTTTTCGCGATATTCGCGATCGGCGCGCTGGCCGCCGGCATCCAGACACTTCTTTCAGCCCGCCGCGCGGCGATCTACGATATCATCGGCGCACTTGCGATCGTCATGGGCGCGTGGCAATTGCCGCAGTCCATCGGCGGTGCGGCGGAAGGCTATGCCTGGCTTGGCATTCCCTATCAATTCCCGCTGCTTCCCCTCGCGGTCGCAATCGCGCTTTGCGCGCTTCCCCAATCGCTGCTAATGGCAAAGCTGCTCGACAATCCCGTAAGCCTTTATGTCGCCACCGTCTCATTCGGCGTCTACATCTGGCAGGATATCGTGCTGACCTTGATGCCGCAGCTCTTCCCCTCGTCTTTCGGCGCAGGCTCGGACGATGTGCTGGGCGGCTGGATAGTCTCAAGCCTGATCGCAACCGCCATCATCTTTGCCATCGGCACGCTGAGCTATGTGCTGCTCGAACGCCCCGTCATTCAGTGGGCGCGCTCCCGGGAAGGCAAAGTCATGCGACCCGCCACCGCTTAAACGGCAATCAGTAAACAATGATAGTCCTCGCTTAACTTCCAAATCCGATCTACAACGCACATATGGGCGACACAAACCGCCAAGATGCTCAATCAAAAATGCTACCTGACTCTCCTTCTTTGCGGTCCACAAGTGGCTCCTTTTGTAGCATGGGCTTAAGCGCATTAATCGTAGCTATCAGCTCATCCGCTTCGACTTGGTTTGTGATAACACCCCCAAGCCAAATTTTCTTTTGAGAAAAGCTAATATCGGCACCTGTGACTAAGGGCATTTCTCTCGAATTTCCGAGAATTGGTTTCTCCGCCGCTCGCGACGTCTCCGATGGCGTTAGGTCTTGCACTTTCGAACTCTCTTCAACTCTCTGATTTACAACAGATTCTTCCACAGTTGGCTGCCGAAGTGAATTACTATCGCTTTCAATCTTATTCTCCAAGTAGGAGAAAGTTTCTTGAAAGGCACGAACTGCCGCAGGGATGGCGGCATGGGTAAAGTCCTGCTTAATCAGAAATGATTGCAATGCATTTGCTGACGGACGACCATCGGTGAAACGGTCCATAATTCTTTGAAAAAGCTCCGGCTTGTTTACCGCCTGCTTTAGTGCATCTTGATAAGACTGCCGATCATCCGGATATAAAAGATCGACGGCCAACGGCGTCACCCGAACTTCGCTCTTACCGGCTTTATCAAGAAGCCCATACTGGCTTAAATCAGAGAGTACGGTTGCCGATCTACCAGAAATTCCCGTATATCCCATCGCCTTAGCGGCAACCTCTCGGTCGATCGGATTCGTGCGCTCGACTTGATGTATTTTCCTAACGAGTTCAAGGGCATATTCAATTGAGGTGCTGGGATAACTGGGGCTTCTTGATCGGGCGACCATTCGGTTTTCCTTTGAGTATGCGATATACCTACGCAGGCAATATTATACTCTTTTCAAGGAATAAGAAAGAGATTGAGATCGCGGAAGAATAATTTCTTGACGCGAATAAATAAATATGGCGATATACGATTACCGCATCCGAGTCGCGGTGGATCGGAGGTGAAATGCTTATAGCTATAGCCGGACGGCGCAATGAGCGCCGCGCAGTCTGGCAGTAACGAAAAGGGCCACAATACAATTCGGATTGCAGCCGATTGCAAAGTGGCCCGTGGCGTCAGCGGACAAGCCCTACCCGCTGGGCGGGATACCGGACGTGCCTATCTAACAGCGTTGCAGCGGTAGATTCGCATTTCTAGGTCCCTGCTTCAAGGGTTTTTTTGAAGAAGTGGACACACCATATGCACGACCGTAAGGTCACTCCCGATATTGTTCCGATCATCAAATTGGCTCGCATCAAGCAGATTCCTTACTCTTGGATTTCAGGTTACTATAAAGGCCTGAATTTCGGACGTATTGCGGATGTGATGTCAGGGCGGCTCTACCCGGATATTCCTCCGGCGGAGCATCTTCCTCCGGATTTTCCCACAGCGGTTTAGAAGCAATAGAATAAAGGGCGGTCCACATCGACCGCCCTCTTCTTTCTTCGACTTAGACTTCGTGATCGTTCACTTCGGTCTGCATCCGACCAGCCGATCATTAGTCGGGATTATTCCGCGTGTGCGACATACTTCAAACACGCGTCGCCTTCAGCCGCTCCTCATCCAGAACGATGCCGAGGCCTGGTGCGGCGCCGAGATCCAGCCAGCCGGCCTCATGCTTGAGCGGCGAGGCCATCGGATAATCACGGCGCGCTTCACTCCATTCCGGATTATCATAGGGATATTCGAGCCAGGCGGCATCGGCGACGCCGGCGGTCAGATGTGCATTGGCGAGCACCCCGATGCCGTTCGTCCAGGAATGCGGCGTGAACTGCACGCCCGCCTCGCGCGCCTGATAGGCGAGCCGCCGGCAACCGGTGATGCCACCAACGAGCGCAACATCGGGCTGGATGACATCGAAGGCACGCTCCTCGATGATATCGCGGAACTCGTAGAGCTCGCGCGTCATCTCGCCGCCGACGATGCGCACCGAAGTTGCCTGCTTCAATTCCTTCATGCCCTTGCGGTCGGAGCGGTGAAGCGGCTCTTCCATCCAGTAGACGCCGAGCCGCTCCAGTTCCCTCGCAACAGCGAGTGCGTCCTTGAAGGTCCATGGCAGGGTCGTATCCCAGGGCATGCGCCAACCCTGATTGCAGTCGACCATCAGCTCAAGCCGATCGCCGACGCGGGCGCGGATCGCTTCCAACGCCTTGACATCCTCGCGCCAACCGCCGCGGCCGCCCGAGGATGAGGAGAAGCGCACCTTCATGGCCGGAAAGCCCTCGTCGATATAGCGCTCGGCTTGATCGGCCATGGCAGACGGCTCGCGCAACACGCCGGAGGAGGCATAGAGCCGCACGCGGCTGGCGCGGCCACCGAGCAACCGCCAGACAGGCTCGCCGGTGATCTTGCCGGAGAGGTCCCATAGCGCCAGATCCATTGGCCAGCAGCGGCCATAATGGAAATTGATGTGCGACAGGACTTCATAATGCCGTTCGACATGCCGGGGATCCTGCCCGATGAACAGATCCTCATGCCCCTCGAAACCCTTCATCAGGTCGCCGGAGCCGATGCCTTCGCGACCCTCATCATCCCTGACGCGCACAATGGTCGCATCGAAATGCCGGCGCGGACGGCCATCCCAGCTCGCCTTGAACGCCGGATCGAGCGGCAGGCGGTGATGGGTGGTCTCGATGGAAACGATCTTGCTCATGGTCGTGCCTCCCTACAAACCTCAGCCGAACTGCTGCCAGATCGTCTTGTAATCGCAATATTTGTCGATCGCGTGCACCGAGCGGTCCCGGCCGAAACCAGACTGCTTGAAGCCGCCGAACGGCGTCGCGAAATTCGACATGTCATAGGTGTTGATCCACACTGTACCCGCGTGGATAGCCTCGGAGAAGCGATGAGCGCGATCCATGTCCCTGGTGAAGACGGCGCCGGCAAGCCCATAGATCGTGTCGTTGGCGATCTTCAGTGCCTCCTCCTCAGTATCGAAGGGGATGGCGGCGAGCACGGGGCCGAAGATTTCCTGCCGCGCCAGGCTCATGTCGTTGGTCATGTCGACGAAGACGCCCGGCGAGACATAATAACCGCCGGTCTCGCTCAGGACACGCTCGGCGCCGAAGGCACGCCGCGCCCCCTCCTTCTCGCCGGCCGCGATCATCGCCAGCACCTTGTTCATATGCTCTTCCTCAATCAGCGCACCAATCTGTGCCGAAGGATCGAGCGGATGCTTGAGGGCGATATCGGAGCGGGTGACCGCTTCAATCTTCTCGATCAGTCTGTCCTGCACTGAACGCTGCACGATCAGGCGCGTCGAGGCATGGCAAGTCTCGCCGGAATTGTAGAAGCAGCCCCAGGCAGCGGCGACGGCAGCCGCATCGAGATCGGCATCTTCGAAGACGACCAGCGGCGACTTGCCGCCAAGCTCCAGCGCCACGCGTTTGACGTTCGATTGCGCCGCATAACCCATGATCAGCTTGCCGACTTCGGTGGAGCCGGTAAAGGCGATCATGTCGACATCCATGTGCAGCGCCAGTGGCTTGCCGGTCTCTTCGCCATAGCCCGTGACCACATTGAAGACGCCAGCCGGCAGGCCGGCTTCGATCGCGAGTTCGGCAAGCCTAATCGCCGAAAGCGAGGACTGTTCGGCCGGCTTCAGCACGACGGAATTGCCAGCCGCAATCGCCGGCCCCAGCTTCCAGGCATCGATGATCATCGGATAGTTCCAGGGCGTGATCGCCCCGACGACGCCAAGCGGCACCTTGCGCACCAAAGCTCGCGCATTCGGGCCGGTCGGCGCGATCTCGTCATACATCTTGTCGATCATTTCGCCATAGAACTGGATGCCGTCGGCGCAAAGGCGCACATCGACACCAAGCGACGCCATGACCGGTTTGCCGACATCGATCGTCTCGAGCATGGCGAGTTCATCACCATGGGCGCAAATGAGCTCCGCCCATTTCAGCATGATCTTCTTCTTCTCCAGCGGCTCCTTCTTGCGCCAGATACCGCTTTCGAAGGCGGCGCGGGCGGAGGCGACAGCGGCGTCGATATCGGCGGCATTGCCGCGCGCAAGCTCAGCGCCGGGCTTGCCGTCCATCGGCCGGATGCGAATGAAGGTTTCGCCCGAAGCGGCGGCTCGATGGGCGCCGTTGATGAAATGACGACCTTCTGGCTTGAGGCCGGACAGAACGCTCTCCCAATAGTCGCGCGTATAATTCTTGGTCATCTCAAATTCCTTTCGGCAGCGCCATGACGGCGGCGGCAAACCGGTCGATATCGGCATCCGTCACATCACGGATCGTCGAGCGCCGCATGGGCTGGTTTTCGGTTGCGCGCATCTCGCGGGCGAGATCGGTTTCGTCGAACGGCTTGAACGCAGCCGGCAGCGCACGCACGATGCCGCAGCGGTCCATCCACTCCGAGACGAAAGCTGGAAGTTCGGCGGCGCTATCGAGGCCGCAAGCCTTGGCTGCGGCGTTCAGATCTGCGGTATCCGCTTCGACGAGCCATGGCAGCGTCACTTCGAAGCCGAGCGCCGTCGCAAGCCCGTGATGGACAGGGCCGAGGCCCGCCAGCGCATGGCTGATATTGTGGGCGATCGCCGTGCCGCAATTGTCGATGGCAATGCCGCCAAAGCAGGAGCCAAGCAGCACGTCGCCGCGAGCTGCCATATCGTCGGGCTGCTTGACGGCCGTCTCCAGCGCACCGGCCAGCAGCCGCAGCGCCTGATGCGCGTAGAATTGCGCGCCGCGATGCGTGTTGCGGTTCGTGGCTGCTTCGAAAGCATGGATGAAGGCATCGAGGCCGCACCATGCCGTCAGGCTGGCGGGCAAGGTCTTCGTCAGCGTGGGATCGAGGATGACGAGATCGGCCTTCGTCTCCGGACCCCAGATCCAGAGCTTCTTGCCCTCAGGCCCGGCAAAGATATTCGTAGCCGATGTCTCCGAACCTGTCCCCGCAGTGGTCGGGATCATGATCTTCTTCAGCGGATTTTTCGGCAGCGGATTGGCGGCCAGCGCGTAGTGCATGGGATCCTCGCCGGAGGCGATGCAGCAGGCAACGATCTTGCCGATATCGAGCGCCGAGCCGCCGCCGATGCCGATCACCATGTTGGCCCCGTGCCCCGCTGCGATCGCCGCATGCAGATGCGTAAGCTTCGGCTCACCGGCAAAATCGGAGAAGACCTGCGTTCTCACGCCCACTTCGGCAAGCTCGGCGCTGACCTTGGCAGCAAGGCCCGACTGCGCCAAGAAGGCATCGATCACCAGGAGAACGGTGCTGACGCCATCGAAGGATTTGACCGCAGCGGGAAGGCCAGAGAGCGCACCCTCGCCGAAATGAATGTCTGGGATGGCGGAAATGGAAAAGGACACGCAGGATCACCTTGGAGAAGCGGCTGATTTGATGTCATAATCCTGCATCACAATTTCAGATCTTCAAATCCGGGCAATTATCGGGAATATTGATGATCTGAAGTTATGGAGACCCGATGCTAGAAAAAATCCCGCTTGAGGCCTTCCGCGTGTTCGACGCGGCAGCGCGCGCCATGAATTTCTCCCGCGCCGGCCGCGAGCTCAACATCACCCAAGCCGCCGTCAGCCGCCGCATCAAGGGGCTGGAAGATCATCTCGGCGCGACGCTCTTTACTCGGCGCGGCCGAAATCTGGCGCTGACACCGGACGGCGAGCGGCTATTCCAGCGCGTCCGCGCCACGCTGGAATATCTGGAAGAAAGCCTGGAGCCCTTTCGCACAGGAACAGGCGAAATCATCTCGATTGCGGCGAGCGGCTCGATCTCCCATCTCTGGCTCGGGCAGCGGCTGCGGGATTTCGGCAAGGAGAGCCCCGGCATCTCAGTCCGCCTGCTGACGACGGATGTGCACTCCGAACTCGCCTCGGAGAACAACGATCTCATCATCATCTATTCCACCGGCGAGCACCCGCGCTGGAGCCTGACGCCGCTCTTGAAGGAAGTGCTGGTGCCGGTCGCCTCGCCGGATTACCTGGCGGCCCGCGGTCTCGACCCGCAGGCACTGACGGCGGTCGACATTGCCGGGCTCGATCTCATCGACTACGAACGCGCCAATGCCCATTGGATCAGTTTCCGTCAATGGTTCGGCCGCGTCGGTGACCCCTTGAAGGGCAAGCTGCCGCGACCGCGCCTGTCCTTCTCGACCTACATCATGGCGGTGGAAGCAGCACTTAGGGGCGAAGGTATCGCGCTCGGCAGCCTCGGTCTCATAGAGGAATATCTACAAGCAGGCACCCTCGTCACCGTCGGCAACGACCGTGTCGAGAGCGGCTTTGGGTATTATCTCGGCGCACCGCGCTTCCGTTCGTTGTCTCCCGAGGCGGCGCAGCTGCACCGGTTCCTGCTGGAAGGGCAGTAGGTCTGATGCGGCTTCGGGGGAATCGCCTCAATGCCTTCGCGTCGAGAGATGACAGATGCGGTCGCTCACCATCCGTTCTCTTGGTTCGAGGCTGCAGCCCCATTCGACAAGCTCATGGGGGCTTTCGCACCTCACCATGAGGACTGATCTTGCGTGGCTCTCCACGGGGCTCTGGCGTGGCTCACTGCGTGCTTGCTCCACCTCATGGTGAGGTGCAGCGCCGTTAAGCGGAGCGAAAACGGTGTTGCCTCGAACCACGAGGTGGCCTCTGGGCCTTCCAACAAAAAAGCGGCCCACAGGGACCGCTTTCATCTCACTCATCGATGTTCGGACCACATCAATCCTGCGGGATCGAGCCGCGCAGATGCGAGAGTTCCATGATGAAGTGCTCCAGGCGCGACTTGTGCTCATGATGCTCGGCATCTTCAAGCTCGGCCTTGGCGGCATTGATGCGGCGGTCCAGCTCGTCGCGGCTCATGTCTTCGACCGGAACGGCGGATTCGGCGAGCAGCGTGCAGCCGGTCGGCAGAATGTCGGCGAAGCCGCCGAAAACCACGTAGTCCTGCTTCTTGCCCGAAGCCGAATGCACCTTGACGACACCAGGCTTGATCGTGGTCATGGTCGGCGCATGGTTCGCCATGACGGTCATCTCGCCTTCGCTGGCGGGGATGACGACATCGATGACCTGTTCCGACAGCAGCAGACGCTCCGGAGAAACCAGTTCGAAATTGAAATTGTCAGCCATGGCCCGTCACTTCTCGATTGTCTTATTCGCAAGGCAAGGGCGCGCGGACAATGCCGCGCGCCGATGGATTGGCCTGATTAGGCGGCCAGCTTCTTGGCCTTTTCGATCGCTTCGTCGATCGAGCCGACCATGTAGAAGGCAGCTTCCGGCAGGTGGTCGTATTCGCCATTGACCAGGCCCTTGAAGCCCTTGATCGTGTCTTCGAGAGCGACGAGCTTGCCCGGCGAACCGGTGAAGACTTCGGCGACGAAGAACGGCTGCGACAGGAAGCGCTCGATCTTGCGGGCGCGGGCAACAGCCAGCTTGTCGTCTTCGGACAGCTCGTCCATGCCCAGGATGGCGATGATGTCCTGCAGGGCCTTGTAGCGCTGCAGCGTCGACTGAACCTTACGGGCAACCTCGTAGTGCTCTTCGCCGACGACCATCGGGTCGAGCATGCGCGAGGTGGAGTCGAGCGGGTCGACGGCCGGGTAGATGCCCTTTTCAGCGATCGAGCGCGACAGAACGGTCGTTGCGTCCAGGTGGGCGAACGAGGTTGCCGGTGCCGGGTCGGTCAAGTCGTCGGCCGGAACGTAAATGGCCTGAACCGAGGTGATCGAGCCCGTCGTCGTCGTCGTGATGCGTTCCTGCATCTGGCCCATGTCGGTTGCGAGCGTCGGCTGATAGCCCACGGCCGAAGGAATACGGCCGAGCAGAGCCGACACTTCCGAACCTGCCTGGGTGAAGCGGAAGATGTTGTCGACGAAGAACAGAACGTCCTGACCTTCATCGCGGAAGTTTTCAGCAACAGTCAGACCGGTCAGAGCGACGCGAGCGCGGGCGCCCGGCGGTTCGTTCATCTGGCCGTAAACGAGCGCGGCCTTGGAGCCTTCGCCGCCACCGTGCTTGTTGACGCCCGATTCGATCATTTCGTGGTAAAGGTCGTTGCCTTCGCGGGTACGCTCACCCACGCCTGCAAACACCGAGTAACCACCGTGCGCCTTGGCGACGTTGTTGATCAGTTCCATGATGAGAACGGTCTTGCCAACGCCGGCGCCGCCGAACAGGCCGATCTTGCCGCCCTTTGCATAAGGGGCGAGCAGGTCGACGACCTTGATGCCGGTGACGAGGATCTGCGCTTCCGTGGACTGCTCAACGTAGGACGGAGCATCCTGGTGGATGGCGCGCTTCTTGGAGGTGTTCAGCGGACCTGCTTCGTCGACCGGCTCGCCGATGACGTTCATGATACGGCCCAGCGTCTCGTGTCCGACCGGAACCGAAATTGGTGCGCCCGTGTCCTTGACCGGCTGACCGCGAACCAGACCTTCGGTCGAGTCCATGGCAATGGTGCGGACGGAATTTTCGCCGAGGTGCTGTGCGACTTCGAGAACCAGACGATTGCCGTTATTGTCGGTTTCAAGCGCGTTCAGGATCGCCGGGAGCTCGCCGTCGAAAGCAACGTCCACAACGGCGCCGATAACCTGAGTAACCTTACCGACAGAACCTGCGGGGGTAGCTGCGTCAGCCATATTCTTACCCTCTTTTCCCTAACCTCAGAGCGCTTCCGCGCCCGAAATGATTTCAATCAATTCCTTGGTGATCTGTGCCTGGCGCTGACGGTTATAGTTCAGCGTCAGCTTGTTGATCATCTCACCAGCGTTGCGCGTCGCATTGTCCATCGCGCTCATCTTGGCGCCCATCTCGCCGGCGACGTTTTCGAGCAACGCGCGGAAGATCTGGACGGAGATGTTGCGCGGGATCAGGTCCGCGAGGATCGAAGCCGCATCCGGCTCGTATTCGTAGACGGCGCCCTTGTGGGCTGCATCTTCTTCGACGACGGCGGGAGCCGAAGCCGGAATGAGCTGCTGTGCCGTCGGGATCTGGCTGATCACCGACTTGAATTCGGAATAGAACAGCGTGCAGACATCGAATTCGCCGGCTTCGAACATCTCGATGATGCGCTTGCCGATGGCGTCGGCATTGTCGAAACCGATGCGCTTGACGTCGCGCAATTCCTTGCGCTCGACGATCAGCGATGCGTATTCGCGGCGAAGGACGTCATAACCCTTCTTGCCGACGGTGAAGATCTTTACCGTCTTGCCTTCCGCCAGAAGCTTGCGGGCATGGTCACGGGCAAAACGCGAAATCTGCGAATTGAAACCGCCGCACAGACCGCGCTCGGCCGTGCAGACGACGAGCAGATGCACATCGCTCTTGCCGGTTCCGGTCATCAGCAGCGGCGCGCCGTCAGCATCGCTGACGGCAGCCGAGATGTTGGCCAGAACAGCGGCCATGCGCTGCGAATAAGGCCGGGCGGCCTCGGCCGCCTCCTGCGCACGCCGAAGCTTCGCCGCGGCGACCATTTTCATCGCCTTGGTGATCTTCTGCGTCGCCTTGACGGAGGCGATCCGGTTTTTCAGATCCTTGAGTGAAGGCATCCTTGGTCCGTCCTAGAGCTTGGGCCCGATTACGCGAAAGACTTGGCGAAGCTGTCGAGAGCAGCAGTGAGCTTACCCTTCGTCGCGTCGCTGATGGCCTTTTCGTTACGGATGGTATCGAGGATGTCCTTGCCTTCCGAGCGGAGGTACGACAGCAGGCCCTGTTCGAACTTGCCGACCTGAGCAACAGGCAGCTTATCGAGATAGCCGTTGACGCCGGCGAAGATCACCGCAACCTGCTCTTCCGTCTTCAGCGGCGAGAACTGCGGCTGCTTCAGGAGTTCGGTCAGGCGAGCACCGCGGTTCAGCAGGCGCTGCGTTGCGGCATCGAGGTCGGAACCGAACTGGGCGAAGGCGGCCATTTCGCGATACTGGGCGAGTTCACCCTTGATCGAGCCTGCAACCTGCTTCATCGCCTTGATCTGAGCCGACGAACCGACGCGCGAAACCGAGAGACCGACGTTAACGGCCGGACGGATGCCCTGATAGAACAGGTCGGTTTCGAGGAAGATCTGGCCGTCGGTGATCGAGATCACGTTGGTCGGAATGAAGGCCGAAACGTCGTTGCCCTGCGTTTCGATGACCGGCAGAGCGGTAAGCGAACCAGCGCCCTTCTCGTCGTTCATCTTTGCTGCGCGCTCGAGGAGGCGCGAGTGCAGATAGAAAACGTCGCCCGGATAAGCTTCGCGGCCCGGCGGGCGGCGCAGCAGCAGCGACATCTGACGGTAAGCAACGGCCTGCTTGGAGAGGTCGTCATAGCCGATCAGGGCATGCTGGGCATTGTCACGGAAGTATTCACCCATGGCGCAGCCGGCAAACGGAGCCAGGAACTGCATCGGAGCCGGATCGGAAGCGGTCGCCGCAACGATGATCGAGTACTTCAGGGCGCCGCGCTCTTCGAGCACCTTGACGAACTGGGCGACGGTGGAGCGCTTCTGGCCGACGGCGACGTAAACGCAGAAGAGCTTTTCGCTGTCCGGACCGTTATCCTGGATGGACTTCTGGTTCAGGATCGTGTCGAGGATGATCGCAGTCTTGCCGGTCTGGCGGTCGCCGATAACAAGCTCGCGCTGGCCGCGGCCAACCGGGATCAGAGCGTCGATGGCCTTGAGGCCGGTCGACATGGGCTCATGAACCGACTTGCGCGGAATGATACCCGGAGCCTTGACGTCGACGCGCGAACGGCGGGTCGCATTGATCGGGCCTTTGCCGTCGATCGGGTTGCCGAGCGCGTCGACAACGCGGCCGAGAAGTTCCGGACCGACCGGAACGTCAACGATCGCGCCGGTGCGCTTGACGGTGTCGCCTTCCTTGATGTCACGGTCGGAGCCGAAGATAACGACACCGACGTTGTCGGCTTCGAGGTTCAGCGCCATGCCGCGGATGCCGCCGGGGAATTCGACCATTTCGCCGGCCTGAACATTGTCCAGACCGTAGACGCGGGCGATACCGTCACCGACGGAGAGAACCTGGCCGACTTCGGAGACTTCAGCTTCCTTGCCGAAGTTTTTGATCTGATCTTTCAGAATTGCGGAAATTTCCGCGGCGCGGATATCCATCAGCCGACCTCTTTCAATGCAAGCTTAAGGGTGGAGAGTTTGGTGCGAAGGGACGTATCGATCTGACGCGAACCGACCTTGACGATCAGACCACCAAGGATCGACGGATCGACGGTGACGGCAATCGTCACGTCCTTGCCGGTGACGCCCTTCAGCGCCGCCTTCAATTCATCTTCCTGCGCAGGAGTGAGCGCATGGGCCGAGGTAACCTCGGCGGAAATCTCGCCGCGATGCTGGGCGGCGATGATGCGGAAAGCCTTGATCATGCCCGGCAGCGCAAAAAGGCGCCGGTTGCTGGCCACAAGCTTCAGAAAATTGGTGACATAGGCGCCAAAGCCGGCCTTCTTTGCCAGCGCTTCGATCGCGCCGACCTGCTCTTCAGCCGAAAAAACCGGGCTGAGGACGAAGCGCTTCAGATCATCGCTTTCGTCGAGCATGGCTTGGAACCGATCGAGATCGGCTGCCACTGCCGGCACGGCACCCTCTTCAAGAGCCAATTCGAACAGCGACGAGGCATATCGTTCTGCAACGCCAGAAACATGCTGGGATGTGTCTGCCACGGGCACAAAATTCCCTGATTTCAACCCAAGAACCAAACTTCCGGGTGACGGAAGCGATATGCCCTTGAATTCGTTTTGATTTCCCCCAGAAATCAGCAGGAGCGCGCTCCTGCCTCATCCGAAATTCGGGGTTCGTCTAACATAGGATATTGAGACTCGCAACACGCGTATTCGACGAATACGCCATTCGGGCGAATTTATGATGGCAAAATTTAAAAAGCATGGGGATAGCACAGGCAAAAATGGCCGCGCCGGAGCCGTTTTCGGCTCAAATATAGCCAAGACCATAGAGAAAAGGTAGCGCCGCAAGAATCGCCTGCACAACCAGAAGGAGAAGGCTCAAAAATACACTGCCCCGATCGGACATGAGCGACAGGATGCGACCGAACGCCGCGACACCGAAGGAGGCGCCGAGCGCGAGATAGATCATCGGCTGCGCCAGGAGGATCGCCACCAGCCCGAAACCGACCATGAAGCCACCGGCCGAGCGCGCTTCCGCATAGGCCTCCGACCGGCCCTCCTTCACCTGCAGCTTGAGGAAGCGGTAGGTGTAGCCTGGTGCGAACATCAGGAAAAGGCCGATCAGTGCCGTGACGGCAGCCGAACAATAGGCAAGCCGCTCGCCGAATTCTGTCGGAAAATAAAGCTCCATCGGTTTTCCTCAAGTCAGTCAAATCAAATCAATCACAAGGAGAAATCGACATATGACATGAAGCGCGGCGAGAGGGAATACGGCACGAAATGCGCGGGATGAACATGTATAAATATCGCAATTATATGAAAATATTTACATTATCCCTATTTTAGATTATTTTTTGCTGAAAAGGGATAATCCGGCATCGTTGCCAATTTCTTTGCTGGAAATGAGCTTATCCCTTTTCAAGAGAAAAATTTTCTGAAAGGGATAAATTGTTTCATTTCAGTGAATTAAAGAGCGATCAAATAAGGCAGACCATCGATACGGAGCAGGTATTCGAAACCTGGCTCGCCGTAAATGCCGAGCTGTCTCATCGATTTGCAGGCGCCATGGCATGGAAAACGGTTTCCGGACGCGACTACCTTTATCGCAAGGCAAAGACTGCATGGAAATCACTTGGCCCGCGCTCTTTCGACACTGAGCAAACTTACCACCAATTTCATGAGGGCAGAAACGAACGTCGACAGCGCCTGGCCGCATTATCAACCAAGCTCGACGAAATGGCGGCCATCAATCGGGCTATGCGACTTGGCAGAATGCCATTAACAACCGCGCGTATTCTGCGGGCGCTCAATAGGGCCAATCTTATCGGTAGCGCTCTGGATATTGTCGGCACCAATGCGCTTTTTCTCTATGAGAGACTTGGCGGCATCAGGATCGACAGTGGCCTTCTCGCAACCGGCGACATCGATCTGCTTTTCGATGTGCGCGCCAGCCTCAATCTTTTGCGAAGGAATATCGGCGCAGAAGGCTTGATGGGTATCTTACGCACTGCCGACAAATCGTTTCATTCACTTGGTAAGCGGAGTTTCCGCGCCGCAAATAAGGATGGATATCTTGTCGACTTGATCGGCCCCATGCCATCGCATCCCATCAGCAATTCAAGGCCCGCCAGTATTGGTCAGAATGAGGATGATCTGGCCGCCGTCGAGATAGA
The DNA here is from genome assembly GCF_027109195.1 of Rhizobium sp. AG207R. Taxonomy (NCBI): domain Bacteria; kingdom Pseudomonadati; phylum Pseudomonadota; class Alphaproteobacteria; order Hyphomicrobiales; family Rhizobiaceae; genus Rhizobium; species Rhizobium sp. AG207R. The sequence continues at coordinate 134,193 of NZ_JAEPVT010000003.1, forward strand.
GGGCCTGCAATGGTTAGTTAATAGCCCTAAGGTGGCAGCTATTGTCCTTGATGAACGCGGCTACCCCGTACAATATACCTGCCCCGATCCTAGAAGTTTTGCCTTGCACAAGCTTTGGCTTTCACGCCGGGAAGATCGCGACCCCTTGAAGAAACTCCGCGATGAAGCGCAGGCTCATGCGGTCGCAAACATGATAGGCCGTTATCTGCCGCACCTTCGATTTGACGACCCCGTACTCGGCGCTATCCCGAAGGGCCTGCGAAAGCTGTCCCATGAGTTGGAACACACAGCGTCGAAGTCGCCAGACGATAAAATCGAACCGAATTGGTAACTTCATAAGAAGCTTTGCGGATCAATATCGAGCTGCACTTGCACGGAGCCGCGCTCTTTCGGTGATTGCGCCAGCATCGCGCGCAGAAAGCCCTGCATGTCGGAATTGCGCCTGCCATGCACCAGCAGCCGGAAGCGATGGCGGCCGCGTACCAGCGCGATCGGCGCTTCGGCAGGACCCAACACCGAAATGCCCGAAACCTGCGGCGCCGCATTGCGCATGCCGCGCGCATGGGTCTCGGCATCCTGCCTGCTGTCGGCCGAAACGATGATCGAGGCAAGCCGGCCGAAGGGTGGCAAGATGGCCCTCTCCCGCTCCGAAATCTCGCGCTCGTAAAAGGCGGTGGCATCGCCGGATACGATCGCCTGCATGACGGGATGCTGCGGCTGGTAGGTCTGCAGCAGACCATGGCTCTTGAGACCGGTTCGCCCGGCGCGTCCCGTCACCTGCGACAGGAGCTGGAACGTCCGCTCGGCAGCGCGCGGATCGCCATTCGCCAGGCCGAGATCGGCATCGACGATGCCGACCAGCGTCATCAGCGGAAAATTGTGCCCCTTGGCGACGAGCTGCGTGCCGATGACGATATCGGCCTCGCCCTTGGCGATGGCGTCGAGCTCCAGCCGCAGTCGCTTGACGCCGCCCATGATGTCGGAAGAGAGCACGATCGTCCGCGCCTCGGGGAAATGCCGCTCCACCTCTTCGGCAATGCGCTCGACGCCCGGGCCGCAGGCAACGAGATGGTCGAGCGTGCCGCATTCGGGGCAGGCCTCCGGCGTGCGCTCGGCATAGCCGCATTGATGGCACTGGATCTGATTGCGGAAGCGATGCTCCACCAGCCAGCTCGAACATTGCGGACACTGGAAGCGATGGCCGCAGACGCGGCAGAGCGTCAACGGCGCATAGCCGCGCCTGTTCAGGAACAACAGCGCCTGCTCGCCCTTGGCAATCGTCTTGCCGATCGCGCGGATCATCACGGGCGAAAGAAAACCGCCGCGTTCCGGCGCATGCCGGCGCATGTCGATCAGATGCAGGTCGGGAAGAGCCGCATCGCCAAAGCGCGTCGGCAGGTGGATCGTCGTGTAGCGCCCGCTCTGGCCATTGACCTGGCTCTCGACCGAAGGCGTCGCCGACACCAGCACGACCGGGAAATCGCCGATGCGGCCGCGCACCACAGCCATATCCCGTGCATTATAATAGACGCGATCCTCCTGCTTGTAGGCAGGATCATGCTCTTCATCGACGACGATCAGCCCGAGATCCTCGAAAGGCAGGAACAGCGCTGAACGCGCCCCGGCCACGACCCTGACTTCGCCGGTAACGGCCTGTCGCCAGACCTTCTCGCGCATGCGCGGCGCAAGATCGGAATGCCATTCTGCCGGCTTGGCGCCGAAGCGATCCTGAAAGCGCTCCAGAAAACTTGCCGTCAACGCGATTTCCGGCAGCAAGATCAGCACCTGCTTGCCGCGCCTCAGCGTTTCGGCGATGGCCTCGAAATAGACCTCCGTCTTGCCGGAACCGGTGACGCCGTCGATCAGGGAAACCGCGAACTCGCCCTTGCGCACATCGGCCAGGATCTCATCGGCAGCATCCTTCTGCGGCCCCTGCAGCCGCGATGCGGTGAATTCCGGATCGGGCTTGGCGACGACGGGTGGCGGCGGCAGGAAGATGGTCTCGAAAATGCCCTGCGCAATCAGCCCGTCGACGACGCTGGTGGAGACACCGGCCGCATGCGCCAAGCCGAGCCGCGTCCACGAAAGCCCATCGGCGGCAATCTCCATCACCTTGGCGCGCGCCGGCGTCATCCGTTCCGGCTGCCCGCCGATGAATCGCAGTCCCTCGACCATCGGTTCGGGATCGAAGGCGGCCGGCGCTCTCAGCGCCATGCGCGCCACCAACCCCGGCGGCGACAGCGTATAGGCGGCAACCCAATCGATGAAATCGCGCATATGCTTGCCGAGCGGCGGGCAATCGAACACATGGCTGATCGGCCGAAGCTTTTTCGGATCGACACCACCATCATCCTCGCCATCCCAGACCACGCCGATCACCTGCCGCGGCCCGAGAGGCACCTGCACGACAGAACCAGGCTCGACCGCCATGCCCTCGGGCACCGCATAGGAATAGGCCCGCGGCGCCGGCATCGGCACGAGAACGGGCACAGTACGGCTCATCACAGGCTTTGCAGGCGCCGCCTCGAAAAGCGCACCGAACAGATCGGAAGAATCTTTGCTCATTGCGCCAGACCATGCCCCGGACGGACGCAAAAGAAAACCCGGATTGCCGCTACTCATCTTCATCATCGATCTCGCCAGTCAGCCGCATGCCGTCGATCCAGGTGGAGCCGTCCTCGCGGATCACCCGGCGCGGCTTCGCGCCGCAGCGCTCGCGAACAGCCTCGGCCAGACGTTCTGAATGGGTGACGATCCAGATCTGGCTCGTCTTTGCGGCCTCAGCGATCATATCGGCAAGCGGCAGCAGCATGTCCGGATGCAGGCTCGCCTCCGGCTCGTTGAGCGCGATCAGCGGCGGTAGGCGGTAGGACATCAAGGCGGCGGCAAGGCCGAGAAAACGGATCTGGCCATCGGAAAGCTCGCGCGGCTGGAAGATGCGGTTGGGAAATTCGGGCAGCATCAGGCCGAAATCCGCCGTTTCCTGTGGCTCCGGCACGACGAGCCTGGCGCCGCCAAGCGCTGCGGCAAGAACCCGGTCCAGCTCCACGGTGTCTTCGCGCGTATGGACGAGGGTTGCGAAAACGGCGGCGATATTGGCGCCATCCTCATCCAGCATGGCAGACGTCACAGCAAGGCAAGGCGCACGCAGCGGCGAGCCGCGATCGGTGCGGAAGCCATGGTAGAATCGCCAGGCGTCGACGGCGCGCCGGAACGTGCCGATCTCCGGAAAATGACCGGCATCGCCCAGGAGTGCGACCGCGGTTTCGGAGGTCAGGGCGTTCTCGGGATACGCCTGCATGCGGCCGCTCTCGCCGCGCACGGAAATGCCGGGGCCATCGCGCTTCATCATCGTCACCGGCCGCCGCCCCGTCTCGACGGAAAGCTCCTCGGCCTTGACTTGCGGCTCCAGTGGAAATCCGGCGGATGCCACGGGCGGCCGCATGCCCGCTTCGATCCAGTAGCGGAAGGTTGCCGCCCGCTCCATGTCGAGCAGCTCGACGTCGAAGCGAATGCGGGCGGACTCATGCGAACGCCGCTTGCCCGACCACATGGCCGAGAACATGCCGCCTTCGCTTGATATCTCATGCGCCAGCCTCCCGCGAACCGCCGCCTGAACGAGCTGCAGGGAGCGATAGAGATTGGACTTACCCACCCCATTTTCGCCGATGAACAGATTGACATCGGAAAGATCCATGCGGATCGAGCGCAGGGAGCGATAATTGCGGGCAAACATGGAGCGAAGCTGCATGCGGAGGGTTTAGCCGATTCCGATATTAAAGAGAATGCGAAACCAGAGGCTCGTCCTGGTTCGGAGGAACAAGCGGCGAGAAGGTTGCATTTCCATCCGCCGCAAGATCGACGACCGTATGCCTCTCCAGCGCCTTCGTCACCTCGTTGACATCGCCGTCCAGATGTTCGACGGGAATGAGATTACCCACGAGGAAATCGAACCGGTCGCCGCGCTTGTTGAGCAGCTCGTGGAACACGGTCATGTCGCGCAGCTCGGTCGACCATTTGGCGAACCAGTAGAACAGGCCGGAATTGCGCGCCGTCAGATTCACCGGCAGGATCGGCAGATTGTATTTACGTGCCAAGCCCACGGCCGAGGTCTTCCACGGGCGTTCATTCAGCCTGCCGTTCGCCCAGTAGGCGATGCGGCCGGACGGGAAGAGCACGGTCACCTTGCCCTCCGCCACGGCGCGGTTGGTCAGCTGCAGCGTCTCGCGCGTCTTTGGCTTGCTCTTATATTCCTCGCGCCACTCCACAGGGATGATCATCTCGGCAAAGCGCGGGTTGACGCGTACCGCATCGCGGTTGGCAAAGATCATCATATCGGGCCGGCGCGACTTCAGAAGATCGAAGACAGCAACGCCATCGGCGATGCCTGTGGGATGATTGCTGACGAGAATGAAACCGCCCTTAGTCGGAATACGATCGGCATGGGTGACGCCGATATCGAGCCGCAGCAGATCGCTCATATATTCGAAGCATTGAAAGCCGGAGAGCTTGGCGACATCGTCGGCGAACTCGATCGCCTTGTTGTAGCGCAGCAGCGTGTAGAGAAACGGGCGCATGAGCGGCCAGAGCGGATTGCGAACGATCTTCTGACCGCGCTCGGCGATGAGAGTATCGACAATATGTCCGGGCTGGCCCTGAGACACCAAAGCGATCGCTTCTGCAAGTTGTCCCAGTGCAGTTATCGAGCCGCGGCGCGCCATGAAGTGTCCTGAATGGTTGGGAGATATTCTATCGCAATCGAATATGATCGAAGCATGACAAGCGCCTCGCATATGGAAGGCGAACCATCCGAGATCCGGAATCGACCCATATGCAGTTTCATTGAAGTCCAGCTACTCCCCGCAGCACGAAGGGAAAACGCGCCGGAAGCAGCGGGAAAATTAGCGATTCCATAACCTTCCTTCCTTCAAAGTGGCAGATGCGATCTGAATTTCAAGGGGTTTTCCACTGAACGAATTGCTTGTTATCGCCGACTCCAGGTTGATGGCGGAACGCAACCGCTGGCTTGACGCGCTTGGCCAGGAACGGCGGCTCGCCGCCCACACGCTGAATGCCTATGAACGCGACACGCGGCAATTCCTCACCTTCCTCACCGGCCATCTCGGCGGTCCGGCGACGATCGAGGATATTCACGCGCTCCGTCCCGCCGACTTTCGTGCCTTTCTGGCCGCCCGCCGCAAGGATGGTGCCGGTGCGCGTTCGCTCGGGCGCAATCTCGCGGGCCTTCGTTCGCTGCTGCGTTATCTGGAAAAGAAGGGCCTGGTGAACGCCGCGGGTGCCGCTGCGGTCCGCTCGCCGAAACAGCCGAAATCACTGCCGAAGCCCCTTTCCGACAAGCAGGCGATTACCGTCGTCAGTGACGAGGCGCAGCTGCACGAAGAGCCATGGATCGCTGCGCGCGATGCCGCCGTGCTGACCCTGCTCTACGGCTGCGGTCTGCGCATTTCCGAAGCGCTGGATCTGAGACCGCAGGACTTTCCATCAGGAGCGACATCGCTGCGCATCACCGGCAAGGGCAACAAGACGCGATTGGTGCCGTTGCTGCCGATCGTCACGCAAGCGGTCGATCAGTATCGCAAGCTCTGCCCCTATCATCTCGAAGCCGATGACGCCCTTTTTCGCGGCGCGCGCGGCGGCAAGCTGCAGCCGGGCATCATCCAGCACGGCATGCAGAAACTGCGCGGCGCCTTCGGGCTGCCGGATACGGCAACACCGCACGCGCTCCGTCATTCCTTTGCCACCCATCTCCTGGCTGGCGGCGGTGACCTCAGAACCATCCAGGAACTGCTCGGCCACGCCAGCCTCTCGACGACGCAGGTCTATACCGGCGTCGATTCCTCGCGCCTGCTCGAAGTCTACGACCGCGCCCATCCCCGCGCGTAAGGCCGTTCGTGCGCATAAGAAAAGATTAACCTCTCGCGTTAAGGGAATTTCCGTCTCGTTCGCGTAAAGCAGAACCATGTCCCGGCATGCCCTCCGAAAGCCGCTTTCCGGCGTTAGCGGTCATGCTCTCTGCGAACGGAAGATTCTGATGATTTCTGCCCTCGGGTCCAAGACGATGCGGTCGATGAAGCCGACGCTTGGCGATATGCTGCTCTGGCTTGCAACCGCCTTTCCGCTGATGCTTGCGGTGCTGTTGGTCGCGACCATGCTGACGCTGCAGCCGGCTCATGCAGAAGGTGCTGTGTCCGACAGTTGCGGCGGCAAGGATTTGATGGCCGAACTTCAGAAGAACGATCCGGCAAAATACGCCTCCATCATCGCCGCCGGCGACAAGGTGGAGAATGGCAAGGGCATCTTCTGGAAGATCGAAAAGCCCGGCCTGAAGCCGTCCTGGCTGCTGGGCTCCATGCACGTTTCGGATTCGCGCGTGCTCACCTTGCCGAAGGGTGCTGCCGACGCCGTTGCATCAGCCGATACGATCGTTGTCGAATCGGATGAAATTCTCGACGACAAGAAGGCCGCCGCTGCCCTCTTCGCCAATCCTTCACTCACCATGCTCACCGACGGCTCGACCATCAGCCAGCATCTGTCGCCCGAAGACAATGCTCGGCTGGAAGCGGGTCTGAAAGAGCGCGGCATTGCGCTCGCCGCCGTTTCGCGCATGCAGCCCTGGCTGATCTCGAGCTCCTTCGAGATGACGGGCTGCGAGGTTCGCCGCAAGACGGCCGGTGCGAAATTCCTCGACCAGAAGCTGGCGGGCGATGCCGCGGCCGAGGGCAAGAAGGTCGTTGGCCTCGAAACGCTGGCAGAGCAGGCCAAAGCCATGAGCGATCTGCCGATCGCGCTTCATCTGAAATCGCTGATGCAGACGCTCGAACTGGGCGACAAGATCAACGACGTCAATGAAACGATGACAGGCCTCTATCTCGCCGGCAATATCGGCGCGATGATCCCGATGCTGAAAGTGATCGAACCGGACCAGAAGATTACCGATGCCGATACCGCCGCCTTCGAACAGCGCATCATCCTCGATCGAAACAAGGTCATGGCCGAGCGCGCCGCGCCGGTTCTCGAAAAGGGCAATGCCTTCATCGCCGTTGGTGCGCTTCACCTCGTCGGCGATCAGGGCCTCGTGGCGCTGCTACGCAAGCAGGGCTTTACTGTCACGGCGGTAAACTGACCGCTCGCAACCGCTTGCCGAGATCGGCAAGCATCGTCGCGACGATCAGGCGGTGGAATGGCGTGATGATGGCGAGATAGATCCGACCCAGCAATATGTTCCGCCGGACGAGCGTCGTGGCATCAACCAGCCGGCGCCCCTGATCGTCATCACGCACGTCGATAACGACCCGAAAATCGAGATGCCGATCATCGAAGCCGAGCACGACCTGATTGTCGGACTTGCTGACGACGGGAAAGAAGCCGATCTTTTCCAGCTCCTGTGCCCGAAGGTCGCTGCTGGATTTCAAGCCGAACAAACTGGTTATCGCATCGCGCACTCGTATCAGCAGCCGCGCCCAAATCGGAAAGCGGCTCAGCATCGATCGGGCGGCGGCGATGGCCGTCAGATCCGAGTTCGGGATACTCAGCTCGTAGCAGTCAGCCCAATCGGCATCCGGCAGCGCCGGATGCGGCATTAGGGGCTTCACCATCAAAGGCCTTGCAGACATGATTTCATCCGCCTTTATTCGACGGCTGCAGACTACCACACATTGCAATGCTACCCGACCAACAAAAGCCGGCTGCGGCAATTTGGCCGGCAGATAATAGCCTAACGCACGGCCGATCCATCCGCCGGCAATATCTTCAACCGCCAGGAAGCATCAGGCTTCAGATAGGTCGTTGCGATGGTGCGGACATCCTCGGCGGTCACGGCTTCGTAGCCGCTGATGCTCCTGCGAATACGGTCGAGACGCCGAGGGTCTCTCTGAGCATCGCGAAGATTCTGGACCCAATAGCCGTTGGTCTGCTGCGAGCGCTTCACCGCTTCGATGATCGGAACCTTGGCCCGCGTCAGCTCATCGGGCGAAACATCTCCCTGACCGAGATCGGCGGCGATCTTATCCACCAGCTCAAAGAAGTGATCCACCTTGGCGGGCGTGGTTTCGACATAGAGATAGGCAAAACCATAGCCGGGGATCGACCTCGACAGATCGACCTCGCCCTGAGGGCTGTAGGTGGCGCCCTCGGCGATACGGAACTGGTCGATTAGGCGATTCTGCAGGATCGCGCCGGCGACATTGGCAGCGGCAGCACGCGGCAGATCCGAAAGGAAATCGCCGATCGGCATGGCGACGGCTGCACCGGCGCTGTCGCTGCGCCCATCGTGAAGGCGCACGACCGGATCGGTCGTCGGTGCCGGAAAGTGCACGCCGGAACCGTCACTGTGTTTCCCTTCGTCGCCGCGAACCGGCAAGGCGCCGAAGGTCTGCGCCGTCAAGCGAATGGCGTCATCGACCTCGACATCGCCGGCGATGATGACTTCGATCGGCCCCTTCGAAAGAGCGGGCTGCAGGAGGCCCTCGAAATCTTCCGGCTTCGCATCCATCAACTGCGTCCGGTCCGGAAATGCCCAGCGCGGATCGCCAGAATGCAGGAGGCCGGAAAGGTCGCGGCCGACCACGCTGCCTGGCGTCGCCTGAAGCTGGGGAAGCATGTTCAGATAGGCTTGCTGGACCCGTTTGAAAACATCCGGACGATAGGCCGCATCGGAGACGTAAGCAGTCAGCAGCTGCAATTGCGTTTGCAGATCGCGCGGCTGCGTCGTACCTTCGAATTTGAAAGCGGCATCCTGAATGGCGAAATCAATGCTCACGACCTTCGCGGCAAAAGCCTTCTGCATGTCGTCATAGCTGATGGCTTTCAGGCCGGATAGCGGCAGAGCCGGCGCCGCCCAAATCGGCAGCGGGCGATCGTTCGGCAGGTCCAGCCGGCCACGGCCGACTTCTGCGCGCACCAAAATCTCGTCAGCGCGATATTTCGTCGGCTTAACGGTCAGGCGGACGCCATTGGCGAATCGCACCATCGTAACGCCGAGATCATCGACCGTACGGCGTTCGACGATATCGCCGGGCTTGCCGAAATCGGTGTAGGGCCATGCGACCGAAGCCGTCTGTTCCGGCGCCTTTACCGCCACGGCGCGCGATTCGGCATAGGCTTTCTCCACAGCGGCATCGCCGCCCTCGAGCATTTGCGGGATTTGCAGCACCAGCTGCGGACCATTGCCGGTAAAGACGCGCTGAAGAACCTGGTTGACCTCTTCCGCCCGCAGGTCTTTCATCGCAGCATCAAACAGCGCCAGATCTTCCGCAGGCGAGGTGAAAACCATGTTTTCGCCGACGCTCCAGTTGAGCGAACCGGCAATATCCGGGCTCGTGCGCGTCGCGGCACCGCTCGCGGCTGCCTGGAGGGTGGAGCGATATTCGGCGATTTCCCTGTCGATCTCGCTCTGGTCGGCGCCGAACTGCGCTATGCGGCGCTGCTCCTGATCGATAGCGGCCAGGGCAGCCCGCCACTTCGCGGGATCGCTATCGGCGGAAACCATCGCCACATGGGCCGATTTCAGCAGATCCTGCGCACCGGCCTGCGCGCTGACGAAGGGCGGGTTGGGCTGCTGTGCCAGAACTGACAGGCGCCGGTTGAGAACGGCGAGGCCGATATCCTCCACCAGCTGCGCGCGGCGCTTGGCAGCCGTATCCGGCGATGCGTCGTAGGCCCGTGTCCAGGCAAGCTGCACGCGGGTCGCGCCACCCGGCACGATGACCGTGCCGACGCGCTCTCCATGGCTTTGGAGAGTGCCGAGATCAGGGTCTGCGGGTGCAGCTGCGGCGGGGACCCAATTGCCGAAGCGGTTGCGGATATCGGCTTCGATGGCGGCCGCATCGATATCGCCGACGACAATCAGGGTGGCGCGATCGGGGCGATAATAGCTGCGGTAGAAATCCCGCAGCAGATCGACCGGAGCGTTGCTGATAATATCGGTCTTGCCGATCGGCGGGCGCCGCGGCACACGCTGCCCTGGCAGCAGCTGAGCAAGCAAACCGGTCCCGCCGCGATATTGCGGCGTGTCGCGCAGCTTCTCTTCCGAAAGGATGACGCCGCGTTCGCGGTCGAAGGCGCCGGCGTCGAGCGTTAGTTCGCTCGCCGTCTCGCGCATCAGCATCAGGCCGGTCGAAACCATCTCCGGATTGGCTTCCGGCAGATCCAGCGCATAAACAGTTTCGCCATAGCTCGTCGACGCATTGGTATCCGCGCCGAAGGCCAGACCGAGACGCTGAAGGGTGCGCACCATCTCGCCTTCCGGCACATGGGTCGAGCCCTTGAAGGCCATATGCTCGAGGAAATGCGCCAGACCCTGCTGGTCGTCGCGCTCCTGCAACGAGCCGGCACCGATGCGGAAGCGGATCGCCACCTGGCCGGCGGGTGTCGCATTGTGCATTACGGCATAGCGCATGCCGTTCGGCAAAGTCCCAAAGCGAATTCCCTGCTCCACCGGCAGATCGCTTGCCGCCTGAGGCCAGCTGGCGACAGGCGTTTCTGCATAGGCGGGAGCCGCAACGGTAACGAGGAGTGCGAGCGCTGTCGCAACGAAAAGTTTCAGGGACAGGCGGCCGGCTGGGTTTTGACGTGACATGCTTGCTTTGTTGGTGAGAACGATTGGATGATGCGATGCACGGGAGCCCGTACATCGCATCATCAGGCAAGCATTGCAATCCCGGCGCTTGTCACGCCGGGACGGTTCGATCTTACATGTGGATCGGCTTGAAGAAGGTCGCGAGCGCGGCTTCCTTGACAGCTTCCGACATTGTGGGATGCGCGTGGCAGGTGCGGCCGAGATCCTCCGACGAACCGCCGAATTCCATCAGCACGGCAATTTCGTGGATCATTTCACCGGCGCCGAAGCCGACAATATGGCCGCCGAGCACGCGGTCCGTTTCCTTGTCTGCGAGGATCTTGACGAAACCGTCCGTCGCCAGCATGGCGCGGGCGCGGCCGTTGGCGGAGAACGGGAACTTGCCGACCTTGTAGGCGATGCCAGCAGCCTTCAGCTCTTCCTCGGTCTTGCCGACGGAGGCGACTTCCGGCTGCGTGTAGACGACGCTCGGGATGACGTCGTAGTTCACATGGCCGGCCTGGCCAGCGAGGATTTCCGCAAGCGCCACGCCCTCATCTTCCGCCTTGTGGGCGAGCATCGGACCCTTTACGACGTCGCCGATAGCATAGATGCCGGCGACGTTGGTCTTGAAGTGACCGTCGATCTCGACGCGGCCGCGATTATCGAGCGCCACGCCTGCTTCTTCGAGGCCGAGGCCTGCCGTATAGGGCTTGCGGCCGGTGGCGACGAGAACGACATCGGCATCGAGCACGACCTTGTCGCCGCCCTTGACCGGCTCGAAGGTGACCTTCGCGCCGTTGCCGGTTTTTTCCACGCCGACGACCTTGGCGCCGAGATGGAACTCAAGACCCTGCTTGGCAAGCATGCGCTGGAACTGCTTGGAGACTTCACCGTCCATGCCGCCGAGGATGGTGTCGAGATATTCGACGACGGTGACCTTGGCGCCGAGGCGCGACCAGACCGAGCCGAGCTCGAGGCCGATGACGCCGCCGCCGACCACGATCATCTTGCCCGGCACCTTGTCGAGCGCGATGCCACCGGTGGAGGAGATGATGACCTTCTCGTCGATCTCGAGCGGAACGCCCGGAATGCCGGCAACGTCGGAGCCGGTGGCGATGACGATATTCTTGCCTTCGATCTCGGTGACCTTGCCGTCTTCGGCCGTGACGGAAACCTTGCCGGCCGAAACGATCTTGCCGGTGCCCTGGAAGGCATCGATCTTGTTCTTCTTGAAGAGGAAGGCGACGCCATCGACGTTCGACTTCACGGTCGCATCCTTGTGCGCCAGCATCTTTTCAAGATTGAGCTTCGGAGCGGCGACTTCGACGCCGAGGACATCCATGCCATGGCCGGCATGATGGAACACTTCGGAAGCGTGCAGCAGCGCCTTGGACGGGATGCAGCCGACATTGAGGCAGGTGCCGCCATAGGTCGCGCGCTTTTCGACGACCGCGACCTTCAGGCCGAGCTGCGCTGCCTTGACTGCGCAGACATAGCCGCCGGGGCCGGTTCCGATAATGATCACATCGTAGGACATGTTTTAATTTCCTTGTTTGTATCTTTGTTAGTCAGTCGCCCGTGCCAAGGCGAGGCGGATGCCGAAGCCCACAAGCGCCGCTCCGGTGATGCGGTTGAACCATTTACCCGATGCGATGAAACGATCGCGCACCGGCTTGACGGTGAAGAAGGTGGAAGCGCCGGCAAACCAGGCGACAAGCGCTGCCGCCATGCCGATGCCGTAGCTGAACTGGATGAGCGCCGGCGTATCGTGATGGACGAGCGTCGAAAACAGCGACAGGAAGAACAGCACCGGCTTCGGGTTCAGCGCATTGGTGATGAAGCCCGTGGCCAGGCAGCGCCAGACGGAAACCGGCTTGCGATCTTCCTCGGTGATCTCGACATCCTTCACCTGAAAGCCGGATTGGCGGAAGGACTTGAAGCCGAGATAGACGAGATAGGCCACGCCTGCCCATTTGATCAGGCTGAACAGCATTAGCGACTGCGACACGATCAGGCCCAGGCCGAGAATGGTGTAGCTGATGTGGAAGAGCAGCGAGAAGCCCATGCCAAGGCCCGTCATCATGGCCGCGCGGCGGCCATGCACGATGCTCTGGCGCAGGATCACGGCAAAATCGGCGCCCGGAATAACGATGAAGATCGAGAACACCGCCATCAGGCCGAGGAATTCGAGAATATATGGCATCTATCGTCCCTTTCCGATCAGCGACCGCCGCTCACGTCGAGCACGGCACCGGTTATATAGGATGCATGCGGGCTCAGCAGGTAGAGGATGGCATCCGCGACCTCATCAGCCGTTCCCGAGCGCTTCATCGGCAATTGCGGCGCGATATCGCGCGCCCGATCCGGCAGTCCGGCGGCCGCGTGGATATCGGTATCGATGATGCCGGGCCGCACCGCATTCACCCGAATGCCTTCCGCCGCCACCTCGCGTGCAAGCCCGACAGTGAACGTATCGATCGCGCCCTTGGAAGCGGCATAGTCGACATATTGCCCGCCACCGCCAAGCGTCGCCGCCATGGAGGAGACGTTGACGATCACTCCGCCCTTGCCGCCATGCCGGGTCGACATGCGGCGCACGGCTTCGGCCGCCGCCAGCATCGAACCGGTGACATTGATGCGAAACATGCGGTCGATCCGCTCCGGCGTCATTTCATCCAGGCGCTGGATGACATCGACGATGCCGGCATTGTTGACGAGCCCGTCGATGCGGCCGAAATGCGCGTCGACCTTGGCAAAGATGGCTTTGATATCCTTGGGCTTGCCGACATCGCCGGCAACTGCGATCGCCTGGCCGCCGGCGTCAACGATCGTCCCAACCACAGCCTCGGCCGCATCCTTGTTGGACGCATAATTGACCGCAACGGCCCAGCCATGCTGAGCGGCTGCCAGACAAACCGCGGCACCGATGCCGCGGCTGCCGCCGGTCACGAGAAGAACAGGTGTGTCGTCGGTCATTGATTGCATCCTTTCAGACTAAGGACATCCCACGGCGCGACAGTTGCCTTCCCCTTGCCCCAGAGGGACGACTTCTGGATCGAGGGACCGAGCGCCGGCAGGAACAGCCGATCCGCCGCGCTCTCGCCTTCTCCCGGCAATGCGCGGATATGGCCTTTCAGATCCGAGGCATAGACCATGCCCTGCCACACGGTGCAGGCCCTGAGGTCGGCTCCCGTTACATCCCCTTCAGGACATTCGAACATGATCCGCCCATCGGCGCGCAGATGGTCGTCCGTGCGCATCACGATCCCATCGGCCACGATATTGGTGTTGCGCACTGCGAGCTTGAATCTGTTGCTGACGGATGATTCCGAGCCCATGGGCTCGAAGCGCAGCTCATAGGCATTGTCCATATCGACATAGACAGCCTTTTCCTGCACGCATTCTTCCGCATAGGCAGGCACGGAATTGACCGCGCAGGCCACCATTATCCAAGGCATCGAGGCCAGTCGGATCATCGCGGTTGCGATCGGCATCGTCATTGCCCTCCCGGCTCGCGCCGGCCGTCGGCATTTTCCATGACGCCGAAATCGGTGAACAGAACCAGCGGCCTGCCGGCGGCATCCAGCCCCCAAAACACCGGATAGAAGCCATCACCCCAGCCGCTCGAGAAGATGGCGACGTTGCCGCGCTTGCCCGATATCGGCCGATGTAACACGTAGTCGTCGTTATTCGGCTGCAGCTCGGAGGCCAGAACGTCATCATAGTAGTTGATATCCGACGACGACTTCTCTGCCTGGACCTGCTTTTCGCGCTCCTGGATCAGCGCGAAGGTGTCGGCATCCATGTAGCAGCCAAGACCGGCATCAACCGGATAGCCGAAGAACTCATCATTCTTCAGCGAGGTGATATCCTGGCCTGGGACCACGGCCAGTTCCCAGCGCACCGGCTTGCCCTCGGCAAAACGCATGCTGGCCGCAGCGATGCGGCCGAAGGCTTGATACAAGGTAACGGGATAATCGCCGGGAGAAACGGTGCGAGTAAATGCGGCGCGGTCAGGCCCGACGAGCGGGTCGCTGGCGACGATGCGCCCGGAGGTCAGTTCCACCTTACCGATGTGCAGGACATTGATCGAGCGGGCGGCAAGATCGGCGTCGCCAAGCGACGCCAGATCGAGATTGCTGCTGAGCTTGGAAATGTCGAACTCCGCCGCGCCGGCGGAGGATGGCACCCATGCGGCGACGGCGCATAGCAATCCGCGCAGCGTCCGCATGGGCCATGTCGACATGATCCAACGCTCCCCTTAGAGATCGAGAACGAGACGTTCCGGATCTTCCAGGCTTTCCTTGACGCGTACGAGGAAGGTAACCGCTTCCTTGCCGTCGACGATGCGGTGATCGTAGGAGAGCGCCAGATACATCATCGGACGAATGACGACCTGGCCGCCGATGGCGACCGGACGCTCCTGGATCTTGTGCATGCCGAGAATGCCCGACTGCGGCGCATTGAGGATCGGCGATGACATCAGCGAACCATAGACGCCGCCATTGGTAATGGTGAAGGTGCCGCCCTGCATGTCGGCCATCGCCAGCGTACCATCGCGAGCGGCCTTCGCCAGACGGCCAAGCTCCTTCTCGACTTCCGCGATCGACATCTGATCTGCATCGCGGATGACGGGAACGACAAGACCCTTGTCGGTGCCGACGGCCATGCCGACGTGGCAGTAGTTCTTGTAGATGATGTCGGTGCCGTCGATCTCGGCGTTGACAGCAGGCAGTTCCTTCAGCGCATGGGTGACGGCCTTGGTGAAGAAGCCCATGAAGCCGAGCTTCACGCCATGCTTCTTCTCGAAGATGTCCTTGTACTTGTTGCGCAGGTCCATGACGGCCTTCATGTCCACCTCGTTGTAGGTGGTAAGCATGGCAGCGGTATTCTGCGCATCCTTGAGGCGCTTGGCGATCGTCTGACGCAGGCGCGTCATCTTGACGCGCTCTTCGCGGTTGACGTCCTCGACAGCGGTCGGCGCGCGGGCGGCAACCGGTGCTGCCGGTGCGGCGGCCGGCGCCGATGCAGCCTTGGCAACGGCAGCGATCACATCGCCCTTCAAGACCTGGCCGCGCTTGCCGCTGCCTTCGACCTGATCGGCGGAGAGGTTGTTTTCAGCAAGCAGCTTGCCGGCAGCAGGCGCCGGCGGCATGGAGGAAGCCGGAGCGGAAACGGCGGGAGCGGCAACCGGTGCAGCGGCGGCGGGTGCCGGAGCAGCAGCAGCGGCAGCGGCAGCCTGTGCCGGAGCGGCAGCAGCGCCGTTGCCGGCGGAGATCTGGCCGAGCAGCGCACCGAGACCCACGGTTTCGCCGGCCTGGGCAACGATTTCGGAAAGCGTGCCGGCAGCAGGCGCCGGAACTTCGATCGTCACCTTGTCGGTTTCAAGTTCGAGAAGCGGCTCATCGGCCTTGATGGCATCGCCGACCTTCTTGAACCAGGTACCGACGGTCGCTTCGCTGACGGATTCGCCGAGGGTAGGAACGCGGATTTCAGTGGCCATTGTTCAAATCCTGATTTTTCGTCTTTATGAGTTGAATGGAATTCCGGCGACAGAGGACCGGAGAATGAGTGAGGGCATCGGCGAGATTTCGATACGGAAACCGAGCCCGGCGAGTAGGACGGGATCGGCATCGCCAAGCGACTTGGCCGCATCGGCATTCTCGACGTCGACGACAGCCACGCCGAAAGCACCATCGGCCGCGAAGACCGGGCCGACGACAATTGCTGTCCCGGCATTCGCATGTTCTCGCCAATAGGCGGCGTGTTGCTGCATGGCGGCCATCTCCTCCTCCGTGGCGTCATGCGGGAAGCTGGGGCGCGGCGGCACAAGTTTCAGATGAAAATAGGCCATCGCGCAACCCCTCAACCGCCAAGCGCGTCCTCAAGGAACGCCGCAAGCTGCGACAGATGCTTGGACATCAGGCCCGTCGCCGGCGAGGCGGCGGCCGGACGGCCGGTGTAGCGAACGCGCTGGTACTTCGCATCGATATGGGCAAGCACCCATTCCAGATACGGATCGATGAAGGACCATGCGCCCATGTTCTTCGGCTCTTCCTGGCACCAGACCATTTCCGCATTGCGGAAGCGGCTGAGCTCGTTGATGAGCGCCTTGGCCGGGAACGGATAGAGCTGTTCGATACGCAGCAGGTAGATATCGTCGATGCCGCGCTTCTCACGCTCTTCCAGCAGATCGTAATAGACCTTGCCCGAGCAGATGACGACGCGACGGATCTTGTTGTCCTTCTGCAGCTTGATCGGGCTGTCCTTGATCAGCTCCGCATCATCCCAGAGCAGGCGATGGAAGGAGCTTTCGCCGGCCATCTCCGCAAGGGTCGATACGGCGCGCTTGTGGCGCAGCAGCGACTTCGGCGTCATCAGGATCAGCGGCTTGCGGAAGTCGCGCTTCAGCTGACGGCGCAGAATGTGGAAGTAGTTCGCCGGCGTTGTGACGTTGGCGACCTGCATGTTGTCTTCGGCGCAGAGCTGCAGATAGCGTTCCAGGCGAGCCGAGGAGTGTTCCGGACCCTGGCCTTCATAGCCATGCGGCAGCAGGCAGACCAGACCCGACATGCGCAGCCACTTGCGTTCACCCGACGAGATGAACTGGTCGAACACGACCTGCGCACCATTGGCGAAGTCCCCGAACTGGGCTTCCCACAGGGTCAGCGCGTTCGGACGGGCAAGCGAGTAGCCGTATTCGAAGCCGAGAACCGCCTCTTCCGAGAGCATCGAGTTGATGACTTCGTAACGGGCCTGGGTCGGCGAGAGATTGGCGAGCGGAATGTAGCGCTCTTCGGTCTCCTGATCGTAGAGAACCGAGTGGCGCTGCGAGAAGGTGCCGCGTTCGCAGTCCTGACCGGACAGGCGGATCTTGTGGCCTTCGACGACGAGAGAACCGAAAGCCAGGGCCTCCGCCATCGCCCAATCGATGCCCTCGCCGGTCTGCACCATGTTGGCGCGGTTTTCCATGAAGCGCTGGATGGTGCGGTGCGCATGGAAGCCGGCCGGGATTTCCGACAGCTTGCGGCCGATTTCCTTCAGCGACTTCATCGGCACGGCGGTCTTGCCGCGGCGCTGCTCGTCGGCATTGTCGGCCGTGTGCAGGCCGGACCACTCACCGTCAAGCCAGTCGGCCTTGTTCGGCTTGTAGGACTGGCCGGCCTCGAATTCCTGCTCGAGATGAGCGCGCCAGTCGGCCTTCATCTTCTCGACTTCGCCTTCGGTCAGCACGCCTTCGCTGATCAGCCGCTGCGAATAGATCTGCAGTACCGTCTTGTGGGCGCGGATGACCTTGTACATGTTCGGCTGCGTGAAGGACGGCTCATCGCCTTCATTGTGGCCGTAACGGCGGTAGCAGAAGAGGTCGACCACGACCGGCTTGTGGAACTTCATGCGGAATTCGGTCGCGATCTTCGCGGCATAAACAACCGCTTCCGGATCGTCGCCGTTGACGTGGAAGATCGGCGCCTCGATCATCTTGGCGACGTCGGACGGATAGGGCGACGAGCGCGAGAAGGCCGGATTGGTGGTGAAACCGATCTGGTTGTTGATGATGACGTGCATCGTGCCGGCAACGCGGTGGCCGCGCAGACCGGAGAGGCCGAGGATTTCGGCAACGACGCCCTGGCCGGCGAAAGCCGCGTCACCATGGATGAGCAGCGGCACGACCTTGGCGCGCTCGGACAGCGGGATGATATCGCCGTCCCATTGGGTGGCGCCCATATCCTGCTTGGCGCGGGCCTTGCCCATGACCACCGGGTTGACGATTTCGAGGTGCGACGGGTTTGCCGTCAGCGACACGTGCACCTTGGCGCCGTCGAAATCACGGTCCGAGGAGGCCCCGAGATGGTACTTCACGTCGCCCGAGCCTTCGACTTCGTCCGGCGCGTAGGAGCCGCCCTTGAACTCGTGGAAGATGGCGCGATGCGGCTTGCCCATGACCTGGGAGAGCACGTTCAAACGGCCGCGATGGGCCATGCCGAACACGGCTTCGCGAAGACCGAGCTGGCTGCCGCTCTTGAGGATCTGTTCGAGCGCCGGGATCAGCGACTCACCGCCGTCGAGGCCGAAGCGCTTGGTACCCTTGAATTTGACGTCGAGGAACTGCTCATAGCCCTCGGCTTCGATAATCTTCTGAAGGATGGCCTTCTTGCGCTCGGGATTGAAGGCGATGCCCTTGTCCGGACCTTCGATGCGCTCCTGAATCCAGGCCTTTTCCTCCGGATTGGAGATGTGCATGAATTCGACGCCGAGGGTGGAGCAGTAGGTGCGCTCAAGGATCTCGATCATCTCGCGAATGGTCGCGAATTCGAGGCCGAGCACGTTGTCGATGAAGATCTTACGGTCGAGGTCGGCCTCGGTGAAGCCGTAAGCTTCCGGCGACAGTTCCTTGTAGTCTTCGACCGGGGCCGCAATGCCGAGCGGATCGAGCTTGGCATGCAGATGACCGCGCATGCGATAGGCGCGGATCATCATGATGGCGCGGACGGAATCGCGCGTCGCCTGCAGGACGTCGGTCGCGCTCGCCGGCGCTCCGGCGGTTTCGGCCTTGGCCTTCAGCTTGGTTTCGATGACCTTTTCGACAACGCCCCAGTCGCCATCGAGCGCGGAGACGAGATCGCCCTTTGCCGGGATCGGCCAGTTCTTGCGCTGCCAGGAGGCGCCCTTGGCCGCCTTCTTCACATCGTCGGGACTATCCTCGAGCGCCTTGAAGAACGACCGCCACTCGTCGGAGACCGATGAAGGATTGTCCTCGTAGCGCGCGTAGAGCTGCTCGATATAGGCAGCATTGGCGCCATCCAGGAACGAGGTGATCTGAAATTGCTCGTTGGCTTCTTGCCTTGCCATGGTGAATCTGCGGGCGCTCTCGCCCGTCTCCCAACTTGTTTGCATTGCCGGTTTTCGGGTTCCCGGCGACCGTATTTCGTCTGAGGCCATCAAGGCCGTCGGTATGCACTTGTGAATTCTGAAACCGGACGGGACAAGGCGACTGCCGCCCCGTCCGGCCTTGCTATAGGTAGGCTCAGCCCTTCAGGACTTCCACCAGCGTCTTGCCGAGACGCGCCGGCGACGGCGACACGCGGATGCCTGCCGATTCCATCGCTGCGATCTTGTCTTCCGCGCCACCCTTGCCGCCGGAAATGACGGCGCCGGCATGGCCCATCGTGCGGCCGGGAGGTGCCGTGCGGCCGGCGATGAAGCCGACCATCGGCTTCTTGCGGCCCTTCTTGGCTTCGTCCTTGAGGAACTGTGCGGCGTCTTCTTCAGCCGAACCGCCGATTTCGCCGATCATGATGATCGACTTGGTTTCGTCGTCGGCGAGGAACATCTCGAGGACGTCGATGAATTCGGTACCCTTGACCGGATCGCCGCCGATGCCGACGGCCGTCGTCTGGCCGAGGCCTTCATTGGTGGTCTGGAACACAGCTTCGTAGGTCAGAGTGCCGGAACGCGAGAGAACGCCGACGGAGCCCTTCTTGAAGATGGAGCCTGGCATGATGCCGATCTTGCATTCGTTCGGGGTGAGAACGCCTGGGCAGTTCGGCCCGATCAGGCGCGACTTCGACTTGATCAGACGGTCCTTGACCTTGACCATGTCGGCGACCGGGATGCCTTCCGTGATGCAGACGATGAGCGGGATCTCGGCGTCGATCGCTTCGAGGATCGCGGCTGCGGCGCCTGCCGGCGGCACGTAGATGACCGAGGCGTTAGCGCCGGTCGCATCCTTGCCTTCGGCGACGGACTTGAAGATCGGCAGCTTTTCGCCGTCCTTGCCGGTCCAGGTTTCACCGCCCTTGGAAGGGTGGATGCCGCCGACCATCTTCGTGCCGTGATAGGCGAGCGCCTGTTCAGTGTGGAAAGTGCCGGTCTTGCCGGTCAGGCCCTGAACCAGAACCTTGGTGTCTTTGTTGATGAGAATAGACATGCGAGGCCTTTGTTACGAGAGGTTGGAAGACGCGGAGGCAACGCGACGGTACAAGCCGCTGACGACCTCCTGCCATGTATCGCTGCCGGCGGGCGAGAACGTGACGCCCATGCGGTAGCAGTCTTCATTTTCGAACTGGAAGAGAGTGCGCTGCTGACCGCGCGGCGAAACTCGGGTCAGGACAAGCTTGTCGTCGATCCATTCGCCGGAAGCCGGCGCGGCGGGCACAAAGCCCACCGTATCGAACTGATAGAGCTTATAGGCCTGATCCGCTCCGTCGAAGCCGAGAATATTCCGGGCTTCGAACGAGGTTTCGCCATCGCGCGTCTGCACGTAGCGCTGTTCGACGAAAAATCCGCCGAACAGACACTCGGCCGTGAGCCGCGCGGTTGCCGTGCCTTCCTTCGTCCAGACCGAGGCCGCGACATGCTCTTCCCCTTCCCAGGTGCCGGCAAAGGCACCGAGGCGAAGATGAGCAGCCGTTGGAGCGAGGGAAGCAGCCATCCCGATCAGCCCTTGACTGCCTTCACGATCTTCTGGGCGGCATCGTCCAGGTCATCTGCGGAGATGACGTTGAGACCGGATTCGTTGATGATCTTCTTGCCGAGCTCGACATTGGTGCCTTCGAGGCGAACGACGAGCGGAACCTTCAGACCGACTTCCTTGACGGCTGCAAGCACGCCTTCGGCAATGACGTCGCACTTCATGATGCCGCCGAAGATGTTGACCAGAATGCCCTGGACAGCCGGATCGGCAGTGATGATCTTGAAGGCGGCCGTGACCTTTTCCTTGGAAGCGCCACCGCCGACATCGAGGAAGTTCGCCGGCTCAGCGCCGTAGAGCTTGATGATGTCCATGGTTGCCATGGCGAGACCGGCGCCGTTGACCATGCAGCCGATGTTGCCGTCGAGGGCGACATAGGCGAGATCGTATTCGTGGGCCTGGATTTCCTTCTCGTCTTCTTCGGTCGTATCGCGCAGCGCGCGGATGTCTTCATGACGGAAGAGCGCGTTGCCGTCGAAGGAAACCTTGGCGTCGAGAACGCGAAGGCGGCCGTTGGTCATGACGATCAGCGGGTTGACTTCGAGGAGCGCCATGTCCTTCTCGACGAAGGCCTTGTAGAGGATCGGGAAGAGCTTGGCGGCATCTTCGCGGGCAGCGCCCTCAAGCTTCAGCGCGTCAGAAAGGGCAGCCGTGTTGGCAGCCGTCACGCCCGTCGACGGGTCGATGGCGACGGTGATGATCTTTTCCGGCGTGTCATGCGCAACGGTCTCGATGTCCATGCCGCCTTCGGTCGAAACGACGAAAGCAACCTGACCGACGGAACGGTCGACGAGGATCGAGAGATAGAGTTCGCGGTCGATATCGGCGCCGTCTTCGATGTAGAGACGGTTGACCTGCTTGCCGGCCGGGCCGGTCTGCTTGGTCACCAGCGTATTGCCGAGCATGTCCTTGGCGTTGGCGACAACGTCGTCAACGGACTTGGCGAGGCGAACGCCGCCCTTGGCGTCTGGGCCGAGTTCCTTGAACTTGCCCTTGCCGCGGCCGCCAGCGTGAATCTGGCTCTTGACGACGTAAAGTGGGCCTGGAAGCTGTTTGGCAGCAGCAGCGGCTTCATCGGCGGAGAAGATGGCAACGCCGTCCGCGACGGGTGCGCCATAGCTCTTCAGCAGCGCCTTAGCCTGGTATTCATGAATGTTCATGGGTCTATCCCTGTTGGAACGCGGAAATTACTTCAGCGACGGCGCGATCGTGGCGCAGGCTTCGCAAAGACCCGCAACGGCTGCGACCGACTTGTCGAAGGCTTCCTTTTCAGCCTTGTTCAGGTCGATTTCGATGACGCGCTCGATGCCGCCGGCACCGATGACGGTGGGAACGCCGACATACATGTCCTTGACGCCGTACTGGCCATCGAGGTGCGCGGCGCAGGGCAGGACGCGCTTCTTGTCCTTGAGGTAGGACTCGGCCATGGCGATGGCGGACGCGGCCGGAGCGTAATAGGCAGAACCGGTCTTGAGCAGGCCGACAATCTCGGCGCCGCCGTCACGGGTGCGCTGGATGATTTCTTCGAGGCGCTCGGCGGTCAGCCAGCCCATGTTGACGAGATCCGTCAGCGGGATGCCGGCAACGGTGGAGTAGCGGGCGAGCGGAACCATCGAGTCGCCGTGGCCGCCGAGAACGAAAGCCGTGACGTCTTCGACCGATACGTTGAATTCCTTGGCGAGGAAAAGGCGGAAGCGCGAGCTATCGAGCACGCCAGCCATGCCCACGACCTTGTTGGTCGGCAGGCCTGAGAATTTCTGCAGCGCCCAGACCATGGCGTCGAGCGGATTGGTGATGCAGATCACGAAAGCATTCGGGGCATACTTCTTGATGCCGGCGCCGACCTGTTCCATGACCTTGAGGTTGATGCCGAGAAGATCGTCACGGCTCATGCCCGGCTTGCGGGGAACGCCTGCCGTGACGATGCAGACGTCAGCGCCTTCGATCGCGGAATAGTCGCTGGCGCCGGTGAGGTTGGCGTCGAAGCCCTCGACGGGAGAGGACTGGGCGATATCGAGGCCCTTGCCCTGAGGAATGCCGTCCGCGATGTCGAACAGGACGATGTCGCCCAGTTCCTTCAGGCCGGCGAGATGCGCCAGCGTGCCACCAATCATGCCAGAACCAATAAGTGCGATCTTGTTGCGCGCCATTTCGGTGTATCCTTTGCGATCAAAATCCGTGGCGGGACACCGTGACAGGCATCCACAATAGCCGCCAATCGCATAGACCCAAAGGCCGAAATTGGCAATTGATTATTTTGAGATCAGGAATTTCAATCGGTTAGATCGAAAAATTCTTACGTAAACGTAAGATACTCTGTCACCGAATTGTTACTCGGCGGCACGCCTGGCCGGAGTCTGAGCCAGATATTCGGCGCTCCGCATCTCGAAAAGCCGCGATGCCGTGCGGTCGAATTCGAAGCCTTCTGTCCCCCGCCGCTCATCGAGCAGATCTTCCGGCATGGTAGCCGCGGAGATGTAGAGACGGATATTATGATCGTAGAGCGTGTCGATCAGAATGATAAAACGCTTCGTCTGGTTGCGCTTATCCGGCCCGAGCTTCGGCACGCGATCGAGGAAGATCGTATCGAACCGTTCGGCGATGGCGAGGAAATCGGCAGGCCCGAGCGGCGCGTCGCAGAGATCGGCGAAGGAAAAGCGCGCCATGCGGTCGACGGCCAGAGGCACATGGATGGAGCGCCCCTTCATCGGGATCTCCATCGGCTGCGCCCTGCGCCCATGCAGCGCCTGCATCCAGGAGGCGTCCATAGCCATGTCGGTGCGCTGGTCCAGTGGCGTCAGATAGACGGGCTGGCTGTTCAGCTTCTCCATGCGATAGTCGGTCGGCGAGTCTAGCGTCACCACATCGACATGCTTCTTGAGGAGATCGATGAAGGGCAGAAAGAGGCCGCGATTGAGCCCGTCGCGATAGAGATTGTCCGGCTCGACATTCGAGGTGGCGATCAGCACGCAGCCGAGCGAGAACAGTTCGGAAAACAGCCGCGACAGGATCATCGCGTCGGCAATGTCGGTCACAGTGAATTCGTCGAAGCAAAGCAGTTCGGCTTCGGCATAGAGATCGGCGGCGACAGGTGGTATGGGATCGGCCTGCTTGGTCTCGCCATTCTTGAATTTCAGCCGCTGCGCCGCGATGCGATTGTGCACATCGGTCATGAACTCGAAGAAATGCGCCCGGCGTTTCTTCTGGCAGGGCGCCATCGAGAAGAACATGTCCATCAACATGGTCTTGCCGCGTCCAACGCTGCCATGAATATAGAGGCCCTTGATCGTCTCGACCGACTTCTTGCGGGCAGCAAACATCCAGCCGAGCGCGCTGGATTTTGCGGCGGGCCGCTTGCGCTTGAGATCGGCAAGCACCCGGTCCAGCATTTTCGCCACATCCATCTGTGCCGAATCCACCTGAAGGGATCCGGACGCCGTCAGCGCCTTCAGCTGTTCGCAGACGCTGATCGAATAATCTGGCATGGGCTGCATGGGGAAATATCCGCCTGTGCAAAATAAGGGCGCACCCGAAGGATGCTGCCCCTTTTAAAATAAGCTTATCGGCTAAGGCTGAGCGGCTGGCCGGAGGCGGTCGAACCGTCAAAACGCGAATCGGCCGTCTTGTAGACCGTACCGATCGTCGAGCCGTCACGATTCTTCAGGAGAACCTGCTTGCCGGAGACTTCCCACGAGCCCATCGAGGTCAGTTCGCCCGCGCAACCGCGCGTACCGCCGCGTGAGCCGCTGCCGAGGTTGGTCAATGTCAGGAACATATCGCAGCTCGATCCGCCATTGCTCACCTTCCAGCTGCCGACCATCGATTCCTTCGTGACATCCATGGCCGAAGCCGCCATCGCCTGCTGCTGCGCCGGATTGGCTGCATTCGGTGCGCTCGCCGGCGCCGCCGGGAATTGCGAGCCGTTACCGGCGCCGGGAGGCGGAAGCTGGCTGGACTGGACGGAAGGAACAGGCTGAGCCTGCAGTGGTGCCGGAGACGAATAACTGTCGTTATTGTATGCCGTGCGCTGGCAACCGGCAAGCGACAGGCCAATCGCCGCAGCCGTCACTGCATATCTAAACTGCATCATCACACTCCTAAATGATTGTCCACCGCTGACATCGACAAAGTGATATTTAATGATGTCCGAATTATCGTATTTCACTTTGGTTAATCAAGTCGATACCGCCACAAATTGCCGAAGGCCATAGCTGGACAAGAATCGGGTGGTTTCAAGGCTGATCCACCGCGCCTCACTCAAAATGAACGCAGGCGGAGAATTTCGGCATTCTCTCCCACCAATGCTCTCTTGAATACCTATGCGCGACGATAGCGATATCGCATGTCATCTAGAGGATTATGCGAGCGCTTCGGCAAAAAACCTGCCGAAGCATTCTTTCATCATTTGCAGTCAAAAGGCGGGTCAGACCCGCCGCTCGACCATCATCTTCTTGATTTCGGCGATCGCCTTGGCCGGGTTCAGACCCTTCGGGCAGGTCTGGGCGCAGTTCATGATCGTATGGCAGCGATAGAGGCGGAAGGGATCCTCGAGGTTGTCGAGGCGCTCGCCCTTGGCTTCGTCTCTGGAGTCGATCAGCCAGCGATAGGCCTGCAGCAGCACAGCCGGGCCGAGGTAGCGGTCGCCGTTCCACCAGTAGCTCGGACAGGAGGTGGAGCAGCAGGCGCAGAGAATGCATTCGTAGAGGCCGTCGAGTTTGAGGCGGTCCTCATGGCTCTGCTTCCATTCCTTGGCCGGCGGCGGCGAGACCGTCTTCAGCCAAGGCTCGATCGAGCGATGCTGGGCATAGAAGTTCGTCAGGTCAGGCACGAGATCCTTGACGACGGGCATATGCGGCAGCGGATAGACCTTCACGGTGCCCTTGATCTCATCCAGACCCTTGGTGCAGGCGAGCGTGTTGGTGCCGTCGATGTTCATCGCGCAGGAGCCGCAAATGCCTTCGCGACAGGAGCGGCGCAGTGTCAGCGTCGGATCGATCTTGTTCTTGATGTAAAGCAGACCGTCGAGCACCATCGGGCCGCAATCGTCGACATCGATGTAATAGGTATCGATGCTCGGGTTCTGACCGTCATCCGGGCTCCAGCGATAGACGCGGAATTCGCGCGTGTTCTTGGCGCCGACCGGCTTCGGCCAGACCTTGCCTTCGCGCATCTGAGAGTTCTTGGGGAGAGCGAGTTCAACCATGGTCAGTTCCTCTCAGATCAATACACGCGTGCCTTCGGCTCGATCTTGTGCGGATCGATGCCTTCGGCGATCAGGTCGGTGTGGACCGGACGATAGTCGAGCCTCACGTCGCCTGCCTCGTTGACCCAGGCAAGCGTATGCTTGCGCCAGTTCTCGTCGTCGCGGCCGGCAAACTTGCCCTCGGTATAGTCCTCGCGGGCATGCGAGCCGCGGCTTTCCTTGCGAGCCTCGGCGCCGTAGATCGTCGTGATGGCGTTGGCCATCAGATTGTGCAGTTCCAGCGTTTCGACGAGGTCGGAATTCCAGATCAGCGAGCGGTCGGTGACCTTGATGTCCGGCAGTTCCTTCCAGATCGCCGACAGGCGACGGCAGCCGGATTCCAGCGATTCCTGGGTACGGAACACGGCGGCATCTTCCTGCATGGCGCGCTGCATCTTCTCGCGCAGTGCCGCCGTCGGCGTCGAGCCGCTGGCATGGCGCAGGCGGTCGAAGCGCTCCATGATCTTGTCGCAGGCGGCGACATTCACAGGCGGAACTGGGCTGTTGCGGTCGATGACCTGGCCGGCGCGGATGGCGGCGGCACGGCCGAAGACCACGAGGTCGATCAGCGAGTTGGAGCCGAGGCGATTGGCGCCGTGCACCGATGCGCAGCCGGCTTCGCCGACGGCCATCAGGCCCGGCAGCACGCGCTCGGGATTGCTGCTGTCGGCATTCAGCACTTCGCCCCAATAGTTCGTGGGAATGCCGCCCATATTGTAGTGAACGGTCGGAAGCACAGGGATCGGATCGCGGGTCACATCGACGCCGGCGAAGATGCGCGCGCTCTCGGAAATGCCGGGCAGGCGCTCGTGCAGTACGGCCGGATCGAGATGGTCGAGATGCAGGAAGATATGGTCCTTGTTCTTGCCGACGCCACGTCCTTCGCGAATCTCAAGCGTCATGCAGCGCGAAACGACGTCACGCGAGGCGAGGTCCTTCGCCGAAGGGGCGTAGCGCTCCATGAAGCGCTCGCCTTCGGAATTGACGAGATAACCGCCTTCGCCGCGTGCGCCTTCGGTGATCAGGCAGCCCGAACCGTAGATGCCGGTCGGATGGAACTGAACGAATTCCATGTCCTGCAGCGGCAGGCCGGCGCGGGCCACCATGCCGCCACCGTCGCCGGTGCAGGTATGGGCGGAGGTCGCCGAGAAATAGGCGCGGCCATAGCCGCCGGTCGCCAGCACCACCATCTTGGCGGCGAAGCGATGGATCGTGCCGTCATCGAGGCACCAGGCGACGACGCCGGTGCAACGACTGCCGTCATCGGACATGATGAGGTCGAGTGCAAAATACTCGATGAAGAATTCCGCATTGTTGCGCAGCGACTGGCCGTAGAGCGTGTGCAGGATGGCGTGACCCGTACGGTCGGCAGCGGCACAGGTGCGCTGCACCGGCGGTCCCTCGCCGAAATTCTGCATGTGGCCGCCGAACGGGCGCTGATAGATCTTGCCTTCTTCGTTTCGCGAGAAGGGCACGCCGTAATGCTCGAGTTCGTAAACGGCCTTCGGCGCTTCCATGACCATGTACTGCATCGCGTCGACGTCGCCGAGCCAGTCAGAGCCCTTGACGGTGTCGTAGAGATGCCACTGCCAGCTGTCCGGCGTCATGTTCTGCAGCGAAGCGGCGATGCCGCCCTGGGCGGCGACGGTGTGCGAACGGGTGGGGAAGACCTTGGTGATGCAGGCGGTGCGGAAGCCCTGTTCGGCCATGCCGAGCGTGGCGCGCAGGCCGGCGCCGCCGGCGCCGACGACGATCACGTCATAGGAGTGGTCGATATACTTGTAGGCTTTCCCGTTCTGGGCGGGCCCATTCTGAGCGGATGAGTTCGGTGCCATGATGCAATTATCCTACGAACGCGATCTTCAGAATGGCGAAAAGACAGAGCCCCGCCACGACGATCGCGAAGAACGTGTTGAGCATGAGAAGGACGATCTTGGCGAATTCGCCATGAACATAGTCCTCGATGATGACCTGCATGCCGATCTTCATATGAATGAGGGCGGAGATCACCATCAGGGCGAAGATGACGGCGACGATCGGATTCGAGATCGCATGCACGACTTCAGCGTAGGGCGCGCCAGCATAGATCATCAGGAAGATGACGAAGAAGAGGAAAAGTGGAACATTGGCAACGGCGGTCAGGCGCTGGCGCCAGAAATGATCGGTACCTTCCTTGGCGGAACCGAGACCGCGGACTTTGCCCAGAGGAGTGCGCATATCCATGAGAAATATCCTTTAAAGCATGATCCCGAAATGTGCCCAGGCGCTTCCGGGAGCGGTCATGCCAATCAACCCAGCCGGATGACGATGCCGATGATCCAGACCAGCGCGGTCAGACAGATCGAGCCGATGAGCGTGAACTTGGCCATCTTCGTCGAGACGGCGGGATCGAAACCATGCCCGAGATCCCAGATGAAATGACGAAAGCCACCCAGCATATGGTGCAGCAGCGCCCAGGTGTAGCCGAGCAGGATGATGCGGCCGATGATCGTACCCATGATCCAATTGACCAGATCGAAATAACCCTGACCCGTCGCCGCGGCGATCAGCCACCAGGCAACCAGCAGCGTGCCGAAGTAGAGCGCGCCGCCGGTGATGCGGTGGACGATCGACATGACCATGGTGGGGATGGGTTTGTAGATTTGCAGATGCGGCGACAGAGGCCGGTTTTGTGTGACGTTCGCCATCAGAACCTCGCGGCGTTACGATACGCTTAGAACCCGGATATCCGGGGCAACGCGCGCGCGGGGATGCGCAGTGTGCGTTGCATCATTGCGACCATTAATCACACAGACGGCCATCGACAAGCACAATTGATGCCTGCATCGAATTTAATCGATTCGGATCGCTCTGCACTTTAGCGAGCATGCAGAGAAGAGCCTCCCATTCCGGCCCATTTACCATTTCGGCAAGCCTGACATGGACTTCGCTGTGGTCTTCGGGCAATCTGCCGTTAAGATTTCATTAACGAACCGAAGCGGATCGAATCATGGCCCCGCATCTTTTCAAGGCAGCAGCGCTCGTTTTAGCGGCAGCCGCTCTTTCCTCGACGCCGACTTCAGCCGGCGACTATCGCCACTGGCACCATCACAACCGCTCCGGCATCGTGCGCCTCAACCAGATATCCCAACCGCAGAATTCAGGGCAGCAACCCGCCCGGATCGTGATAATGGAACGACGCGATGCGGCAAGCGCCGGCAGCTATGCCGGTTCGGCCGATGTCTATCGGGCTGATGGCGGCACCTATGTTATCGGCTATGGCGGCTACAATCCCTATGCCCGGTCCGCTGCGGCGCAGCTGCGACCGAAGGCGAAGGTCATCGATGT
The DNA here is from genome assembly GCF_027109195.1 of Rhizobium sp. AG207R. Classification (NCBI taxonomy): domain Bacteria; kingdom Pseudomonadati; phylum Pseudomonadota; class Alphaproteobacteria; order Hyphomicrobiales; family Rhizobiaceae; genus Rhizobium; species Rhizobium sp. AG207R. Next base: position 163,812 of record NZ_JAEPVT010000003.1, read on the forward strand.
CCGCTATGCCGGCAATCCATGCTCATACGAAGCGGGCGTCTGCGTCATCCGGCATTGATGATTCTCAATCGGCGAGAAACCGCCAGACCGTCGTTTTCTTGACTTCGCTGTCCTCAAGCGCCCGCGTCACCGGCACCTGATAGGTCGCCTGCTCTTGCAGACGATCCTTGGGAAGATAGGCCCTGCCGGGATCGCCGACCAGAACCGTCTTCCCGTCGCCGGCCAAACGTCTTAACCAAGGAACGAGGCTCACGGCAAAATCGCGATCATAGAAGACATCGCCGGCGAGAATGACGCCCTCATCCACGGCCTGCCCGATCATATTGTCGCCGGAAAAATCCAGGGCCACACCGTTTTCAGCAGCATTGAGCCGGATCGCTGTGCCCGCCCACGGATCGATATCGACGGCCAGCACATGGGCCGCACCCGCTCGCTTGGCAGCAATCGCGACAAGTCCGGAGCCGCTGGCAAAATCCAGCACCGTTTTGCCGGCAACGATCTCCGGATGATCGAGTATATAGCGCGCCAAGCCCTGGCCGCCCGCCCAGGCAAAGGCCCAGAAGGGCGGCGGCAGGCCGATCTCTTCCAGCTCCTCTTCCGTCTTCAGCCACAACTCATGCGCCTCGCTTGCCAGATGCAGCCGGATTTCCGGCACATGCGGCGGCGCCATCAGGCTGGTATTGGCGTGGATGAAGCTTTCCGGATCGGTTTTCAATGAATCTCCCAACTGCCCAACAAGGAGGAATCAGGCCGGCGGGTTGTCCAGCCCGCCCATGCGGCAGACTTCCAGCCATTCATCATCCATCACCGGTTGCACCGAAAGCCGCATGGAGGTGACGAGCGCCATCTGCGCAAGCTTCGGATTGGCCTTGATGTCTTTGAGAGTCACGGGATTCGGCATGTCGCGGACGGCGCGGATGTCGACGCATTCCCAGCGCGGATCATCCTTTGCGGTCGAATCCGGATGCGCCAGCGCGCAGACCTCGACGATGCCGACGACCTCCAGCCCGTCATTGGAGTGATAAAAGAAACCCTTGTCGCCGATCTGCATGGCCCGCATGTTGTTGCGGGCAAGATAGTTGCGCACGCCGGTCCATTCCGTTCCCTTGTCGCCGGCATCCTTCTGCTGCTGCCAGGACCAGGAGGACGGCTCGGATTTATAAAGCCAATGCGCCATCTCTCATGCCTCCGGCTTGTTGAAGACCCAGTTGAACGGCTTGATCTCGACGCTCTCGAACAGGCCGGCCTTCGTATAGGGATCGGCATCGGCAAGCGCCTTGGCCGCTTCGATGCTTTCCGCCTCGACGATCACGAGGCTGCCATTCGGCTTGCCTTCCGCGTCGAGGAACGGACCCGCCATCTTCAGCGTGCCCTCGGCATTGAGCTTATTCAGATGTTCCAAATGCGCCGGGCGCGTCTCCATGCGGACATTCAGGTGACCGGGCTTGTCCTTGCAGACAAAGGCAAACAGCATTGCTTGGCTCCTTCAGATATTCAGAAAATATTCCCCAGAAACTATTCCGTGGTGATCGGCCGCGTCATCAATTGCCCGATGGCTGTGGCTATGTCGAGCTTGCCGTCGATGATGGCGGACACCGCGTCGGTAATCGGCATGTCAACGCCGAGCTCCTGGGCAAGCCGTGCGGCAATGGATGCGGCATAGGCGCCTTCGACCAGCGTGCCATGCGTTGGGTCAACCGTTTCTCCTTTACCAAGGGCAATGCCGAAACGCAGATTGCGGGATTGATGGCTGGTCGCCGTCAGCACGAGATCGCCAAGACCCGATAGGCCGCGCACGGTTTCAGCCTTGCCGCCCTTGGCCGCAACGAAGCGCGACATCTCGGCAAGGCCGCGGCTGATCAGCGCCGCACGGGCGGAATCGCCGATACCCCGACCCTCGACGATACCGCAGGCAATCGCGAGGACATTCTTCAGCGCCCCCCCGAGCTGCACGCCGATACGGTCGTCCGAGGCGTAAAGACGGAAGGTCGGACCGGAAATCGCCTGTGCAAGCCGTTCCGCCACCGCCATGTCTGCAGCGGCGATCGCCATGGCAGTCGGCAGGCCTTTGGCGATGTCGGAGGCAAAGCCCGGCCCGGAGAGAACGGCGATGACATGCTCCGGCAGTTCGCGCTCCAGCATGTCGGTCAACAGATCGCCGGAAACCTTGTCGATACCCTTGGCGCAGGTGACGACGACGGCATCCTTGGCAAGATAAGGCCCATAATGTTTGGCAGCATCGGCCTGCGCCTGCGAAGGCATGGCAAAGAGGACGATGTCCGCATCGGAAACGGCATCCGCCTCGGCCGAGAACTTCAAAGAATCCGGAAGCGCAATCCCCGGCAGGACGGCATCATGCATGCGATCGGCTGCAAGATCCGCCATCAGGCCGGCTTTTCGCCCGACGAGGGTGACGTCGCTACGGCCGGTCAATGCAATGACGGCTGCGAGCGCCGTACCGAAAGCGCCGGCGCCGATGACTGCGATCCGCTCGTTGCCGCTCATGCCTTTGCTCCTCGTTTGCCGTGCCCGAGCAGAGTTTCCGCCTTCTGATCCAGCGGCCAGCGCGAGCGCGGCTGCACATCGAGATCGTCAGGCGCCGCACCCGTTGCCATACGCTCCAATCCAGCCCAGGCGATCATGACAGCATTGTCCGTACACAACCTCAATGGCGGCGCGATGAAACGGAAACCGTTGGCGTCGCAAAGCTCCTGCAGCGTGCGACGCAGTTCGAGATTGGCAGCGACACCGCCGGCCACGACAAGCGACGGCTGTTCCGCCGTCTTCGGAAACTCCGCCTTGAAGCGCTGCAGGCCTCGGCCAATGCGATCCTTCAGCGTGCGCGAGATTGCCTTCTGGAAGGAGGCGCAGATATCGGCGATATCCTGCTCCGTGACAGGCGCGATCGCCGTCGCCGCCTGCCGTACCGCCGTCTTCAGGCCGGAAAAGGAAAAATCGAGGCGCGTCTCGCCGACCAGCGGCCGCGGAAGATCGAAACGGTCCGGATTGCCATTCTTGGCGGCTGCCTCTACGGCCGGGCCGCCGGGATAAGGCAACCCCAAAAGCTTGGCCGTCTTGTCGAAGGCCTCGCCGAGCGCATCGTCGATGGTCGTGCCCCAGCGCTCATATTGGCCAACGCCGCGCACCAGGATCAGCTGGGTATGGCCGCCGGAAACGAGCAGCATGAGATAGGGAAAGGCAAGTCCGTCCGTCAGCCGCGCGGTCAGGGCATGGCCTTCCAGATGGTTGATGGCGTATAATGGTTTGCCTGTCGCACGTGAGATCGCCTTGCCGGTCATCAGACCGACGAGCAGGCCGCCGATGAGGCCGGGACCGGATGTGGCGGCAATGGCATCGACGTCTAAGAGCGACACATTGGCGCGTTTCAATGCTTCGTCGATCAGCGTATCGAGCGCCTCGACATGCGCACGCGCGGCAATTTCCGGCACGACGCCGCCGTAGGCGCTATGCTCGTCCAATTGGCTGAGGACGACATCGGAACAGACATTGGGCGTGCCGTCATCCTGGCGCTCGACAATGGCCGCAGCGGTTTCGTCGCAGCTTGTTTCGATGCCGAGAATACGAAGAACGGATGCCATGGAGAAAGTTCGTTGCCTACAGGTCGATTGCGATAAAGCGGAAATATGGTTACGGGAACTGTCGGTAACAACGGATCAAAGCGGATGCAAACAAAACCTTTCCGGATCGGCACGCGGGGTAGCCCGCTGGCGCTCGCCCAGGCGCGAGAAGCGCGCGACCGCCTGATGGCGGCCCATGGCCTTCCGGAGGAGATGTTCGAAATCGTCGTTCTCACCACCAAGGGCGACCGCATCACCGACCGGTCGCTCGCGGCAATCGGCGGCAAAGGCCTGTTCACCGAGGAACTGGAAGAAAAGCTGACCTCGGGCGAACTCGACTTCGCCGTACACTCGGCCAAGGACATGGCGACGAAACTGCCCCAAGGCTTGGCGCTCACCGCCTATCTGCCGCGCGAAGATATCCGCGATTCCGTCATCGGCCGCACCGCGCCGAAATTGATCGAGCTGCCGCACGGCGCTACCGTCGGCTCTGCGTCGCTGCGCCGCCAGGCACTGATCCGCCGTCTGCGCCCTGATATCAATGTCATCACATTCCGCGGCTCCGTCCAGACGCGCCTGCGCAAGCTGGAAGAGGGGCAGGCCGACGCGACCTTGCTGGCGCTGGCCGGCCTGAAGCGGCTCGGCATGGTCGAGGTCATCACCGATATTCTCGACCCGGACGAATTCCCGCCGGCGCCCGCGCAAGGCGCGATCACAATCGAAAGCCGCATCGACGACGCGCGGATGAATGATCTGCTCGCCGCCGTCAATGACGCGCCGACCTTCGATGCCGTATCCTGCGAACGCGCCTTCCTGGCCGCTCTCGACGGCTCCTGCCGCACACCGATAGCCGGCTACGCAATTTGCGAAGGCGATCATCTGCGCTTCTTCGGCATGATCCTCACCCCGGATGGCAAGCAGGTACACACGACCACGATCGAGGGCCACCGCCGCGATGCCGAGGCGCTCGGAATCAATGCCGGCCAGGCGATCCGCGCCGAAGCCGGCAGCACCTTCTTCGAAGACTGGACCTGACAAAGGATGCGCGTCGTCGTCACCCGCCCTCAGCATTCGGGTGAGCGCACCATGCGGCGGCTGGCGCAGATGGGACATGAACCCCTGCTGCTGCCGCTGGCCGAACCTGTCCACGATGCCGAGGAGGCGAGACGAGCGCTTCTTGCCACGCAGGGCGCCGTCGCCGTTACCAGCGCCGAGGCGATCCGGGCGCTTTCGCTGTTGGATTCCGATCTTGCGCCTCATCTTGGTCGTCGCCTCTTTGCCGTGGGAAAGGCGACAGCCAAAGAAGCGGCTGATCTCGGATTCAGCAATATCGCCATATCCGAAGGCGGCGGCACAGAGCTTGCCGTCATGATCTCCGGCCATCCTTCAGGCCTGAACGACGGCCCCCTTCTCTATCTTGCAGGCTCTCCGCGAGCGGCCGGCTTCGAAGCCGGACTAGCTGAGCGACACCTGCCTTTCCTGACCATCGAATGCTACCGGATGCAGAATATCGTCCCAGACGACAACATTCTTCGCCGGCTTTTCGCCGACACCCGCGCGGACGCCGTACTGCTCTATTCCCATGAGACGGCGAAACGCTTTTTCAGCCTGCCATTCGTTCGGCACAACCCCGGCATCCTTGCTGAAACACGATTTCTCTGCCTGAGCGAAACCATCGCCAGCGCAGTTCCGGAGCCGATGCGATCCCATGTCGATATTGCCGACATGCCGAATGAAGACCGGCTTATGGCGCTTCTGATCCACGCGTAAGGTCGCAATTTTGATGTAAGGCCTTTCCATAATCGCCTTGTCTGTCTAACTTCGTTGCAGCGCATGATAAAGAGGACCTCATGGTATCGCGAAAAACGCCTAACCATTCGAAGCCCAACGACGAACCGGTCACGATTGATCTGGAAGCCGAAAAAACTGCGCAAGACGCAGCTCCCGAAGATTTGACTGAGCGCAGCCATGGCGAGCTTGGCGGCTCCTCGGCTGATGAAGTGGAAATGCCGCTGGAAGCGGAGAAGGAGCCATTTCGCGAAGAAGCTCAGGAGTCGATCTTCGGCGCCGCACCGCAAGAGGCGCAAACGGCCGCTGCGCAGCAGGCCGATCCTCCACCGTCCCATGCCGACCATCCGCCTCATACCGAGCGTCCGCCGTCGCGCGAGGGTTCGACATCAGGCCTTATCGCGGCCGGCATCACCGGCGGCCTGATCGCCCTCATTTGCGCCGGCGCCTTGCAATATGCGGGCTTCCTGCCTGGCGGTCGCACAGGCAAGGACAACTCAACCGAGATTGCCGCACTGAATGCGGAGATCGACGGTCTCAAGCAGAGCATCGCCAATCTCGCCGCCGCACCAACCGCAAAGCCGGACGAAGCACTGACGGCCCGCGTCGCAGCACTTGAGGCGAGCGCTGCCAACGGCGCTTCGGCAAATGGCTCGGCTGGCATCCCTAATCCCGCCTCCGACCAGAAGATCGCTTCGCTCACCAGCGAGGTGGAGCAGCTGAAATCGGATCTCAGCAAGGCAACGCAGAGCCAGGCAACCTCAGATGCCGAAGTCAGCAAGCGTCTTGACGACGCTGAAAAGAAGTTGAGCGGACCGAGCCAGGAAAGCGCGGTTGCCCGCGCCATCGCAGCTGCAGCGTTGAAGGCGGCAATCGACCGCGGCGGCCCCTTCCAGCCTGAGCTCGACACCTTTGCCAATGTTGCGCCGGACGATCCAGCCGTTGCAGATCTCAAGAATTTCGCCCAGACCGGCGTGCCCTCCCGTGCCGACCTGATCCGCCAGGTTTCCGATGTCGCGACCGCAATCGTCGCCACCGCGCAGACCGACGATCCGAACCAGAGCTGGAGCAGCCGGCTGATGTCGGGAGCGAAATCGCTGGTGCAAGTCCGCCCCGTCGGCAATGTGCCCGGCGACAGCATCGATGCCATCGCCGCGCGTTTCGAGGACAAGGTCAGGAACGGCGATCTGCCGGGCGCGGTGACCGAGTGGAACAGTCTGCCCGATGCCGGAAAATCCGCATCGGCCGCCTTCAAGCAATCTCTGGAAGCCCGCATCCGCGTTGAGGACCTGGTAAGCGATGCCCTGTCGAAGGCGATCGCCAATACCGGGAAACAGAACTAAGGACGGAGTGTAGCAATGATCAGACTGCTTATCTTCGCCATTCTCGTTCTGGCTCTCGGCTATGGCTTTTCGTGGCTCGCGGATCGCCCCGGCGATCTCTCGCTGGTTTGGGAAGGGCAGCTTTACCAGACGAAACTGATCGTGGCCGCCGCGATCCTGATTGCGATCGTGGCCGCCGTCATGATCGTCTGGTGGTTCGTGCGGTTGATCTGGACTTCGCCCTATTCCGTTACTCGCTATTTCCGCGCCCGCAAGCGCGATCGCGGCTATCAAGCGTTGTCGACGGGCCTGATCGCCGCCGGTGCCGGCAATTCGCTGCTCGCCCGCAAGATGGCGGCGCGCAGCCGCGGCCTCATCCGCGCCGATCAGGAGCCGCTCATCAACCTGCTTGAAGCCCAGGCTGCCCTGATCGAAGGCAAGCATGACGAGGCTCGTCAGAAGTTCGAACAGATGGCCAATGATCCGGAAACGCGCGAGCTTGGCCTGCGCGGCCTCTATCTCGAAGCCAAGCGCCTCGGCGCCCATGAAGCGGCGCGGCAATATGCCGAAAAGGCCGCCGACCAGGCGCCCTACCTGCCATGGGCGGCGCAGGCGACGTTGGAATATCGCAGCCAGGCCGGCCGCTGGGATGATGCCATCAAGCTGCTGGACCAGCAGAAGGTCGCTCATGTCGTCGACAAGGCCACGGCCAACCGTCAACGCGCCGTGCTGCTGACGGCCCGCGCCAACGACAAGCTGGAGAGCGATCCGACAGGCGCGCGCGACGATGCTTTGGCGGCGTTGAAGCTTGTGGACGATTTCGTGCCCGCAGCGCTGATCGCGGCCAAGGCCTTGTTCCGTGAAGACAAGGTGCGCAAGGCTGCCTCCATCCTCGAGCAGGTCTGGAAGGCGCAGCCGCATCCCGAAGTCGGCAGGGCCTATGTGCGAGCTCGCAGTGGCGATTCCGTTCTTGACCGTTTGAAGCGCGCCGAGCGGCTGGAGGCGATCCGCCCGAACAATGTCGAAGCTCTGCTGTTGACCGCAAAGGCGGCGATGGATGCCGGCGATTTTGCCAAGGCTCGTGCCAAGGCAGAAGCAGCCGCAAGGATCGATGCGCGCGAAGGCGCTTTCCTGCTTCTTGCCGATATCGAAGAGGCCGAAACCGGCGATCAGGGCCGCATCCGCCACTGGATGGCGCAGGCGCTACGCGCGCCGCGCGATCCGGCCTGGGTTGCCGATGGCTTCGTCTCGGAAAAATGGCTGCCGCTGTCGCCGATCACGGGCCGTCTCGATGCCTTCGAATGGAAGGCGCCTTTCGGCCAGATCGATGGGCCGGTGGAAGAAGGCTCCACGGTGTCGGTCGATGCGGCGCTGAAATCGCTGCCGCCGGTGCGCGAGGCCGCCACCGCAACCACGGCGGCAAAGCCAAGTTCACCGAAAGTTGCATCGCCGGCCGCCGATACCTATGTCATGGAATTGGAACCTGCCGTGGCGAAACCCGCTTTAAGCCCCTCCGAGGCCGCGCCAAAGCCGGTGCAGCAGGGTGAGGAACCCCGGCCCTTCTTCGGTGGTGCGCCTGATGATCCGGGCGTGAAGGATCATAAGCTTGAACCGGAACCCAAGACGCGGCTCAAGCTGTTTTAGAGCAATTCCGGCAAAACTGCGCGGCGGTTTTACGTCCGGAATTGCGGGAAGATAAAAAAATAGAGCATGGTGCCCCAAGAACCCTGCTCGGCCCGTTTTGAGAATGGAGACGCATGTTCGAACGCTTTCAGGAATTCCTTCATAACCTGACCCAGGACCACCCCAGATCCGGCTTCGCACCCGACGACCCGCGTGTCGCGGTGGCGGCCCTGTGCATCCAGGTCATGGAGGCGGACGGCAAGATCGAGAACAGCGAAAAGAAACGGCTGCGCAAGCTCCTGAAGGACCAATATGGTCTCGATGGGCGCCAGCTCGACCAGCTGATCGCTGCCGGCGAGGAAGCGGAAAGCGAGGCGGTCGATTATTATCGCTTTACCTCGGATCTGAAGCGTCATCTCGACGGCACCCAGCGGCTCGAACTGCTCGGCATCCTCTGGGACATCGTCTATGCCGACGGCGAGCGCAGTGAGATGGAAGATCATGCAATCTGGCGGATCGCCGACCTCATGGGCATTTCCGATCGCGAGCGCATCATGAAGCGCCAGGAAGCAGCCGCACGCGCACCCGGCCCGAGGGTGGAGACAGGCAATGATGATTGAAGCGCCGAAGAGCGCCGGCCGCCCTATATTGATCGTCCTGCATCAGGAGCGTTCCAGCCCCGGCCGCGTCGGCCAGATGCTGCTGGAGAAAGGCTACGATCTCGATATCCGCCATCCGGTCCTCGGCGATCCCCTGCCCTCGACGCTCGAAGCACATGCCGGCGCCGTCATCTTCGGCGGCCCGATGAGCGCCAACGACCCGGATGACTTCATCAAGGCCGAGACCGACTGGCTGAAAGTACCGCTCAAGGAAAACCGCCCCTATCTCGGCATCTGCCTCGGGGCACAGCTGCTCGCCCGCCATCTCGGCGCCAAGGTGAAGCCGCGCGACGACGGCAAGACCGAAATCGGCTGGTATGCGCTGCAGCCGACGGAAAAAGGCCGGTTACTGATGCGTTGGCCGCAAATGGTCTATCATTTCCATCGCGAAGGCTTCGAGCTGCCGCATGGCGCCGATCTGCTCGCGACAGCGGAGACCTATCCCAACCAGGCCTATCGCTATGGCGCCAATGCCTGGGGTCTGCAGTTTCATGCCGAGCTCACACGCGCCATGATGCAGCGCTGGGTCGTGCATGGCGAGCACCGCTTCTGCATGCCGAACGCCCAGCAGGGCCGCGAGCATCTCGAAGGCCGCATGATCTTTGACGCAGCTCTCAAGGCCTGGCTATCGGAATTCCTCGATCTCGTCTTCGAGGGCAAGCAGGCGATGGCCGCCTAAAGGCCCTCGCCTGACGAAAGCACGCGATCGAATTCATCGATCGCGCTACGGATCGCAGACGCATATCGCTCCATCTTTTGTGCGTCTTTCATGAGAATATCCCTGACGCCTCTCGGAATTTCGAGCTGGACGCCGGCCTGCCGCTTGCCGCGATTGCAGATATTGCCGGTGGAAGCTCCGGCAAGCGCCTCCCCTTTCACTCTCGCCGCCGCCGCAAAACCATTGAGCCGCAACGCTTCGACGATCCGGTCGCGAAGCGATGTGTCGAGACCGCCGATCCAGCTCGTCAGCGGATCATCCCGATCCGTTCGCCCATGAACGGCGACGACGATCGACGAACTGGACACCAGGCCGTTTGCTATCGGTTCATCGAATTTTTCGGCGGTGATGTGCAGCTCATGATGAAGCCTCGCCGCATCGAGCCCTTCGAAACGATAAAGTGAGTACCTCTCATCGGCGATCGCCAGAGCGATTTCGGATGTGGCGGGCTCAATGAAACCGCCATGGGGAGCGATGACGGCGACATGCGATGATCGATCCTCGAAGTGGATACGATAGCCGAAGCCCTCGATTTCATGCTCGCGAAGCGCCGAAAACGAATTGTATCGATCCGGCTTCCTTGTCATCGCGCAATCCTCAAGCCGGCTGCGGCTCGCCGTCACGATCAGGCGCGTTCAGGCTGTCGATGCGGCGCAGCTGCGGGAAACCTGTGGCCCAAAGGATGGCGACGGCCAGTGTGCCAAGTCCTCCGATGACAACGGCGGGAATCGCACCGAAATAATGCGCCATGGTGCCGGCGCGGAATTCGCCGAGCTCGTTCGACGCACCGACGAAGACCATGTTGACGGCATTGACGCGGCCGCGCACGTGATCCGGAGTCCAGAGCGTAATCAGCGTTTCGCGGACATAGACGGAGATCAGGTCGGATGCGCCCATGACGGCGAGAGCTGTTATCGACAGCCACGGCGTATGCGAGATGCCGAAGATCAGGGTTCCCAAGCCGAACATGGCAACGCCGGCAAACATGCAGATACCGGCGCGATTGCGGATAGGATAGGTTGCCAGGAAAAGGCCCATGGCGATCGCGCCGAAGCTTGGCGCCGCGCGCAGCATGCCGAGACCCCAAGGCCCGAGCGTCAGGATATCGCGCGCATAGATGGGCATCAGCGCGACCGCGCCGCCGAGCAGCACGGCGAAAAGATCGAGCGAGACCGCACCGAGCACCACTTTTTCCGACCAGATGAAACGGAAACCGGCGAGCATTTCATTGAGGCTTCGCCGCTCATGCGCAACCCGCTGCTGCGGTTTCGGGATCAGAAAGGTCAGCACCGAGCCGGCCGCAAAGAAAAGCACGGCAACGGTATAGGCGACATTGGCACCGACGCCGTAAAGCAGGCCGCCGGCAACAGGACCGAGGATGGCGGCCGCATCCCACGACATCGAGTTCCAGGTGATCGCGTTCGTCAGGTCTTCGGGCGGGATCAGATTGGGCGCAAGCGACTGCATGGCCGGCGTCATGAAGGCGCGTTCTATGCCGAAGACCGTGAGGATCAGAAATACCGGCAGCGGCGCGAAGGTGCCAGATACGGTCAGGAACAGCAGGGCAGCCGCACAAAGGGTGCCGACGAAAATGCAGATCGCGGAAATCCGCCGCCTGTTGTAGCGGTCCGCAACCGTGCCCGTCACCAGGATCAGCAACAGCGACGGCAGGAACTGCACGAGACCGATCAGACCGAGATAGATCGGTTGGCCGGTATGCTCATACATCTGCCAGCCGACGGAGACGCTGACGACCTGCGTGGCAAAGGCCGTCAAAAACCGTGCGAAGAAGAAATAAATATAGGCAACGTGCCTGAAGGCGGCAAACCGGTCTCCGCTGACAGCGAACGACATGGAACGAGACTTTCCGACCTGGCCGCTAGCGCAAATGCCGGCCTTTTAAACATGATTCAACATGCTTCGGAGCATGGGACTTGCCCGTTTAGTCGCCAATGTCTACATGTCTGTCAACCGCGAATTGGAGACGGATATGCTCGCCTTATTTCAAACCATTGATCTGGCTTTGAATCTTTATACCTGGATCTTGATCGCCAGCGCCATCTTTTCCTGGCTCTATGCGTTCAACGTCATCAATTCGAGCAATCAATTCGTCAACTCCGTCGGCAACTTCCTTTATGCGGTTACCGAGCCGGCCCTACGCCCGATCCGCCGCATTCTGCCTGACCTCGGCGGCATCGATATCTCGCCGGTCATCCTGCTGCTCATCATCTTCTTCATCCGCTCGCTGATGTGGAATTCGATCGTCCCCATGTTCCTGCGGTGAGCAAAGCCTGGCAGACCTTTCCGGATCACGTCAGGCTTTCCGTGCGGCTCACGCCCAATGGCGGGCGTGATGCGATCGATGGGTTGGAAACGGGCGCCGACGGCGAATGCTATTTGAAGGCGCGCGTTTCGGCAGCACCCGAAAAAGGCAAGGCCAACAAGGCGCTGATCGCCCTGCTTTCAAAGAGCCTCGGCATTCCCAAATCCACGCTTAGCATCGTCAGCGGCGACACGGCGCGCAAAAAAATCCTCCGGATCGAGGGCGAGCCGGAGGATTTGATGAAGAAATTAAACGCTATAACGAAGGCCTGATCAGGCCTTTTCCTTCTTGGCGCGGGCGATAGCTTCGATGATCAGTTCGCCGGCTTCCTTGGAGCCGCCCCAGCCAAAGATCTTCACCCACTTGCCGGGCTCGAGATCCTTGTAGTGCTCGAAGAAGTGCTCGATCTGCTTCAGCGTGATCTCCGGCAGGTCGGTATATTCCTTGACCTTTTCGTAGCGCAGCGTCAGCTTCGGCGAGGGAACGGCAATGATCTTCTCGTCCTTGCCGGAATTGTCTTCCATCTTCAGCACGCCGATCGGGCGAACATTGATGACGCAGCCCGGCACCAGCGGACGGGTGCTGGCGATCAGAACGTCGATCGGGTCGCCGTCTTCGGAGAGCGTGTGCGGGACAAAGCCGTAATTGCCCGGATAGGTCATCGGCGTGTAGAGGAAACGGTCGACGACCAGCGTGCCGGCGTCCTTGTCCATTTCGTACTTGATCGGATGGCCGCCGACCGGCACTTCAACGATGACGTTGACGTCTTCGGGCGGGTTCTTGCCAATGGAAATCGCGTCGATACGCATGCTTGTCCCCTAAATAAGGATGGTTGCCGCCAGCCAAATAATCGGTTTCATGCCGCAACGCAACAACACATCGGGAAAGAGGTCGATTTACTGCATGATTCCTTAAATGGAATCGATTAGGCAAAAAACATGCGGCAGATTAAGGAGCGCCACAGCGCCGCTCAGGGCCAGACGAAGCCGATCTTGCGCAGCTGCCTGTGATCGAAGGTTTCGATGCCCTCACAGAAATCCGCACCGCCCTGCCCGCGATAGAAGCGGTAGGCATTCTCGTTTTCCTCGAGGCACCAGACGACCAGCCCCTTGCAGCCAAGCGACTTCAACAGCCTGCGCGCCTCGCCGAACAGCATGCGCCCGAGGCCGAGGCCCTGATATTGCGGGCGCAGATAGAGTTCGTAGATCTCGCCTTCCTGGGGCAGTGCGCGGGCGCGATTGAGGCCGAGCGTGGCATAGCCTGCGATCTCACCGGCGACATCCAGAACCAGCAGCGTCGCGGGGCCACTTGTCGCCTTGCGCCACCAGGCTTCGCCACGACGCTCGATCATCTGGCCAAGGGCGCGATGCGGAATGATGCCGGCATAGGTGTACTGCCACGACTGGCGGTGCACCTCTGAAATGGCTCGGGCATCATGGGGTTCTGCCCGCCGAACATCAATCGACAACGTCTTCATAACGTCTACTCTGGTCTTACCGATGCGAATTAACCATCCTCATTCATAAAGATGGCAGACTTGCCCACAGGCTTTATCCGTGGATCGTCAACAAAAATTAACGGTTTTTTAACCTTTAGGACAAGGGCTCAAAAACCGAACATACAAATAAAAACCCCGGCATGAAGGCCGGGGTCGAATGCATTGCTCGGTTAGGATGATCAGGCCAGACGGGCCTTCTCGTAACGCTTGCGCTCGTTCGGATCGAGATACATCTTGCGGAGGCGGATCGACTTCGGCGTCACTTCCACCAGCTCGTCGTCCTGGATCCAGGAAAGCGCGCGGTCGAGCGTCATGCGGATCGGCGGCGTCAGCTTCACGGCTTCGTCCTTGCCGGCGGCGCGGATGTTGGTGAGCTTCTTGCCCTTCAGCACGTTGACTTCAAGGTCGTTGTCGCGCGAGTGGATGCCGATGATCATACCGGCATAGACCTTCTCGCCGGCGTCGATGATCATCGGGCCGCGGTCTTCCAGGTTGAACAGGGCGTAGGCCACGGCTTCGCCGGCTTCATTGGCGAGCAGCACGCCGTTCACGCGGCCGCCGATCTCACCCTTGTAGGGCTGGTAGTCATGGAACAGGCGGTTCATGACGGCCGTGCCGCGCGTGTCGGTCAGGAGTTCCGACTGATAGCCGATGAGGCCGCGGGTCGGCGCCAGGAAGACGAGACGGACGCGATTGCCGCCAGAAGGACGCAGCTCGGACATTTCAGCCTTACGCTCGGACATCTTCTGCACGACGATACCGGAATGCTCTTCATCGACGTCGATGACGACTTCTTCGATCGGCTCGAGCAGCTGGCCGTTCTCATCCTTGTGCATGACGACGCGTGGACGCGAGACGGCAAGCTCGAAGCCTTCGCGGCGCATGGTTTCGATCAGAACTGCGAGCTGCAATTCGCCGCGGCCCGAAACGTAGAACGAATCCTTGCCTTCGGCTTCCTCGATCTTCAGCGCGACGTTGCCTTCGGCTTCCTTGAAGAGGCGGTCGCGGATGACGCGCGAGGTGACCTTATCGCCTTCGGTGCCCGCATAGGGGCTATCGTTGACGATGAAGGACATGGTGACGGTCGGCGGGTCGATCGGCTGAGCGATCAGCGGCTCGCTGACCTGCGGGTCGCAGAAGGTATCGGCGACCGTGCCCTTGGAAAGGCCGGCGATAGCGACGATGTCGCCTGCCTGCGCTTCTTCGATTGGCTGACGCTCGATGCCGCGGAAGGCGAGGATCTTCGAGATACGGCCGGTTTCGATGAGGTTGCCGTCGGCACCCAGAACCTTGACAGCCTGGTTCGGCTTGATCGAGCCTGAATGAATGCGGCCGGTGATGATGCGGCCAAGGAAGGGGTTGGCTTCCAGGATCGTGCCGATCATGCGGAACGGGCCTTCACCGACGGTCGGCTCCGGAACATGCTTGACGACGAGGTCGAGTAGCGGCGCAAGGCCCTCTTCCTTCGGGCCATCAGGCGAATAGTTCATCCAGCCGTTACGGCCAGAACCGTAGAGGATCGGGAAATCGAGCTGTTCGTCGGTGGCGTCGAGATTGGCGAAGAGATCGAAGACTTCGTTGATGACTTCGTCTGCGCGGGCATCCGGGCGGTCGATCTTGTTGATCGCAACGATCGGACGCAGGCCGACCTTGAGCGCCTTGCCGACGACGAACTTCGTCTGCGGCATGGGGCCTTCGGCAGCATCGACGAGAACGATCGCGCCATCCACCATCGAGAGAATGCGCTCGACTTCACCGCCGAAATCGGCGTGGCCGGGGGTGTCGACGATGTTGATGCGCGTGTCCTTCCAGACAACCGACGTCGCCTTGGCAAGAATGGTGATGCCGCGCTCCTTTTCCAGATCGTTCGAGTCCATAACGCGTTCGGCAACGCGCTGGTTCTCGCGGAACGAGCCGGATTGCTTCAGGAGCTCGTCGACGAGGGTGGTTTTCCCATGGTCAACGTGCGCGATGATCGCGATGTTGCGAAGTGCCATATGTCTTAATCTCTGAGGCTGGGGCGCAGTGTTTCAGTAACACGCCAATTGCATTTGGCGCGCTCATACCCTTTTTTTCGCGAATGCGAAAGGGGGGAGGCAAGAAAGGGGCTGAATGCCGGCTTTTCGTGCCTCGCACTTCAGTCTTAGACGCTCAGACAGGCGCACTCTCTTCTACCACGTCGCCAGTTCAGATGCGCGCAATCGCCTCGATCGGGATTTGCGCAATCCCGTCAGGCGGCATGTTTCAGTAAGAACGCATCATGATTGAGCAGGAAAGCCTTCAGGCGCTCGGGATAGTCGTGCGTCACCGCACCTCGCACGCTTTGCCGCGACGCCAGCTCTGTGCGCCATGCCTTGACACGCGGTAGGCCGTCAAAAACGCCGGTCGATGTGATGGTATCGAACACATCGAAGTAACGGAAGATCGGCGCAAAAACTGCATCGACGAGGCTGAATGCCTGTCCGGCAAAAAAGGGACCGTTTCCCAATTCCGCCTCGACACGAGCAAATTTATCGATCAGCGCCTTACGCTTGGCCTCATAGGTTCCTTCGTCCCTGGCGGTCTCGAATCCCCACAAATCTGAAAGAATGGAAGAGCCGAATTCCATCCAGCCGCGATGGCGGGCACGCGCCAGCGGATCTGCCGGGTGAAGCCGAGCGCCGGGTTGGGTTTCCTCGAGATATTCGCAGATCACCGCGCTTTCGAACAAAACCGTTTCCACTCCGTCCTCCTGCCGCACGATCAGCAACGGAACTTTGCCGAGCGGGGAAATAGCCAGAAACCAGTCGGGCTTTGCCGACAGGTCGACATAGCGGATCTCAAATGGCACGGCCTTTTCAGCAAGTGTGATGGCTGCTCGCTGGACGTAGGGGCAAAGGTAATGGCTGACAAGGACCAGTTTTGGGTCGGACATAATCAAATCTCCTGGGTCGCGTTCGAGATAGATGTAATTGCATCTATATCCAGACTTGCCAGCGTGGTCAACATAGATGTAATTGCATCCATGTCCGATTGTTCAGATGCCACCCCTTCAAAACCCTCCGCCGCGGTCACGCGAGCGTGGGTTCGCCTCATGCGCACGCAACACATCGTCCTTGCGGCGATCGAGCAGGATTTGAAGGTAGCCGGCCTGCCGTCCCTCGGCTGGTACGACGTGCTATGGGAGCTGACGCAAGCCACGGAAGGAAAGTTGCGGCCCTATGAGATCGAGGAGCGCACGCTTCTCGCCCAGCATAATCTCTCCCGCCTTCTCGACCGGATGGAAAAGGCCGGTCTTGTTCATCGCGAAATATTTTCCGAGGACGGCCGGGGCCGCTGGGTCGTTATTACCGAAGCAGGAAGCGCCATGCGCAGCCGCATGTGGGCAGTCTATGCCTCAGCACTTCAACGCCATGTGGGCGATAAGCTGGATGATGCGCAAGCCGGACAATTGGCTGAGCTGTTGGCTTTGCTTTCGGATAAATCCTGACCAACAGGCAAAACCGATCCAGACGAAACGCGGTCACATAAATCGGGGGTAAGCTGGCCTTCGGGCTACTGATATGCCAATTTCACTCCGCCCGAAAAACAACTGCCAGCTCGCCGAGGCACACATGTTTAAGATCCTGTATCAGGGCGATCTTTTTGCCGATTACTTCCAGATATATCTGCGCGACGAAGCCCATCCCGACCTACCGGATAATTACACGGATGAGTCGCTGGCGCGTCGCCTTACCGTCGCACCCTACGCAATCATCCTCCATACAGCGCGCAATATGACCGTGCCAGTCAGCGTCGAATGGCACGATCAACGCCCTGCTGCTGAGCTGGACGCTGAAAAGCATGTAGCCGAAGCCGAGTTCGACTGCCCCTCAGGCCAGCTCGTATTGGCCGGATTGACTGATTACGAACCAGACGCTCCTCGCCTTCCAGTAAAGGCGGGACCGCTCGGCGTGCGCGTTAGCATATTCGGCCTCGATACCCTTAGCGAAGACGGTCTCGACGGGGATGATTGCTATCTTGTGCGGCTTTGGCCCAAGGCTAATAACCGACGGCGGGGCTAGCTGGAGCATCCGGCATCCGAGAATTCGTGTCCGGCCGTTAAATCAGGCCGCCAGCCCCTTCTTCTTCAGCATCGCATCCGGACTCGGCAGCTTACCGCGGAAAGCCTTATAGGCATCTTCCGGATCGATCGAGCCGCCGACGGAATAGATGTTGGCCTTCAATTTTTCCGCCATATCCGGATTGAAGGCATCGCCGGTTTCCTCGAAGGCGGCGAAGGCATCAGCGTCGAGCACTTCCGACCACATGTAGGAATAGTAGCCGGCCGAATAGCCGTCGCCGGAAAACACATGCTGAAAGTGCGGCGTCGCATGGCGCATGACGATGGATTTCGGCATGCCGATCTCCGCAAGCACCCGCGCTTGTACCGCCATCGGATCCTCAATTGCGCCGCGCGTATGGAATGCCATGTCGACCAATGCCGAAGAGGTGAATTCGACCGTATTGAAGCCGGCATTGAAGGTGCGGGCCGCCAGAACCTTGTCGAGCAGTGCCTGCGGGATCGGCGCGCCGGTCTCGTAGTGGACGGCATATTCCTTGAGGATTGCTGGCACAGTCAGCCAGTGTTCGTAGAGCTGCGATGGCAGTTCGACGAAGTCGCGGGAAACACCTGTGCCCGAAACCGAGGGATAGGTGACGTTGGACAGCATGCCGTGCAGCGCATGGCCGAATTCGTGGAACAGCGTGCGGGCATCGTCGAGCGACAGCAGCGCCGGTCGGCCTTCCGCCGGCTTGGCGAAGTTGCAGACATTATAGATGATCGGCAGCTCGCCGACATGGCCGTTCTTCAGCGGCAGCTTGTGCTGCGACTGGAAGGAGCTCATCCAGGCGCCGGAGCGCTTCGAGCTGCGGGCGAAGTAATCGCCGAGAAAGAGGGCGACGAGCTTGTCGGAGCTGTCGCGGATTTCGAAGACGCGCACATCGGGATGGTAGGCAGGAACGCCCTTCTGCTCGACAGCTTTGATGCCGAACAAGCGGCCGGCGACATCGAAGCAAGCGGCAATAATCTTTTCGAGCTGCAGATAGGGCTTCAGCTCGGTTTCAGAGAAATCGAACTTCCGGGTCCGGATCTTCTCGGCATAGTGCCGCCAATCCCAGGGCATGACCTCATGGTTGCGGCCTTCCTCGGCGATCAGCGCCGCAATATCCCTTTCTTCCTCTGCTGCGCGCGTGGCCGCCTTCGCCCACACGGTCATCAGGAGATCGTTCACCGCATCAGGCGTCTTCGCCATGGTATTATCAAGCTTGAGTTCGGCGAAATTGGCATAGCCGAGCAGCTTCGCTTTCTCTGCTCTCAGTGCCAGAGTCTCGCGAATGATCTCACGATTGTCGGTCTTGCCGCCATTGGCGCCACGCGCCACCCAGGCACTGAAGGCCTGCTCGCGCAGATCGCGGCGCTCGGAAGACGTCAGGAACGGCTCGATGATCGAGCGCGACAGGGTGACGGCATACTTGCCCTCCTCGCCGCGTTCGCGCGCAGCCGCTGCCATTGCCTCGCGCAAATAGTCGGGAAGACCGGCAAGATCGGCCTCTTCCGACAAAAGCAGCGCCCAGCTCTTTTCATCCGCCAGGACGTTCTGTCCGAATTGCGCGCCGAGGCCGGCAAGCTTCTCGTTGATGGCGGACAGGCGCTCCTGCTCAGGCTTCGGCAGCTTGGCACCGGCCTTGACGAAGCCCTTCCAGTGCCGCTCTAGCACGCGGGTTTCCTCAAGCGTCAGTCCGAGGGTTTCGCGACTTTCCCAAAGCGCATCGAGACGGGCGAAAAGCGCCGCGTTCGTGCCGATCTTGGAATAATGCCGCGCCATCTTCGGCGCGATCTCGCGCTCCAGCGCCTGGATGGTCTCGTTCGTATGCGCACCCGCCTTGTTCCAGAAGAGCGCCGAGATGCGCGACAGCTCGTCGCCAGCGATCTCCAGCGCCGTCACCGTATTGGCGAAGGTCGGCGCCTCGCTATTGCCGGCAATCGCGTCGATCTCGGCCTCATGCGATATAAGTGCCGCATCGAAGGCGGGAGCAAAATCCGTATCCTTTACCGCATCGAAACGCGGCAGCCCCTGATGGCCGGTCCATTCGGTGAGCGCGGGATTGACGGCGGTAAGGGAAGACATGCGGGGCATCCTTTCGACAGACATCTGACCGAAGCACGATATAAGGCTAGCCCCGCCGAATTGGTATGGCGAGGGGCGAACAAATTGATGAGCGGGATCAGGCCTTGCGCCAGCCGAGCAGGCCGGGTGTGGCATGCCAGAGCGCCTGTGCCGCAAAACCCATGAAAAGCACGCCGGAGCAGCGCACGATCAGCCGCTCATGCGCGCGATAGAAGCGCCGAACAGCGCCTGCTCCGATAATGCTGATGAGAATAATGTCGGCTGTTATGAACCCAGCAAAGGATACTGTCAGCAGCAGCGGCAGGGCACTGAAGGTCAATGCGCCGGCAGAGCCCGCGACAAGCGCCGTAAAGGTCGCCAGCGCAACGGGATATCCCTTCGGATTGGTGACGCCGAAGATCAGGCCGCGACGGAACGGGCGGTCGACATTGACGAGCGCCTTGCCGTCACCTTTCGGCTTGGCGGTCACGGCACTCCAGCCGATCCAGGCGAGATAGAAGCCGCACAGCAAACCGAGCAGGTCGAAGACGAAGGTGCCGATGGTCTTGGCGCCGACGATGGCGACCAAGGCCAGCGTCGACCAGACGAGATCGCCGAGCAGATGGCCGCTGACGAAGAATGCACCCGCCTTGCGGCCCTGGCCGGCACCTATGCCGAGGAGTGCCAGAAAGGCAGGACCGGGAATAAGCACATAGAAAAGCGCGGCGAGGAAGGCGCCGACAACGAGCGATTGCGTCATGATGAGTGATCCCGCTGGTGATCGCGCGAGAGTAGCAATCTGTGGAAGCCGGTCAAGCAGCTGGCCGTTTTAAGTTCCAGGAAGCCGTTGTGTTCGTGGGATGAAATCAATAAGAACGTAGTGGGGCCCAAAAACAAAGAGCGTAGGTAGGGAAGCGCTTATGAACAGCAGGATTAATACGGATTCGCTCGCCTTTCTTGTGAGCGATTGCGCCCGACTGATCAGGGCGGCCTTCGAGCGACGCATTCTTGTCGCCGGGCTCGGGCTGACGGCGGGTGAAGCACGGACGCTGATGCAGGTCGCCGCCATCAATGGCAGCCGCCAACTCGACATCGCCTCCCGGATGGGGCTGGAGCCGATGACGGTCAGCGCCTTTCTGGACAAGCTGCAGGCACGCGGCTTGATCGAACGACAGCCGGACCCGCTCGATCGCCGCGCCAAGCGGATCGTGCTTTCGGAATCTGCCGACGCGAAGCTTCGGCAGATCGACCGTGAAGTCTGCGAAGTCGAGCGCAATGCGACGCAAGGCTTCGGCGAGGATCTTCAAGTGCAACTGCATGATGCGCTCTGCGCTTTCCGCAGCAATCTTCAGAAGGCCGAAGCACCTGCAGAAGTCGAACGGGAATTGAGGCCGGTGGATTAATTCCAGGCCGCCATCCTGGAAAAAGGAAGCCCGCCTCCGGCGATCGGAAGCGGGCCATTTCTCATTTCATACCTTACTTCGACAGGTTGCGCTTGGCGAGCGTGCGCAGGCGCAGCGCGTTCAACTTGATGAAGCCGGCCGCATCCTTTTGGTCGTAGGCGCCCTGGTCGTCTTCGAAAGTGACCAGCTTGTCGGAATAAAGCGATTTCGGGCTTTCGCGGCCGATGACCATGACATTGCCCTTGTAGAGCTTCAGCGTCACTTCGCCTTCGACATGTTCCTGGCTCTTGTCGATGAGGGCCTGCAGCATCTCACGCTCCGGCGAGAACCAGAAGCCGTAATAGATCAGCTCGGCATAGCGCGGCATCAGCTCGTCCTTGAGGTGTGCGGCACCGCGATCGAGCGTGATGGATTCGATGGCGCGGTGCGCCGAAAGCAGGATCGTGCCGCCGGGGGTCTCGTAGACGCCGCGCGACTTCATGCCAACAAAGCGGTTCTCGACGAGATCGAGACGGCCGATACCGTTGTCGCGGCCATACTCGTTCAGCTTCGCAAGCAAGGTCGCCGGGCTTAGGCGCTCGCCATTGATCGAAACGGCATCACCCTTTTCGAAGCCGATCTTGATGATGGTGGCCTTGTCAGGAGCGGCTTCCGGCGAGATCGTGCGCATGTGCACATATTCCGGCGCTTCCTGAGCCGGGTTTTCCAGAACCTTGCCTTCGGAAGAGGAGTGCAGCAGGTTGGCATCGACGGAGAAAGGCGCTTCGCCCTTCTTGTCCTTGGCAACCGGAATCTGGTGCTTCTCGGCGAATTCGAGCAGATCGGTACGGCTCTTGAACGACCAGTCGCGCCACGGAGCGATGATCTTGATATCCGGGTTCAGCGCATAGGCCGAAAGCTCGAAGCGAACCTGGTCATTGCCCTTGCCGGTCGCGCCGTGCGCGATGGCATCGGCGCCGGTCTTTCTGGCGATCTCGATCAGATGCTTGGAGATCAGCGGACGGGCAATCGAGGTGCCGAGCAGGTAGACGCCTTCATAGACGGCATTGGCGCGGAACATCGGGAAGACGAAATCGCGCACGAATTCTTCGCGCACATCCTCGATATAGATTTCCTTGATGCCGAGCATTTCGGCCTTCTTGCGCGCCGGCTCCAGCTCTTCGCCCTGGCCGAGATCGGCGGTGAAGGTGACCACTTCGGCGCCGAGCTCCGTCTGCAGCCACTTCAGGATAATCGAGGTGTCGAGACCGCCGGAATAGGCGAGAACGACTTTCTTCACGTCTTTATGTGATGCCATGATGAGTTCCGTTTCGAGGCGGGCCAGGGGAAAGGCCCGCAAAGCTGTATCGCGGAACTTTTAGCGAGATTATCGTGCGGCGCAAGGGGAGGCGCGAGCGGGACGTTTCTCAGAGATGAGCGCCGATGTTCATTCGCTGATGCAGGATGCGGATGATCGTGACCATTTGAGCGACATCTTTATAGATGATAAAATGTAAGCCGGAGGCGAGAGCGAGACAGTCTGGTTTGATACCGCTGATCTTGCGGCCGCGTGCGATGCCCTTCACCAAAGCATGACAACAATCACGCAGAACGAAGACATAATCTTCCGCTTGCTCGTAACCCCATTTTTCCTCGGTATAGTCGTAGATTTGATCGATGTCGGACGTTGCTTTCGGCGAGAAGACCAATTTCTTCATCGCTGATTGCGCAACTTTCTCTTTCCTTCGATAAATTCATTGAAATCAAACTCTTCCGGCTCGCCCGAGGCTTCGCCCTCGGCGATCGCCGCCGCAATCGCCTCTATTTCCGCCCGGCTGCGCAATAATTTAAGCGCGGCGTCAATGACCTCGCTCGGCGAATCGTAATTGCCGTGGCTGATCTGCTCGCCGATGAACGCATCCATCTGCTCGTCGATCTCTACGGACACATGCTTTGTCACTGGCGTGACCTCCGGCGGTTTGACTTGATTGCCGAAAGTACCATATTCGGCGGCGACCGAACAATGCCTGAGGAGGGCGCCGCTCGTGACCGATATTCAAGACATTTTCAAGAAATCCAATGTTGCCGTCATCACCGGAGGTGCGTCCGGCATCGGTTTCGCCGCCGCGAAATATTTCGCTTCGCTCGGCATGAGCGTCGTCATTGCCGATCTCGGCGGCGAGAGGCTGGCTGAGGCAGCTACCGAACTCAGGGCAATTGCAGACGAAGAGCATGTGCTGGCCGTCGAGACCGATGTCGCCAGCAAAGACGCGCTGGAAGCGCTGGAGCGCGCTGTCCAGCAGCGCTTCGGCCACGTACATGTGCTGATGAACAATGCCGGCATCGGCCCGCAAACCTCTGTTTTCAGCGCCCAGGCAGAATGGGATGCGATCCTCGGCGTCAATCTGCTTGGCGTCATCAACGGCACGCGCGTCTTCGGGCCAGGCATGATCGCGCATGGGGAACCGGGCCTCATCATCAACACCGGCTCGAAGCAGGGCATCACCACCCCTCCCGGCAACCCCGCCTACAATGTTTCGAAGGCCGGCGTGAAGGTCTTCACCGAGGCACTGCAGCACGAGCTGCGCAATACGGAGGGCGCGAAGATTTCGGCCCATCTCCTCATCCCCGGCTTCGTCTTCACTGGTCTCACCAAGGGCGAACGCACGGAAAAGCCGGCCGGCGCCTGGACGCCCGAGCAGACGGTCGACTTCATGATGGAAAGCCTGAAGCGCGGCGATTTCTATATTCTCTGCCCGGACAATGACGTCGCCCGGCCGGTCGATGAGCGCCGCATGCTTTGGGCCGCCGGTGATATCGTCGAGAACCGGCCGCCGCTGTCGCGCTGGCATCCGGACTACGCCGATCAATTCAAGGCCTTCCTCGAAAAGAAGGATTGATTTGCAATCCGCCGGAAGCCGGGTAAGAACAGACGGAACCCTACCCGGCTTTCGGAGCCCCCCGTGGATTTCATACCCAGCCTGCCGACCCTTCTCGCCTTTTCCGCAGCAAGCCTCCTGCTTGCCATGACGCCCGGTCCCGACATGACGCTATCGATCAGCCGCGCGCTGGCCCAGGGAAAGAAGGCAGCGCTCTTCGTCGTGCTCGGCACCACGCTCGGCGTTGTCGTCCATACCTGCCTCGTGGCCTTCGGCATCTCCGCGCTGATCACGGCTTCGCCCGTTGCCTTCACTGTGCTGAAGACTGGAGGCGCTGCCTATCTGCTGTGGCTGGCAATCCAGGCGATCCGTTTCGGTTCCAGCCTATCGGTCAAGAAGGTCGATACCATCGGCGGAACACCGCTTGCAAACATCTCCAACGGCTTTTGGGTCAACCTGCTGAACCCGAAGGTCATCATCTTCTTCATGACCTTTCTGCCGCAGTTCGTTACATCAGGCGATCCTGCCGTCACGCACAAGCTGCTCTTCCTCGGCTTCTTCTTCATCGTCATCGGCATGCCGGTGAATATGCTCGTCGTTCTTGCCGCGGACGGCCTGTCGTCCTGGCTGCAACGGAATCGCGGCGTAATGCGCGGCCTGGACTACACCTTCGCCAGCGTCTTCTCGATTTTCGCGGTGAAAATCTTCTTCACTCAGGCTCGTTGAAACCGGACCACTGCCCCGCAAACCGGCCGGCAATCCACCAGTAAACGGTGGCGCTGGCCATGCCCAGGAATGCGAAGCAGACCGCAACGGTGATCAGATTGAGGGTCTGCGGCCTTTCCATGCCGCCCGAAATCAGGACGGACGCGACTGCCGATAGGGTCGCGCCGAAAATTGCATAGCCATACCATTGACGCATGCCGCGCCATTCGAGAATGGGGATAACCACCAGAGACGGCAGGATGCTGACGACCATCGCAACCTTGGTGAGCGCAATGGTCAGAACGAAAAGCTCGGGCGCCGCGGTCTCCGGCACCGTCCAGACGGCAGCGCAGGCGAGCACGAAGCCCATGAGAGCGCAAGCGGCGAGATAGCCCCACAAGAGGCGTATCGGCTTGCGCAGTCCAAGGAGCATCGATCTCAGTCCTCGCCGTGATTGGCGATCATCATGGCTTCGAAGGCCAATCGCTCCGTCTTGCGCATACGCTCGGATTCCGACTTCAGCTGACCGCAGGCGGCGAGAATATCGCGGCCCCGCGGCGTGCGGATCGGTGAGGCATAGCCGGCCGAATTGATGAAATCGGCAAATTTCTCAATCTGCTCCCAGTCCGAACACTGGTAGTTGGTGCCGGGCCAGGGATTGAACGGGATCAGGTTGATCTTGGCCGGAATGCCCTTCAGCAGCTGGATCAGACCCTTCGCGTCTTCGAGGCTGTCGTTGACGCCCTTCAGCATCACATATTCGAAGGTGATGCGCCGTGCATTCGACAGGCCCGGATAGGCGCGGCAAGCGTCCATCAGTTCCTTCAGCGGATACTTCTTGTTGATCGGCACCAGCATGTCGCGCAGATCGTCGCGCACCGCATGCAGCGAGATCGCCAGCATGACGCCGATCTCTTCGCCGGTGCGATAGATTTCCGGCACGACGCCTGATGTGGAGAGCGTGATACGGCGCTTGGAGAGCGACAGGCCATCGCCGTCGGAGGCGATCAGCAGTGCCGTCTTGACGCTGTCGAAATTGTAGAGCGGCTCGCCCATGCCCATCATGACGATATTGCTGACCTTGCGACCTTCGGCGGGCATGATCGTCCCTTGCGGCGCTTCGCGGTCCGGGAAATCGCCGAGCCGGTCGCGCGCCAGGAGCAGCTGCGAGAGGATCTCTTCCGCCGTCAGATTGCGCACCAGGCGCTGCGTACCGGTATGACAGAAGGAACAGGTGAGCGAACAGCCGACCTGGCTGGAAATGCAGAGCGTGCCGCGGCCCTCTTCCGGAATATAGACGGTTTCCACCTCGACCGGCCGGCCAGCGCCGCGCGGCGGGAAGCGCAGCAGCCATTTCCGGGTGCCGTCATTGGAAACCTGCTCCTCGACGATCTCGGGACGCGCGATGGTGAAATGCGCCTTCAGCATTTCGCGCATGTCCTTCGACACATTGGCCATGGCATCGAAATCGGAGACGCCGCGCACATAGATCCAGTTCCAAAGCTGGCTGACACGCATCTTGATCTGCTTGTCGGCAACGCCCTTTTCCTTGAGCGCCGCGCCCATCTCTTCGCGTGTCATGCCGATCAGCGACGGCTTCGGCGAAAGCTCGACGGGCTGCGATACCGGTATCGGCTTGAGCCTGGAGGGGGTTATGATATCGGTGGCGGACATAGGATCGTTCCAACGGTTCACATCGGCGATGCCGCAAAAGCTGACGAAAGCTGCGGATGCGGGCAAGGCACGGAAATCTGAAGATTCATGCGGTGGCGGGGCAAGCTATCTACCGCACACCTATCGTTGGCGCGGCCTTTAGCATTAATTTCCGCCCGCGTCATCCCTTTCCCTCAAAAGCAAGGATTGGTCTTCAAAAACAAAGGCCGGTCGACTTGACCGGCCTTGCTCATTGCGGTCGCGGCAGCAGGAAGATCACATTTGCGTGATCCGTCGGCCCTCGATCTTATTTGCAGTTTTCGATCTGCTTCAGCGCAGCCGTCACACCCTTCAATGAATAGGTGTAGGAAGTGGCAGTACCCTTCTTCGAGGTCGCCGAAACCTTCAGCGAATGGCCTGACTTCAGCGCCGCGACCAGAGCCGGCTCCTGCGCGGCGTTTTCGACCCAGGCAGCCTTGTCCTTGGTGAACATCACGAAGGTCTTGTTGTCGATGGTGACGTTGACCTTGGAGTTCTCCTTGAGCGGATAGCCCATCATCGCCTGCGGTTCATAAGAGATATTCTGGCCCGGACGCTGCGACACGATGAAGAAATTGTCGCCATGGTCGATACCCGTCGGCGGCGCCTTGGCCGTCGGCACGGAAAGAACGTAACATACCTTACCGCCGGCGGACTGGTAGGAATAGGCACCCCAGGCGTCGAACTGCTGAATGCGCGTCGGAGCCGCCGGCGCTGCTGGCGCCGCTGCCTGCGTCTGCTTCTTGGTCTGCGCGGACGCTATGCCGGTTCCAGCCAGAACGAGCGAGAGGGCGATTGCGAAGCTTTTTACAAACATGGTTTCCTGCCGATTTCTTGCGGTCCAGAGCTCATGGCGATTCGTTTGACGCACGCCTGTGCTCGTGAGCTGCCTTATTTTGACTTTATTCAGGTTACCAAACCGTCAACGGAGCGCTGCCGCCACCGGCTCCGTGCCATTTCAATCCAGTTATCGCGCAAAGCTTGAAACGCATCAGAAGGAATTGGAAAACCCGGATGATGAAGTACCACCCTGCAGCTTCGATTTAAGACAGAAAGATTCGGGCAAGAATTTGACCTCGCTAAAATCAGGGAGGTCTCATAAATCTCTGGAAACCCGAGAGGATTCAGATCGGCTCCGCAAAACAAGCATCAGGCGGTCTTCATAGACTCGGGCTCGTTCTCTAGCGCGCGATCGGCGGCGTCGTAATGTTCCTGGCGGATATGGCCCCTGATCATGCTGAAGGCGAGCGTCAGCACCGCGACATCATCGGAAAAGCCGATGACGGCAAAGAAATCGGGGATAATATCGACCGGCATGACAAAATAGCCGAGCGCCGCCAGCAATATGCCGCGAACACGCGTCGGTGTCTGCGGGTCGAGTGCGCAATAGAAGGCGGCCACGACGTCGCGGGAAAAGGGAATATGGCGAGCCGCCTTCCGCAAGGTCGGCCAGAATTTTCTGCGCACCGATTTCTCCTGCTCTTTTTGGGTCTCTTCGTCACCAGGCATCAGGATTTCCCCGTACTTGATGTCATCCATTCCATTCACCTCAATCGAGGCCCGTCGGCCGGGCCGTGTAAACATATGGTGATCGCCTGCCGTGATTCAATCGATCCGGCGCGCGGCCGCCTTCTCCATCGCCTTCGCCAGCTTGACGTCATGATCGGTCAGGCCGCCGGCATCGTGTGTCGTCAGCTTCACCTCGACGCGGGAATAGACGTTGAACCATTCCGGATGGTGGTTGAATTTTTCCGCGGCAAGGGCGGCTTCCGTCATGAAGCCGAAGGCCTCGACGAAGTTGCGGAACTTGAAGGTCTTCGAAATCGAAAGGCCGTCATCCGCAAGCGCCCAACCTCCAAGCTCCGCAAGATTTTCATCGATTGCCGCGCGGTCCAGCTTGTCGTATTTCATGGCAAGTCACTCCTCTCTAAAGCAATTCCAGGAAAACTGCGTAGCGGTTTTTCCGTCCGGAATTGCGTAAAAGCAAAAGGATAGAGCGTTTTCGCATTTGGAAGAAAAGCGGAAAGCTCTGGCGGTGAAACGATAACATGGATCGTCACAGGATACTTTTCGTCTGCGCCGGCAATATCTGCCGGTCGCCCCTCGCCGAAGGCATATTCAGGCATCTGGCAAGCAAGGCCGGCCGTGGCGGTGAATTCGACATCGATTCGGCCGGCACCGGCGGCTGGCATCAGGGAGAGCGCCCCGATCGCCGCTCGATCGCGGTTGCAGCTGGCCACGGAATCGATATCACAGACCAGCGCGCGCGGCGCATAGCGTCAGCCGATTTCGGCAAGTTCGATCTGATCCTGGCAATGGATCAAGACAATTTGAAGAACTTGCGCAAATCAACGCCTGCCGATGCGCTCGGCAAGCTGCATCTCTTCAATGCCCTGGCGCTCGGAAGCAACAAGGACATCCCCGATCCCTATTACGGCGACCGCGAGGATTTCGAAGCCGTCTATACCATGCTTTTGGCTGGCTGCAGCGCGCTGTTACCCAAAGCCGGGAAAGTGCTGCGGGGCTCGTGAAGCGGGAATATCTCTTCGGTGAGATAGGGGCCGCCACCAACCGATTCGCGCGAGGACAGAAGCACGAAGCGCCCGACCGTAAACGGCGCGGTGTAGAAATTGCCGCGACCGGAGAGATAGTGCACGACGTCGTCGACGCGCGAGGATTTCAGCCTGGCAAGCGTCACATGCGGCGTGAATTTGCGGGGGTCCGGCTGCAGGCCAATCCGCTGGCAGATGCGCTCGATCTCGCCTTGCAGCGCGAACATATCAGGCGTCTGCGAGACCCCGGCCCAAACCGAATGCGGTTTCTTGGAGCCGAAGGAACCGATGCCCTCCAGCCGAAGCTGGAATTCAGGCCGATCTATCCGGTCCAGACGGTCGACGATCTCATCCGCAGTGCGGCCATCGACATCGCCGATGAAGCGCAAGGTGATGTGATAATTTTCAACGTCGATCCACCTGGCTCCCGGGAGACCACCGCGCAACAATGACAGGCTCATGGCCGCATTGCGCGGAATTTCGAGGGCGGTAAAAAGTCTCGGCATGACGAGCACTCCCCGAATCTCTTGCAGGTATAGGTAGGGAATCACGCATTTGCAGTCGGTGCAAGCATCTATTTCGCACCTGCGTCAATCGTCCCTACAAAACTGATAACAGCCGGCAACATATGCTCGACCATCACATCGACCCCCTTGGAGTTCGGATGCATCCCGTCCGAAAGCTGCAAATCCGCATGCGTGGCGACGCCATCGAGGAAGAACGAATAGAGCGGAAGCTGATATTTGTCGGCCAGCCGCTTATAGATCGGGTTGAATTTATCGGCATAGTCCGGTCCCATGTTCGGCGGCGCCAGCATGCCGACGAGAAGCATTGGGATCTTTCTGTCCTTCAACCGTTCGATCATGGTCTCGAGGTTCTTTTCCGTCTGCTCCGGCGGAATGCCGCGCAGCGCATCGTTGGCGCCGAGTTCTAGGATCACGCCATCCGTGCCGTCCGGCACCGACCAGTCGATACGCGAAAGGCCGCCGGAGGTCGTATCTCCCGAAACACCGGCATCGGCAACCACCACATCCAAACCCTTGGCCTTCAGCGCCGCCTCAAGCTTGGCGGGAAAGCCGTCGCCCGGCGGCAGCTGATAGCCCGCCATCAGGCTATCGCCGAAGCCGACCAGCTGAATGGTGCGTGCATCGGCGGCATGAACTACGCCAAACAAAAGACCGAAAGTGATGACAGCGAAGTGAAGTGCAGCAACTTTAAAACCCATGATCCATTTCCTAAATTCGCTGCTCGGGCCAAGTCGCGCCCGCCATTGTCTCTGATGTTCTCTGATATATAGGGCGTTCGCATTGGCAAAAACCATCATCGAGCTGAAGAAGGCGGATTTGACACTCGGCAATGCCGCCGCCTCCGTCCACGTGCTGAAGGGCATCGATCTCACCGTCATGGAGGGTGAGGCCGTCGGCATCGTCGGCCCCTCCGGCTCCGGCAAGTCCACGCTGCTGATGGTGCTGGCCGGCCTCGAAAAGCTCGACAGCGGCGAACTTCTGATCCGCGACACACCGCTGCATAGCCTCAGCGAAGATCGCATCGCCGATTTCCGCGGACGCAATATCGGCATCGTCTTTCAGTCTTTCCATCTCATCGCCAACATGACGGCGCTCGAAAACGTCGCGGTGCCGCTGGAGCTCGCCAATGTCAGGGATGCTTTCGACATCGCCCGGCGCGAGCTGGAAGCGGTCGGCTTGGGCGAGAGGCTCAATCACTATCCCGGCCAGCTTTCCGGCGGCGAGCAGCAGCGCGTCGCTATTGCCCGCGCGCTGGCGCCTTCGCCCGCCGTCCTCATCGCCGACGAACCGACGGGCAATCTCGACACCGATACCGGCCGGCAGATCGCCGATCTGCTCTTTGCCCAGCAGGCCGAACGCGGCACGACCATGTTGCTCGTCACCCATGATCCCGCCCTTGCCGCCCGTTGCTCGCGCCAGATCCGCGTCCGTTCCGGCGAGATCGAGAACGACAGCATGCGCACGCGCGCCAACCAGGCGGCGATTGCATGAGCGCGGCGGGACTGCGCCTGCCGCTTGCCTTCCGCCTTGCCATGCGCGAATTGCGCGGCGGCCTTGGCGGTTTCTACATCTTCCTCGCCTGCATAGCGCTAGGCACCGGCGCAATTGCCGCCGTTAATTCCGTTTCCCGCTCGATTACCGACGCAATCTCGACGCAGGGCCAGTCACTGCTGGCGGGCGACGCCCGCTTCGAACTGCGCAACCGCGAGGCAACTCCAGAGGAATTCGCCTATCTCCAAAGCTTAGGGAAAGTTTCCCGTTCCACCGGCTTGCGCTCCATGTCGCGCCTGCCCGATGGTTCGGACCAGGCACTCGTCGAAGTCAAGGCGGTCGACGATGCCTATCCGCTCTACGGCAGATTCGAGGCGGAACCGGACCAGCCGCTCGCAACGCTGCTTACAGCCAAGGATGGCACCTATGGCGCTGTTGTCGCTCCCCTGCTGCTCGAACGCCTGAACCTCAAGATCGGCGACGCTCTGCTGCTTGGAAACACCAAGCTGCGCATTACTGGCACCGTTGAAAGCGAGCCAGATGCGGTATCTGAAGGCTTCGGCTTCGCGCCGCGCCTGCTCACGAGCCGCGATGCCCTGATTGCTTCCGGCCTGATCACGACCGGTAGTCTCGTCGAACAAGCATACCGAATCCGCATGGACAATCCCGCGGCCGGCATCCGCAATCTCACCGAGCGCGCCAATGCCGCCTTCCCTCAGGCCGGCTGGTCGATCCGCAGCAGCGATCGCGCAGCACCCCAGCTTGCCGACAACGTCACCCGCTTCTCGCAGTTCCTGACGCTCGTCGGCCTCGCAGCGCTCATCGTCGGCGGCGTCGGCGTTGCCAATGCCGTGCGCGCCTTCCTCGATTCCAAGCGCACGACCATCGCCACCTTCAAGTGCCTCGGCGCGCCGGCCTTCGTCGTCGTGCTGATCTATCTCATCCAGATCGCCGTGATTGCACTCGCCGGCATAGCAATTGGCCTCGTCCTCGGCGCTATCGCGCCGATGATCGCTTCGCAATTCATGGCGGAATTCCTGCCGATTTCAACCGCGCCGCGGCTCTATCCCGGTGCTCTGACGCTCGCCGCTCTCTTCGGCCTGCTAACGACACTGGCCTTTGCCATTCCGCCGCTCGGCCATGCTCGCGAGGTGCCGGCAACGGCGCTGTTTCGCGAGCAGGGCTTCGAAGCGCGACGCTTGCCCGGCTGGCCCTATCTCCTGGCTGCCGGCGTCCTAATGGCGGCACTTGCAGCCCTGGCGATCGTCACCGCCTATGACCGCTTCATCGCAGTCGTCTTCGTCGTCTCGATCGCTGGCGCTTTCGTCGTGCTGCGGCTGGTGGCAGCCCTGCTCTCCTGGCTTGCCCGCCGCAGCCCGCGCGTGCGCTCGCCCGCGCTGCGCCTGGCGATCGGCAACATTCATCGGCCGGGCGCGCTCACCTCGTCCGTCGTGCTGTCGCTCGGCCTTGGGCTGGCGCTGCTGGTGACCTTGACACTGATCGACGGGAATATGCGCCGCGAGCTGATGGGGCGCATGAGCGAACAGGCGCCGAACTTCTTCTTCGTCGATATTCAGGGGCCGGAACTGGAAGGCTTCCGCAAGATCGTCCTCGACATCGACCCCAAGGGCAAGCTTGTCGAGGCGCCAATGCTGCGCGGCCGGATCGTCGCCTTCAACGGCGAGGATGTCACCAAAATGAAGGTGCCGGCCGCAGGCCAATGGGTGCTCCGCGGTGACCGCGGCATCACCTATGCCGATACAGTGCCAGAAAACGCCTCGATCACGGAAGGCAAATGGTGGGACAAGGATTATAGCGGCGAACCGCTGGTCTCCTTTTCCGAAGAGGAAGGCAAGGCGCTCGGCCTGAAGCTCGGCGACAAAGTTACCGTCAACGTGCTTGGCCGCAACGTCACCGCCAGGATCGCCAGCTTCCGCAAGGTTCAATGGCAGTCGCTGTCGATCAATTTCGTGATGATCTTCTCGCCCAACACCTTCAGGGGCGCTCCGCACGCCTGGCTCGCGACCCTGACCGATACTTCCGCCACCTCGGAACAGGAAGCGGCGATCCTGAGGAAGGTCACCAATAGCTACCCGACCATCACAAGCGTCCGCGTCAAGGATGCGCTCGATGTCGTCAACACGCTCGTGGGACAGCTGGCGACGGCCATTCGTTCCGCTGCCTCTGTCGCACTCATTGCCTCGGTGCTGGTGCTGGCCGGTGCGCTCGCGGCCGGCAACCGCGCCCGCACGCATGATGCCGTCATCCTCAAGACGCTCGGCGCGACGCGGGCAACATTGATCCGTGCCTTCAGCTACGAATATCTGATCCTGGGCGCCGCAACCGCCATCTTCGCGCTGATCGCCGGCTCCGCATCCGCCTGGTACATCGTCAGCCGCATCATGCGGCTACCTTCTGCCTTTCTGCCCGATGTCGCTTTCTCCACGCTGGCTATTGCGCTGATTTTGACGGTCGGTATCGGCTTGATCGGTACTTGGCGGATTCTTGGGCAGAAAGCAGCGCCTGTTCTGCGCGAACTCTGATTCGTTACGGAGACGAACCGGAAGCCGGCAAAACGGCTCGATATTACATCGATTTAACATGCGCCGGATCGCTTGACCCTTGTGTATGAGGCCCGAAAGCCTCATATTCTGTGCAGGCATGCTGAGCTCCGCAGCGGCGCCTGGGCCTTGAAAGACCCGACACCGTAATCAAATCGGAGCTTGAAAGAGGAAAACATGGCTGACTTTCGCAATTACCAAAACCGGGCGCAGAGCGGTGCGCAATCCGGTGAGATGATAGACGAGGGCCTTCGAGCCTACATGCTCAAGGTCTATAACCTGATGGCGCTGGGTCTGGCGATCACGGGTGTTGCCGCCTATCTCTCCTTCTCGCTCGCTTTCGCAAACGGACAAATCACGGCCTTCGGCCAGGCGATCTATCTGAGCCCGCTGAAGTGGGTGGTCATTCTCGCCCCGCTCGCAATGGTCTTCTTCCTGAGCTTCAGGATCAACCGCATGAGCGTGGCCGCCGCGACGACGACCTTCTGGGTCTACGCCGCGCTGGTAGGCCTGTCGCTGTCGTCGATCTTCATCATCTACACCGGCCAGAGCGTCGTGCAGACCTTCTTCGTGACCGCCGCCTCCTTCGGCGCGCTGTCGCTCTACGGCTACACGGCCAAGCGTGACCTGTCGGCGATGGGTTCGTTCCTGATGATGGGCCTTTTCGGCCTGATCATTGCGACGCTCGTCAACATCTTCCTGGCTTCGTCCGCCCTGCAGTTCGCCATCTCCGTGATCGGCGTCCTGATTTTTGCAGGCCTCACCGCCTACGATACGCAGCGGATCAAGGAAATGTACTACGAAGCCGACGACGTGACCGTGGCCGGCCGCAAGGCGATCATGGGCGCCCTGTCGCTCTACCTCGACTTCATCAACCTGTTCATGTTCCTGCTGCAGTTCCTCGGCAACCGCCGTTAATTGCAGCATGAAATGAGACACGAAAAGGCGGCTTCGGCCGCCTTTTTTATTTGCCTGGGCACAAGCGCTGCGATTTTATGGCAACCGTCGCAAATTCGCAGATCAGGCAATAGAAACAATGTCCGTCAGCCTCCGCAGTGCAACCTTAGACGACCTTCCCCACATCACCGCCATCTACAGAGATTCCGTTCTGAACGGCACGGCAAGCTATGAAATCACGCCGCCGAACCAGGAGGAAATGGCGGCCAGGTTCGAGGCAATTCGTGACAAGGGCTATCCCTATCTGGTCGCCGAAGACGATATCGGTGCGTTTCTCGGCTATGCCTATGCCTCCGCTTTCCGCACGCGGCCGGCCTATCGCTGGATGGTGGAGGATTCGATCTATCTGGCGCCCGAGGCGCGCGGGCGCGGCATCGGCAGACTGCTGCTCCATGCCCTGGTGGAAAACTGCCAGACGCTCGGCTTCCGCCAGATGATCGCCGTCATCGGCGGCGCCCACCCCGCCTCCATCGCCGTACATCGCGCGGCAGGCTTTGCCGAAGTGGGGCTGCTCAAGGGTACCGGCTACAAGCACGGCCGCTGGCTGGATACCATGCTAATGCAGAAGGCGTTGGGCGAGGGCGCGGAGAGCGATCCGGATCCATCGGTCTATCCTGGGACATTGTTTGGGGGGTAGTGTCGAGCTGCCTTTATGCCGAACCTCTGCTACCCCCCTCTGTCACTTCGTGACATCTCCCCCACAAGGTGGGAGATTGGCAACTTGTGGCACGCGTGCGCCTAAAGTGAAGATGGGGGTTGCAGAAACTGCAGGTTATTGGTTTGGAAAGATGTGCCGCAAACTCCCAACAATCTCCCCCCTTGTGGGGGAGATGTCACGAAGTGACAGAGGGGGGTGCCGCACTCGCCACAAGCACACAGCCAATGACGAGAAATTACTTCTCCACCAGCTTCAGCTGCTTGTCGAAAACCTTCAGCACTTGGTTCAGGTCATGACCGCGTTTCAGGATCATGCCGTTGGTATTGACGACTGAGAAGGCGCCCTGCTTGGCTGAAAGCTTCGGATTCTTTTCGATGCGGAAGAGCGGCATTTCGCCGGAGCGTTTGAAGACGGAGAAAACCGCCTTGTCCTTCAAATGGTCGATGGCGTAGTCGCGCCACTCGCCCTCACCGACCATGCGGCCATAGATCCAGAGAATTGCATCCAGCTCCCGGCGATGAAAGGTCACCGGCAGCGGGTCCTTGCTCTGTTTGTATTCTCTGAGATCAACGACGACGGATGAATTGGTATCGACGGAACGGCTTTCACCGTGTCTCAAATCCGGCTGATCAGTCATCAATCCCCCAAGGGCTATCTCATGACAGGAGAATGACAGTTTGCCTCAGCCGCATCAAATTGCAAGACGGCTGGCGACTCACAATTTCTTTCCCGGCTGTGAAAGCACCTCGTCAACGCCGCATTTCAGACAAAACGACGCCCAATTTACAGGAAGTATAGGCAGCCGTTTGGCGCCGCCGCGTCAAACGGCCCGGCCGGGGCGCATCGATTAAACCCCAGCCCCGAATGCGTCCTCGCCGGGCACCTCCCCTTTTTGGCGCCAGCCAAAATAGGGACCCCTTTTGGAATCAGTTCAAAATGGAAGACCTCCGGCAAAGCTGGAAAAATCGTTCAGCCGTCCGAGCCTACCGTCAGAACAGTCGCCCCGAGAATGGCAGCCGGATCGCCTGAAGATGTCGACGACTGCAGCAGAATCGCAAGGCCTCGCCGGCCAGCCTTATCCAGCACGGTGGACGGCAGCACGAGGCTCATGGCCTTGCCGTCCCACATGCCGACTGTTTCGACATCGGATACCGCGTGCATATAGGCAATCTGCTGGCCGTTGTTTTCGCCGCCTTTCGGCGCCACCATCTGCTCCTTGTCGAAATAGACGGCAACGACATTCGCCTTGCCCTGCCCAGCGCCGATCTTGATCTCGAGCTCGTCACCCTTCATGGCAGCACTGACCGGAACCGTCAACCCCTCGCCAAGGCGCTGAAAATCATCAAGTTTGACGTTAATGGCATCGAGATCGGCACCGTTCATGTGATCTCTGCCATTGACGATCGCTTGCGGCGTATAGACGCCGCTGCGCCCCATCGTACGGGCATAGGCATATTGGCGCGCCGTATTGTCCTTGGATGCCATCGTGTCGTTCCAGCCGAGATAGTTCCAATAATCGACGTGATAGGCGAGCGCCACGACATTGCCCTGGCGGATCAGCTTACGGAAGGCAGCATCGGCGGGAGGACAGGAAGCGCAACCCTGCGAGGTGAAGAGTTCGACGACGCCCTTGATCTTCGGAGCCTCCTGCGCATGCAGCGAACTTGCGAGCCCAATGCCTGCCAGAAGTGGAGCCAAAAATCGAAGGCGCATTCTATCTTACCTCTGCATCCAATCTCGAGCGCCGTCTGCCTACACGGGCTCTGCAAAACTCGCGCTTCTTGGGGCGACCAGGCCACATCAAGCCCGAAAAATCTGAAACAAGAGATAATAGTTTAACGCGATGACGCAAAGTCACGATGGGGTGAGGCCGGAGTGAGCAGAAGTCTCGCAGTACACATCACCGTGAAAAACAAGAGGCCGCCGGAAGAGTTTTCCGGCGGCCTCCCATAACAGCGTTTAATACCTATCAGGCGGCGAGATCGCGCAGAACGGTCTGCAGGATGCCGCCATTGTTGACGTAGATGACCTCGTCCAGCGTATCGATGCGGCAGAGGATCGGAACATCCTTCACCGACCCGTCGCCATAGGTGATCTTGGCGATCTTGCGCTCGCGCGGCTTGATGTTCTCCAGGCCTTCGATCGTCACGAGTTCGTCGCCCTTCAGGCCGAGGCTTGCCCAGGTGGTGCCTTCCTCGAAGACGAAGGGGATGACACCCATTCCCACAAGATTCGAGCGGTGGATGCGCTCGAAGGACTGGGCGATGACGGCGCGCACGCCGAGCAGGTTCGTGCCCTTGGCAGCCCAGTCGCGCGAGGAGCCGTTGCCGTATTCGACGCCTGCGAAGATGACGAGCGGAACGCCCTCGGCCTTGTACTGCATGGCCGCATCGTAGATCGACGTCTCTTCCTTGGACGGATAATGGATGGTGTAGCCACCTTCCTTGCCGTTCGGGCCGAGCATGTGGTTGCGGATGCGGATGTTGGCAAACGTGCCGCGCATCATGACTTCATGGTTGCCGCGGCGCGTGCCGTACTGGTTGAAGTCGGCAATGCCGACGCCATGGTCGATAAGGTAGGAGCCGGCCGGCGAGGCAGCCTTGATCGAGCCGGCCGGAGAAATATGGTCGGTGGTGATCTTGTCGCCGAAGAGGCCAAGAACGCGCGCGCCCTTGATGTCGGAAACGCCGGCGCCCTTCTTGCCCATGCCCACGAAGTAGGGCGGGTTCTGCACATAGGTCGAGTTGTCGTCCCACGCATAGGTCTGGCCCGGAGGAACCTGCACGGCCTGCCAGTTGGCGTCGCCCTTGAAGACGTCGGCATACTTGGTTTCATAAAGCTCGCGGGTGACGTACTTTTGGATGAACTCCTGAACCTCGTGCGAGGTCGGCCAGATGTCCTTCAGATAGACCGGCTTGCCGTTCTGGTCTTCGCCGATCGGCTCCTTCGTCAGGTCGAGCTGCACCGAGCCGGCGAGCGCGTAGGCGACGACGAGCGGCGGCGAAGCGAGATAGTTCGCCTGGACGTCGGGCGAGATGCGGCCTTCGAAGTTGCGGTTACCGGAGAGGACGCCGGCAACGATCAGGCCCTTGTCGTTGATCGTCTTCGAGATCGGCGCCGGCAGCGGGCCGGAATTGCCGATGCAGGTGGTGCAGCCGAAGCCGACCAGGTTGAAGCCGAGCTTGTCGAGATCGGCCTGCAGGCCGGACTTGGCAAGATATTCGCCGACGACCTGAGATCCCGGCGCCAGCGAGGTCTTGACCCACGGCTTGCTCTTCAGGCCCTTGGCAACGGCGTTGCGGGCCAGAAGGCCGGCAGCGATCAGCACCGACGGGTTGGAGGTGTTGGTGCAGGAGGTGATGGCGGCAATGGCGACGTCGCCATGGCCGATATCGAAATCCGTGCCTTCGACCGCATAGCGGTTGGAAAGCTGGCCGGGCTTCTTGTATTCGGTTTCCAGCGAGGTCGCGAAGCCGGAAGCGATGTTTTCCAGCGCGATGCGGCCTTCGGGACGCTTCGGACCGGCCATCGACGGCACGACGTCGCCGAGGTCGAGTTCCAGCGTGTCGGTGAAGACGAGGTCGGAACCGTCATTGTCGCGCCACATGCCCTGAGCCTTGGAATAGGCTTCGACGAGCGCGATGCGGTCCTTGGTGCGGCCGGACATGTTGAGATAGTGCAGCGTTTCCTTGTCGACCGGGAAGAAGCCGCAGGTCGCACCATATTCCGGACCCATGTTGCCGATGGTGGCGCGGTCGGCGAGCGGCATGTTGTCGAGGCCGGGGCCGAAGAATTCGACGAATTTGGAAACGACGCCCTTCTTACGCAGCATCTGCACGACGGTCAGAACGAGATCGGTCGCGGTAACGCCTTCCTTGAGCTTGCCGGTGAGCTTGAAGCCGATGACTTCAGGCAGCAGCATGGAGACCGGCTGACCGAGCATGGCGGCTTCAGCCTCGATGCCGCCGACACCCCAGCCGAGAACGCCAAGGCCGTTGATCATCGTCGTGTGCGAATCGGTGCCGACGCAGGTGTCGGGATAGGCGATGGTTTCGCCGTCTTCTTCCTTCGTCCAGACAGTCTGGCCGAGGTATTCGAGGTTCACCTGGTGACAGATGCCGGTGCCGGGAGGAACGACGCGGAAGTTCTTGAATGCCTGCTGGCCCCACTTCAGGAAGCGGTAGCGCTCGCCATTGCGCTGGTATTCCAGCTCGACGTTCTTGGCGAAAGCCTGCGGTGTGCCGAATTCGTCGACGATGACCGAGTGGTCGATGACGAGGTCGACGGGAACGAGCGGGTTGATCTTTTCCGGATCGCCACCGAGCGAAACCATCGCGTCGCGCATGGCAGCAAGGTCGACAACGGCCGGAACGCCGGTGAAGTCCTGCATCAGCACGCGCGCCGGGCGATAGGCGATTTCGTTCTCGACGGTGCCCTTGTTGGTCAGCCATTCGGCGACGGCAAGGATATGTTCCTTGGTGACCGACTGCCCGTCTTCAA
Organism: Rhizobium sp. AG207R; assembly: GCF_027109195.1. NCBI lineage: Bacteria > Pseudomonadati > Pseudomonadota > Alphaproteobacteria > Hyphomicrobiales > Rhizobiaceae > Rhizobium > Rhizobium sp. AG207R. Next base: position 203,353 of record NZ_JAEPVT010000003.1, read on the forward strand.
AACGCAGCAGGTTTTCCAGAAGCACCTTCATGGAATAAGGCAGCTTGGAAACGCCGGGAAGACCATTGGCTTCAGCCTTGGGAAGGCTGAAATACACATAGTCTTTCCCGCCCACGGTCAGCGTGGAACGACAATTAAAACTGTCAAGAGATTTAGACACGAGATACCCCGTTTCTGATAGCCAACACAGTCGTGCGAACGCCTATGCACTTTATGCACATCAGGATGCGGGTACGGCCATTTCCGCTGTCCGCACGTAAGGGAAAACCTTAAGTTCGGCGCAAGGATGGAATTCACGCCGACCGCTGGCGTGGTTGCAGGTCTTATAGATAATTTCGTAAAGAGTTGCCAGAGTGACAAAGCGCAAATTTGGACAATTTTTTGCGCGCTGCAGCAACGAAAACGGGGAAAGCCGGAGCGAATGCATCTAAGCGCTGAAAATCTGGCGGCGAGGCGGGGCGAAGACCTGATTTTCTCGAACGTTTCCTTTGACTTGGATGGTGGCGACGCCCTCATCCTGACCGGCCGCAACGGCTCGGGAAAATCGACGCTTCTGCGCGTTGTGGCGGGCCTTCTCAGACAGGAGAAAGGCAGCGTCACATTCACCGGAAATGGCGGCGAACCGGGACGCCCCGCGGGCGAGGCCAGCCACTATCTTGGTCACCGCAACGCGATGAAATCCGAGCTGACGGTCGCCGAAAATCTGACCTTCTGGAAAACCTTTTTCGGCGACATGGCTGATGGCTTTAGCCTCGATGTCGATGAGGCCGCCGACGCCGTCGGGCTCGCCAGCATCACACATCTGCCCTTCGGCTACCTTTCGGCCGGCCAGCAGCGGCGAATCGCTTTTGCCAAACTTCTGGTCGCCTACCGCCCGATCTGGATCCTCGACGAACCGACGGCAGCTCTCGACAGCTCGGCCGATCAGCTCTTCGCCGGTCTCATCACCGCCCATCAGAAGACCGGCGGCATCGTTCTTGCTGCAACGCACCAGCCACTGGGTCTGGAGAATGTGCAGGAAATGCGGATGACGGGGTTTGCCGGGGTGAGTGAGGGGGTGTGGGGATGAAATCGATAGCACCGAACTTGCCGAGCCTTCATTACCCCCCTCTGTCACTTCGTGACATCTCCCCCACAAGGGGGGAGATTGGCGGGAGTTTGCTGCGTCTGCTCATAAAGCCAACGAGCTCAGCTTCTCCATCTGCGGATTCGATCTCAGAAGAGGGCATGCACGCGCCACAAGTTACCAATCTCCCCCCTTGTGGGGGAGATGTCGCGAGAGCGACAGAGGGGGGTATCTTTCAGCACGGCAGGATTTCCCCATGACCGCCCTCTTCCTCCGCGACCTCAGACTTTCGGTGCGCGCTGGCGGCGGGGCGTTGATCGGCATCCTCTTCTTCCTCACCGTCGTCGCCGTCATCCCTTTCGGCGTCGGGCCTGACCTCAAGCTCCTCTCGCGCATCGGCCCGGCCATCGTCTGGATCGGCGCGCTGCTGGCGAGCCTCCTCGGCCTTGATCGGCTGTTCCAGGCCGAGCGTGACGACGGCTCGCTCGATCTGCTCGTCATGCAGGAAACGCCGCTGGTACTGACGGTCTTCATCAAATGCACAGCGCATTGGGTGGCGACAGGCCTGCCGCTCGTCATTGCCTCGCCGCTGCTCGGCCTCTTTATGAATATGAACGAGACGGCAATCGGGGCGACGGCGCTGACGCTGCTCGTCGGCTCGACGGCGATCACCTTCATCGGCGCGGTCGGTGCTGCGGTCGCCGTGGCCTTGCCGCGCGGCGGGCTACTGGTCTCCATTCTGGTGTTGCCGCTCACCATTCCGGTGCTAATCTTCGGCGTCAGCGCCACCTATGCCGCCGTCGAAGGGCCGCAGCCGTTCCTGCCGCCCTTCCTGATCCTGATCGCGCTCACCTTGTTCTTCGCCGTCCTCGGCCCGGCCGCTGCTGCTCTTGCCCTGCGGAACACGACTGATTGATCGCAATAAGATACTGTTTCGTCCATCCGGGACAATGCGGTCGATTGCCGGAAATGCCATATCGGGTTAAACAAGCCGCATGAGCGATATCACTGCGATCAGCCGATTTTCCGACCTTGCCAATCCCACGCGGTTCCTGGCTTTCTCGGCGCGTCTCATTCCCTGGCTAGCGGCCATCTCGGCCGTGCTCTTCGCGATCGGCCTCTATCTGTCCTTTACGACCGAAGGCGATTATCAGCAGGGCGATACGGTCCGCATCATGTATATTCACGTTCCGGCCGCCTGGCTGTCGATGATGTGCTATACGATCATGAGCATGTCGGCGATCGGCACGCTGGTCTGGCGCCATCCGCTCGCCGATGTCGCCGGCAAGACGGCGGCACCGCTCGGCGCCGCCTTCACGCTGATCGCGCTGGTCACCGGTTCGCTCTGGGGCAAGCCGATGTGGGGCACCTATTGGGTCTGGGATGCACGCCTGACCTCGGTCTTCATCCTCTTCCTGATGTATCTCGGCCTGATCGCGCTGAACCGCGCCATGGACGATCCATCAAAAGCTGCCCGCGTCGCCTCGATCCTGACACTGGTCGGCTTCATCAATATTCCGATCATCAAATTCTCCGTGGACTGGTGGAACACGCTGCATCAGTCGGAAAGCATCATGCGCATGGATGGCCCGGCCATCGCCGCGGAATTCCTCTGGCCGCTCTTCACCATGGCGCTCGCCTTCACGCTGCTGTTCTTCACGCTGCACCTGATGGCGATCCGCAACGAGATCTGGCGGCGCCGCATCGCCACCCAGCGCCGTATAGCCGCGCGCCTGGCGAGCCGGGAGGATTAGAATGTCCCATCCCTTTTACGTCTTTGGCTCCTATGGCTTTGCCGCCTTCATGATCCTCGCCATCATTGCGTGGATATGGATCGATGGACGCCTACGACGTCGCGAGCTCGCCGCATTGGAGGCCTCCGGCATCCGCCGCCGCTCGCAACGCGCGGCCGAAAGCGAGACGAAATGACCACGGATGCCGATAACAAGGATCAGCCGAAATCGAGCGGCACCGCGCGCTATCTGCTGGCGCTGATCCCGCTGATCGTCTTTGCCTGCATCGCCTTCGCCGTCGGCAAGGTCATGTACGATCAGGAAGTGCACGGCACTGATATATCGGCCATTCCCTCGGCCCTGATCGGCACCAAGGCGCCGAAGCTCGCGCTCCCACCTCTCGAAGGCTCCAACCTACCGGCGCTCACCGACGACGCCATCAAGGGCAAGCTGACGCTCGTCAACGTCTTCGCCTCATGGTGCGTCCCCTGCCGCGACGAGCATCCGGTGCTGAAGGAGCTCGCCAAGGGCGGTCAGCTCAACATCGTGGCGATCAATTATAAGGATACGAGCGAGAACGCCCTTCGCTTCCTCGGCGAACTCGGCAACCCTTATAACGCCATCGGCATCGACCCGAACGGCTCCGCCGCCATCGACTGGGGCGTCTACGGCATCCCGGAATCCTATCTCGTCTCGCCCGACGGCACGATCCTCTACAAGCAGGTCGGTCCGTTTACGCCGACAAGTTTGAAGGAAGGGCTCTATCCGGCGATAGCGAAGGCGCAGGGGAAACCGGCGTCTTAAACGTCTAGCGGCTTCACCGCCCGCCCTCGTGGTTCGCCCCCTTCGACAAGCTCAGGGTGCTTCCGCACCTCACCATGAGGGCTAATCTCCCTGGTTATCCAGAGATCACCCAGATCACAGGGCGGCTAGAGCGTTTCCGCTTTTCTTCGAATCGCGAAAAACGCTCTATCTTCTTGTTTTGAAGCGCATTCCGGACGGAAAACCGCTTCGCACTTTTCCTGGAAATGCTCCAGGCTGGCGGCCAATCGCCGCGAGAACCACTCCACCTCATGGTGAGGTGCCCTATCGCCGAAGCATAGCGCAAGCAATAGGGCCTCGAACCACGAGGTGGCCACAGGACCAGCTTTAAAACTCTCTTAAATCCCGCCCTGCCAGGTCTTCACCGCCTCAACCGGCCAGACCAGCATCAGTACGTTGAGCGTCAGATTATCGCGGATCAAATATCCGGTGAGCAGCTCAAAGAAGATGGCGATGGCGACCGTCACCAGCACCGGTGCGCGCCAGGCAAACAGGAAGCCGACGACCATGAACACGGCATCCATCGAGGAATTGAGGATGCTGTCGCCGACATAGTCGAGCGAGATCGTTGCGGCGCGGTAGCGGTTGATGATGATCGGGGAATTTTCCAGGATTTCCCAGCCGGATTCGATCAGCATGGCAACGAAGAGCCGCATCGACAGCGGCTTGCCGCGCATGATCAGATGCGTGAGACCGAAGAAGAGGAAACCGTGGATGATGTGCGACGGCGTATACCAGTCGGCGATGTGCTGCGAATTGCCGCTGGATTTCACCACCGGCTCGAAAAGCTTCACGTAGCCGCAGGTGCAGATCGGCACACGGCCCATCATGTATTCGGTGACGATCTGCACGAGCAAAACGACAGCGCAGGCGATGAACCAGAAGCTCTGTTGCCGATAGCGGCTTTGGGCGTCGATGGCTTGGCTCATTTACCGTTTTCCACCGGCGGCTCGACCGTGTGCTTCATGATCAGCGGCATCTGTGACAGCGTGAAGAGGATGGTGATCGGCATCGTCCCCCAGACCTTGAAGTTCACCCAGAGATTATCCGCCGCCTTGGTGTCCGGAAGATAAAGCCAGTTCGAGCCGCGCCAGACGACTTCGTTGAGCACGGCGAGAACGAAGAAGAATATACCCCAGCGCAGCGTCAACTTGCGCCAGCCCTCGGCATCGAGCTGGAAGGCGGCATTGAAGACATAGCCGAGCAGCGACTTACCGAAAGCAAGTCCGCCGAGCAGCACAATGCCGAACAGCGCATTGACGATGGTCGGCTTCATCTTGATGAAGGTTTCGTTCTGAAGATAGATGCCGAGCGCGCCGAAAATCAGCACCACGATGCCGGAGACGAAGGGCATCAGCGGCAGATGGCCGAGCATGACCTTCGAAACGATGAGCGAGATCACCGTCGCTGCCATGAACAGGCCGGTGGCGACGAAGAGCGGGCCGCCGAGCGCCGCCAGCTGCGGAAAATGCTGCGCCAGCCACTCGCCGCGCAGATTGCCGAAGAAGAACACCAGCAAAGGCCCGAGCTCCAGCACCAGCTTCAGCATCGGATGATGCCTGTCGGCAGCACTTGGGGTGAGATCGCTGTCGCTGGTGGTCATTGCGGCACTTTCCCTGTCATCAAACTTATCATCGAATTTGTTCTTGTCATTCATTGGCTGTTTACAGCCCCCGTACCGGCGATGGCATGAGCAAAATCCTCGGCTTCGAACGGCTCGAGATCGTCTACACCTTCGCCGACGCCGATGAAATAGACCGGCAACTTGTGCTTGGCCGAGATGGCGACAAGGATGCCGCCGCGCGCCGTGCCGTCGAGCTTGGTCATGATTAGCCCGTTCACACCGGCAACATTGCGGAAGATTTCCACCTGGTTCAAGGCGTTCTGGCCGGTCGTCGCATCCAGCGTCTGCAAAACCGTATGCGGTGCATCCGGATCGAGCTTGCCGAGGACGCGCACGATCTTTTCGAGCTCGGCCATCAGCTCCGCCTTGTTCTGCAGGCGGCCGGCGGTATCGATGATCAGCACGTCGCTCTTGTTGGCCTTAGCCTGCTGGAAGGCATCGAAGGCGAGGCCGGCAGCGTCTGCGCCGAGCTTGGTGCCGATGAAGTCCGATTTCGTGCGCTCAGCCCAGATCTTCAATTGCTCGATCGCAGCGGCGCGGAAGGTATCGCCGGCGGCCAGCGTGACCTTCAGTCCCGCGCCGGAGAGCTTCGCCGCCAATTTGCCGATCGTCGTCGTCTTGCCGGTGCCGTTGACGCCGACGACGAGGATCACATGTGGCTTGTGGCTGAGATCGAGCTGCAACGGCTTGGCAACCGGCTTCAGCACCTTGGCGATTTCCTGCGCCATGATGCGACCGACATCTTCGCCCGTCACATCCTTGCCGTAGCGTTCGGAGGCCAGCGTATCCGTGACACGCATCGCCGTTTCGACGCCGAGATCGGCCTGGATCAACAGATCCTCCAGATCCTGCAGCGTCTGATCGTCGAGCTTGCGCTTGGTAAAGAGAGCCGCGATCTGGCCGGTCAGCTGCGACGAGGTGCGCGCAAGCCCGGCGCGCAGGCGCTGGAACCAGGAAAGTTTTTGTTTTGGGGTTTCCGGGGTGGGTATAGGGGCGGAGGCGGCGGTCGAGAAGCCTTTGGGGAGGATGGGGGCTCCGACCGAGGGTTCGCTGCTTTCGGATGAGGGTTCCGGGGAGGCCTCGGTTTCTATGCTTTCCGACGAAGATTTCGAGTTCGTCGGAACCTCCTCACCCCCCTCTGTCCTGTCGGACATCTCCCCCACAAGGGGGGAGATTGGTTCGTTGGGGCGCTCTTCCGAAATTACATTCGCTTCAGGATCGGCAGGTTGCTCCGGTTCGATCGCCTGAAGATCGTCGTGCTGTTCTTCCGACTCGGATTCGAGGGAACGGGCAGCCTCAGCGGCCTCAATCTCCTTCGCGTCAGACGCATCTGCCTGGCTTTCAGCCTGTTGCTCCTGCTCGGCCGGCGCGGCATCCTCCAACCGATCTCCCCCCATGTGGGGGAGATGTCCCGAAGGGACAGAGGGGGACGGCGCAGGCTCGGCAGGTTCGGAAGCCGGCGAAACATCTACAGCAGGCGCTTCCTGTTCTACAACAGGCACCTCAACCCTCGCCAAATCCTCCGCAGGCGCCTGCTCCTCAGCCGGCTTCTCACGGCCGAAGGTGAAGACTTTTTTAATGAAACCGAGCGCCATGAAGTGTCCGTTGAAGCATTAAGCCGCGTCGGCGGCCAGAAGTTGCATGTCGAGATGCTTGCCATTGTGGCCGGTGATTGCGACCTGCACAAGGTCGCGCGGGCAAAGGCCAGGAGCGGCGACAAGCGTGAAGTTTTCCGTATGCGCCAGTCCGCCATTCTCCACAAGCAGCCATTGCCGTGTGCCGACCATCTTGTCCAGATGGGCTTGGTGCAATCTCTGCCCGGCCTCGCGCAGGCGGGCGGCGCGCTCCTTGATCACGCCGCGATCGAGCTGCGGCATGCGGGCGGCCGGTGTACCGGGGCGTGGGCTATAAGGGAAGACGTGCAGATGCGCGATACCGGCCTCCTCTGCGAGACCGATAGCATTGGCAAACATTTCTTCCGTCTCTGTCGGAAAGCCGGCGATCATATCGGCGCCGAAGCTCGTCTCCGGGCGCAGACGGCGCACATCCTCGATGAAACGGATAGCATCGGTGCGCGAGTGCCGCCGCTTCATGCGCTTGAGGATCATGTCATCGCCATGCTGCAGCGACAGATGCAGATGCGGCATGAAGCGCGGCTCGTCGGCGATGAGATCCATCAGATGCCGGTCGGCCTCGATGCTGTCGATGGAGGAGAGACGCAACCGGCGGATCTCCGGAATCTGCTTCAGCAGCGTCTTGGCAAGCAGGCCGAGCGTCGGCGTTCCCGGCAGGTCGGCGCCATAGCTCGTGGCATCGACGCCGGTCAGCACGATTTCGCGATAGCCGCTTTCGACGAGATTGCGGGCTTGATCGACCACAGCGCCCATCGGCACCGAACGTGAATTGCCGCGGCCATAGGGAATGATGCAGAAGGTGCAGCGGTGGTCGCAGCCGTTCTGCACCTGGATGAAAGCCCGCACATGGCCATCGATATGGCGGATCATCTGCGGCGCAGTCGCCCGCACGCTCATGATGTCGTTGACGCGCAGCTTCTCTTCGGCCGACACACCGAAATCCGGAAGCGCCTGGTAGGAGGCGCTCTTCAGCTTCTCCTCGTTGCCGAGCACGGCATCGACTTCCGCCATTTCGGCGAAGGTCTGCTTCTCGGTCTGCGCGGCGCAGCCTGTGACGATGATGCGGGCATGCGGATTGTCGCGCCGCGCGCGGCGGATTGCCTGCCGCGCCTGGCGCACGGCCTCGCCCGTCACGGCGCAGGTATTGACCAGAATGGCATTGTTGAGCCCGGCTTTCTCCGCCTCGGCCCTCATCACTTCGGATTCATAGGTATTGAGACGGCAGCCGAAGGTAATGACCTCGACCCCGCTCACCGCGCCTGAGCCCCCTGCTCCGGATCGCGCGAAAAGCTGCCCGTCACCGGATCAACGGTGCCGGACCACTCCCATTCGGCAGGCCCGGTCATCACGACATGGTCGTTACTATCCAGCCATTCGATGGTGAGCTTGCCCGGCGCGGGTGCGGAGGCAACCTCGATCGTCACCTTGCGGCCGGTGCGGCCGGTGCGCGCGGCGCTGACGGCGGCAGCACAAGCGGCCGAACCGCAGGCAAGTGTCAGGCCGGCGCCGCGCTCCCAGGTGCGGGTACGCAGCGAAGATGGGGACAGCACCTGTGCGAGCGTGATATTGGCGCGCTCGGGAAACATCGGGTGGTTTTCGAGCAGCGGGCCGAAACGATCGAGATCGAAGGACATCGGGTCCTTGTCGACCCAGAAAATCGCATGCGGATTGCCCATCGACATCGCCGAAGGCGAATGCAGGACCGGATTGTCGATCGGCCCGATCTGCAGCTCGATGCGGCTGGTATCGGAAAATTCCTCGGCAAGCGGGATCTTGTCCCAGTCAAAAACGGGCGTGCCCATATCGACCGAGATCGTGCCGTCCTCATGCTCTCTGGCATTGAGGATTCCGGCGACGGTCTGGAAGGTGAAAACCTTCTTGCCGGTTTCGGCCGCCAGCGCCTGTACGACGCAGCGCGTGCCGTTGCCGCAGGCCTGCGCCTTGGTTCCGTCGCAGTTCAGAATGTCGATCCAGGCATCGGTGCCCTGCAGCTTCGGATCGTGGATCGCCATGATCTGGTCGAACTGGGTGGCCGGATCGGCATTGAGCGCAATCGCCGCCGCGGGCGTCACCACATCCTTGCGGCCGCGCATGTCGATAACCAGGATCTTGTTGCCAAGCCCGTTCATCCTCGCGAATTCGACCGTATTGCTCATGAGATCATTCCTGTTGTCGAGCTGTATATGGCGGAAATGCGGGGGAATTACCAGTGGTGCGTGAAGGACGGCACTTTCAAGATTTACCAGAGTGATCCGGGCCGTCTCTATCCTTCGAGGCTTCGCTCTTCGAGCTCCGCACCTCAGGATGAGGCGGGGTTAACATCGTCGCTGCGCCATGATTTGTGCTGCAGTGCCTAGTTTCCGGAAATGTATGGTCGACACAAGAGATTAGCCCTCATGGTGAGGAGGCCTGCAGGGCCGTCTCGAACCACGAGGGCGGGTGGCTCGTCCTTTGACCACAGCGAAGACCTCACCCAGAAACCTTGACGGAATTCATTTCGAGAAAAAATCATCCATCGATGTCGGATTATCAAAAGCTGCCACGTCCTAGGCTCGTCCACTCCGTCAAACCATAGGGATTATGACCATGCCGAACACCATACGCCTGCACCGCGTTCTGGCCACCAGCCCGGAAAAGGTCTATCGCGCATTTATCGAGGCCGACGCACTTGCCAAGTGGCTGCCGCCGAACGGCTTTACCTGCAGCGTGCACCACTTCGAGGGAAAAGTCGGCGGCACGTTTAAGATGTCGTTCCGCAACTTCACGACCGGCGAGAGCCACTCTTTCGGCGGCGATTTCCGCGAACTGATCCCGGGCGAACTTGTGCGCTACACCGACAAGTTCGACGATCCGAACCTACCCGGCGAAATGGAAGTGACCGTGACCTTGAAGAAGGTTCTCGTCGGAACCGAGGTCAACATCACACAGGCGGGCGTACCCGATGTCATCCCGCCGGAAGCCTGCTATCTCGGCTGGCAGGAATCGCTGATCAATCTGGCGAAACTGGTCGAGCCTGAGATTAAGCAGTAAGGCTCGCCGACGCACGACGCAATCCTTCTCCCCTCGGGGAGAAGGTGCCGACAGGCGGATGAGGGAGCTTGCCCGAGCACACTGAACTCAATGAATTCGAGGCGACTTAACCCCCTCATCCGACCCTTCGGGCCACCTTCTCCCCAGGGGGAGAAGGGATATTTGGCGCCCCCTCACACAATCGGCACATCGAAAACTTCGCCAGCCCGGAGCGGGCGAAAGCGATCCGGCTCCACACCCTCGGCCTTCAGCGCGGCATCCAGCGCCTGAACGGGCGCATCGATGCCCTCGTCCGTCAGCTGGAAGGTCGCGAAATGATGACCGGCGACATAGGCTGCATTGCAGAGCTTCATGCCCTTCACCGCCTCTTCCGGATTCTGGTGCTGGCCCTTCATGAACCAGCGCGGCTCATAGGCGCCGAACGGCAGGATTGCGAGGCGGAAGCCGCCATGTTTTTGCCGGGCGGCCTCATAATTGATGCCGTCGTGAAAGCCCGTATCACCGACATGGTAGATCTTGCCCGCTGGCGTGTTGAGCACGAACGCCGCCCAGAGCGCCATGCGCCGGTCGCCCATGCCGCGCGCCGACCAGTGATGGCAAGGTCCGACATCGATGATCACACCGGCCTTGAGGGCGATACGATCGCCCCAGTCGACAACAGTGATGTCGGCATCTGGAACGGCGCGGCGGATGATCGTGTCGTTGCCGAGCGGCGTGACGATCTTTGGCCGGTGCGCCTGCTGCAGGCGGGCAAGGGTCACGAGATCGAGATGGTCGTAGTGATTATGCGTCACCAGCACGAGGTCGATATGTGGCAGGTCCTCGAAGCGGATGCCAGGCGGCACCACGCGCTTCGGCCCGACGGAGCGGAAGGGGCTCACCCGCTCCGACCAGACCGGGTCAGTCAGAACGTTCATTCCTGCAATCTGCACCAGCATCGAGGCGTGCCCGACCATAGTCACCCGCATCTGATTGCCGAAGACATGCCGGTCGGGCTTGGCCAGCGGAAAGGCGCTGATGACAGGATGGGGCCAGCGCACCCTCCCGCCGCCGAGCTGCCAGCGCAAAAGATCGAACGCGCCGCCAGGCTCGACGCCGCCGGGATTGAAGAAACGTTGGCCATCGAAGTGGTCGGATACCGGACCCTGATAGTAGGGGTTTTTCCTAGCCGAGCGGGATGAGCTTGTCATGCCTTGTCCGCTCCTTGCGCGCCCGTCGCTTCGCCGGCCGGCACACCAATCCTGGCGAGCCATTCCACCACCTTCTGCGTCGTCAGCGCCTCATCGAGCACGACGTTCGCCGGCATTGCGAATAGCTGCGGCGTGAAGAAACTCGTGTCCCACAATGCCGCGCCTGCCACCGGCGGGGAAAGCAGGATGACCTGCCGGCCATCGATGCGCGAAATCGTCTCGACAGAGGCCTCGCCGGAAATGTCGACAAGAGCTGGCTCATCCGGCCGCATCGTCTGATAGCACCACCAAGGCTCGTCATTGCCCTCTTCTGCCACGGTCACGCAGCGCGCCATATCGACAATGAACCTGTTGGGCGTACGGCCGCCCGGCAATCTCTCGCCGAAGGCTGCCTGGATAAGCGTGAACAGATGAAAGCAATTGACGATATTCTCATACCGCAGACGAAAGCCCTGGCGGCTCGGTAGATGCAGCACCAGCAGATCGTCGCTGCGGCTCAACAGCACCTGACGGACCCAGGCGGCACCCGGCGTATAATCCTGCAGTTCGGCAAGCTGCGCCATCAGCGCCTTGTCGCCAGCCGCAAGCTTACGCTGCTCCGGCATGCCGGAAAGATGCGAAACCGCCGATTGGCCAAGCAGCTGGAAGGCGTCGAACAACTGCCTTTGCCGCGGGCTCAGCTCCTTGCTGCCGGCAAAGCCGCGATGGATCTGCGGCAGCCAGGCCAGATAAAGCTCCCATACGGCCGGACCGCTGCGCTCCACCGCGCCACCCTTCTCGACGATGGTGCCGAGCATATTGGCAAGGATCGCAGCACCCGGTGGCGGCAGGCGGCCAAGCTCGCGCGCTGCCCGCGCCGCGATCTTCGGCTGGGCCACGGCAGTCGCGTAGAAGGCCTGCGCCACCGCGTTGAAACGGGCGTCGACCCGGCCACCGGCATAGTTTCGGCAGGCGGCGAGGAGATCGGTCAGGGCTGCATCATTCATTCGGAACTGTCTCGGGGAATCATTTGGCGGCCGGGGATCGATACAACAATTCGAAGACGGTGGTATGGTCAAATCGACATCGATATTGTGATGTCATCCGTGCATTTCAGGCATTTCGGCCGCCTTGGGTTGACTTTGCCGGCCTTTTCCTGTTTATCGCCCGCAATCTGCGACGAGCACAAGCCTCCGAGCCACCGACCGGGACCCATTAAGGTATAAAGAGATCCCGGAGGTCAACACCCGACAGCGCGATGCGCCCTCGGGTGCTTTTTGGCTTTGCGTCTTGTTTTCGTCATGGAAAAGCACGACGTTTTCGGGCGAGGAACCGCGCAAACTTGCGCCAAGTCCAAATCCCAAGCGATCGATAAGGAAGAAACGATGTTTGAAAACCTCCAGGACCGTCTTGGTTCCATTCTGAATGGACTGACAGGCCGCGGCGCGCTTTCGGAAGCCGATGTTTCCGCGGCACTGCGCGAGGTTCGCCGCGCGCTGCTCGAAGCCGACGTGGCGCTTGACGTCGTGCGCTCCTTTACCGATCGCGTCCGCGAAAAGGCCGTCGGCGCCGAAATCCTGAAGTCGATCAAGCCCGGTCAGATGGTCGTCAAGATCGTCCATGACGAGCTGATCGAGATGCTCGGCGGCGAAGGCGTCGGCATCGACCTGAATGCGCCCGCCCCGGTCGTCGTCATGATGGTCGGCCTGCAGGGCTCGGGTAAGACCACTACCACGGCCAAGATCGCCAACCGCCTGACCAGCCGCGACCGCAAGAAGGTCCTGATGGCCTCGCTGGACACGCGCCGTCCGGCCGCGCAGGAGCAACTGCGCCAGCTCGGCGTGCAGACCGGTATCGACACGCTACCGATCATCGCGGGCCAGTCGCCGACCGACATTGCCGCGCGCGCCGTGCAGGCCGCCAAGCTCGGCGGCCATGACGTCGTCATCCTCGACACCGCCGGCCGTACGCATATCGACGAGCCGCTCATGGTCGAGATGGCGGATATCAAGAAGAAATCCAATCCGCACGAAATCCTGCTGGTCGCCGATAGCTTGACCGGTCAGGACGCCGTCAATCTCGCCCGCAATTTCGACGAGCGCGTCGGCATTACCGGCCTCGTGCTGACCCGCATGGACGGCGACGGCCGCGGCGGTGCCGCCCTTTCGATGCGCGCAATCACCGGCAAGCCGATCAAACTGATCGGCGTCGGCGAAAAGATGGGCGAGCTGGAGGAATTCCATCCCCGCCGTATCGCCGACCGTATCCTCGGCATGGGCGACATCGTCTCGCTCGTCGAGAAGGCGGCCGAAAATATTGACGCCGAAAAGGCAGCCGCCATGGCCGCCAAGATGGCCAAGGGCAAGTTTGATCTGAACGATCTGGCCGACCAGCTGAAGCAGATGCAGAAGATGGGCGGCATGGGCGGCATTATGGGCCTGATGCCCGGCATGTCCGGCATGAAGGACAAGATGGCTGCTGCCGGCCTCGACGACCGCCTGTTCAAGCGCCAGCTCGCCATCATCTCCTCGATGACCAAGGCCGAGCGCGCCAATCCGGATCTCCTCAAGCATTCCCGCAAGAAGCGCATCGCAGCCGGCTCCGGCACCGATGCCTCCGACATCAACAAGCTTCTGAAAATGCACCGCCAGATGGCCGACATGATGAAGATGATGGGCGGCAAGGGCAAAGGCGGCATGATGAAGCAGCTGATGGGCGGCCTTGCCGGCAAGATGGGTCTCGGCGGCGGTATGGGCGGCATGCCCGACCTGTCGAACATCGACCCCAAGCAGCTCGAAGCCCTGCAGAAGCAGGCCGAAGCAGCTGGCCTCGGCCGTCCCGGCGGCCTGCCGGGTGGTTTGCCTGGCCTGGGTGGCGGGGGCGGTTTGCCGGGCCTCGGCGGCGCCAAGCTGCCTGGTCTCGGCGGTGGTTTCCCGGGCCTCCCCGGTTTGCCGAAGAAGAAGTGAGAGGGATCGCTGACCATGATTGATCCAGACGTCAAAGCCCAACTGGGCAAATACCGCCAGTCGATCGACAATATCGATGCTGCACTGGTGCACATGCTGGCCGAGCGCTTCCGCTGCACCAAAGAGGTCGGCGTGCTGAAGGCCAAGTACGACCTGCCGCCGGCCGACCCGGCACGCGAAGAATTTCAGATCGAGCGTCTGCGCCGCCTGGCAAAGGACGCCAATCTGGACCCGGATTTCGCCGAGAAGTTCCTGAACTTCGTCATCAAGGAAGTCATCCGGCATCATGAACAGATCGCTGCGGATTTCAAAGGGTAACCCCCTGGCCGCATGATCCCGAAGACGCAGGACGTTTTCAGGGGATCACGCAGCAAGAAAAAAGCAGCGCGACGTAACCATACCGCACAACGAAGCGGTCAAGAAAAGCCTAAGGAGAATGAACATGGCATTGAAAATTCGTCTCGCCCGCGGTGGCTCCAAGAAGCGCCCGTACTACCACGTTGTCGTAGCCGACGCTCGCTCGCCGCGCGACGGCCGTTTCCTGGAGACTCTGGGCTCCTGGAACCCGATGCTTGCCAAGGACGACGCCAAGCGCGTTGAACTGAAGGTCGAACGCATCAAGCACTGGCTCGACCACGGCGCACAGCCGACCGACCGCGTTCTGCGCTTCCTCAACGAAGCCGGCATCGCAAAGCGCGAAGCCAAGAATAACCCGGAAAAGGCAAAGCCGGGCAAGAAGGCTCAGGAGCGCGCTGCCGAAAAGGCACAGAAGGCTGCTGACGCCGCTGCTGCTTCCGAGTAATCGGACCCCGCATTGATTGAAAACGGGTGGCATGGCGACATGCCGCCCGTTTTTTGTTTCCCATCGGCAAATGTTCAGCCTATGAGAGAACCAAAGACAGCGCCGCGTGTCACAAATGAGTGCCAAGGTCGGTCGCTGTAGCATTTTGGATCTGCTGCATAATCCCGGCAATCGGCGAAGAGACCATGACGAAACTGCAAAATCCGGTATTGATGGCCACCATCGGCGCCGCACAGGGCCTGAGGGGCGAGGTGCGTGCCCGCGCCTATACATCCGATCCGACCGCGCTTGGCGATTACGGCCACCTGCACAGCATGGATGGCCGCAGCTTCGAAGTTCTGGAAATCCGCGAGGCCAAGAATGTCGTCATCGTGCGCTTTCGCGGCATCAACGACCGCAATGCCGCCGAGGCACTGAACGGCCTGGAACTCTATGTCGAGCGCGACAACCTGCCGGATGACGAGCTCGACGACGACGAATTCTTCTACACCGATCTCGAAGGGCTGGAAGCCGTCGACGACCAGGGCGTCGGCTACGGCACCGTCAGCGGCATCTATGATTTCGGTGCGGGCGACCTGCTGGAGCTGAAGGGGCCGGGCAAGCGGCCCGTGCTGATCCCCTTTTCCGAAGCCGCCGTGCTCGAAATCGATCTCGAGGGCGGCAAGATCCTGATCGATCCGCTGGCCGCCGGCCTGATCGACAACCCCGACGATCTTATCGGCAAGCCGGCAAAGCCGGAAAAGCCCCAAGGCAAGCCGAAGAAGTGATCCTTATTGGGAAGTGACCGCGCCATGAGTTTTCGGGCGACTATCCTGACGCTCTATCCCGAGATGTTTCCCGGCCATCTCGGCACGTCGCTTGCCGGCAAGGCGATGGAACGCGGGCAATGGTCGCTGGACACCGTGCAGATCCGCGATTTCGCCACCGACAAGCACCGCACCGTCGACGACACGCCGGCCGGCGGTGGCGCCGGCATGGTGCTGAAGCCTGACGTTCTTGCCCGCGCGATTGACCATGCCAGCGAAAACGACAGCCGCCCCCGCCTGCTGATGAGCCCTCGCGGCAAGCCGCTGACGCAAAAGCGCGTGCGCGAGCTTGCAGGCGGCGATGGCGTCATCATCGTCTGCGGCCGCTTCGAAGGCGTCGACCAGCGCGTCATCGACGGCCGTGGCCTCGAGGAAGTCTCGATTGGCGACTATATCCTCTCGGGCGGCGAGCCGGCCGCCCTTATCCTGCTCGACGCTATCGTCCGCATCCTGCCCGGCGTCATGGGCAATGATCTTTCCGGCCTGCACGAAAGCTTCGAAGGCGGCCTGCTGGAACACCCGCACTATACCCGCCCGCAAATCTGGGAGGGCCGAGAGATCCCCGCCATTCTCACCTCTGGCAATCACGCGGCGATCGCCAAATGGCAGAGGGAGCAGGCTGAGAAGCTGACGAAAGAGCGGCGGCCGGATTTGCTGGACGAGTTGCGAAAGAAGTAGCGACAACACGTCTGGATGAACGACATTGGTTCAAGCGCGCCGCAAAACTGGCGCTAATCGCCACTTAATTCAGCCGCAAGGGGTGACAAAGGCGTGACAATAGGGTATGTGCGCGCCCGGCATGGGAAGTTTCCCATCAACCAGCAAAGAAGAGCAGACGTATTCGCTCCTGCCTGAACGGGCATATTATCCGAGGCGTGATCTCCGGGTCCGACCAAAGATAGAATGATGAGCGCTCTGGCTGTTGAACCAACAACGAGGTTGATACTATGAACATCATTCAGCAGTTGGAAGCCGAACAGGCTGCCAAGATCGAAGCCAAACGCACGCTTCCCGAATTTTCCGCTGGCGACACCGTTCGCGTCAACGTGAAGGTCACGGAAGGCAACCGTACCCGCGTTCAGGCCTATGAAGGCGTTTGCATCGCTCGCTCCGGCGGCGGCCTGCAGGAAAACTTCACCGTTCGCAAGATCTCCTACGGCGAAGGCGTCGAGCGCGTATTCCCGGTTTACTCGCCGATGATCGAAAGCGTCGAAGTCGTTCGCCGCGGTAAGGTCCGTCGCGCCAAGCTTTACTACCTGCGCGACCTGCGCGGTAAGGCTGCCCGTATCGTCGAAAACACCGGCACTCGCGCCCGCAAGCTCAACGATGCCGAGCGTCAGGCTCTGGCCGATGAGAAGGCACGCATCGAAGCCGAGAAGGTTGCAGCCGCTCAGGCGCTCGCAGCCGAGAAGGCAGCAGCCGAAGCCGCAGAAGCAAAGGCAGCTGCAGAAGCTGCTGCTGCAGCCGAACCGGCAGCAGAATAAGTTTCGATCCACTTGGGATCGCAAAGCTTGAAGGCGGCCCTCGGGTCGCCTTTTTGCTTCCAGCCGTTGGCGTCCGACAAACGGAAATTTCTCCGTCAGCCGTCTGTTTTAGAGTTGCTTTTCCATTTTTCTGATTGCAGCCAAGGCAACAGCCTTGCCAGCAGCTTTCCAAATATGACAGTTTTCCGCCAGCCTGGCGTTGGATGATTTTAGGTCAAATCGACCCCAAATCTGAATCAGCGCCAGAATCAAATAATGAGAGCATGATGTCGTCCGAAAACCGCTGACACTTTTCGGCATCATGCTCTAATCGGGGAGATTTTCATGGCATTCCGTCGTTCGTTCCTTCTGGGCCTTGGCGCCCTCGTGCTTGCACCTTTCGCCGCCTTCGCCGCCGATCTGCCGAACCTGAACGGCAGGACCGTCGTCGTCGTCACAGAGAACGCCTATCCGCCGTTGCAGTTCATCGACCCAAAGACGAACAAGGCGATCGGCTGGGAATATGACGCGATGAACGAGATCGCCAAGCGTCTGAACTTCAAGGTCGAGTACCAGAACACCAGCTGGGACGCGATGATCCAGGCCGTTTCCGAAGGCCAATACAATATCGGCATGACCGGCATCACCATCAAGGAAGACCGCAAGCAGAAGGTCGATTTCTCGGATCCCTATATGCGCTCGCAGCAGTTCATGCTCGTGCGTGGCGACGAGAAGCGCTTCACCGATGCCAAGAGCTTCGCCGCGGTCAAGGAGGCCCTGATCGGCGCGCAGCCGGGCACGACGCCCTTCTACACCGCCGTCTATGAAGTCCTCGACGGCAACGAGCAGAACCCGCGCATCAAGACCTTCGAAACCTTCGGTGCGACAGTGCAGGCACTGAAGACGGGAGACGTCGACATGGTGCTGACCGATGGTACCGCCGGCAAGGGCTATGTCGATGCCTCCAACGGCGGTCTGAAGCTGGTCGGCGGCCCGCTCGGCACCGAGGATTTCGGCTTTATCTTCCAGAAGGGTTCCGATCTCGTCACCCCGATCAATGCCGCCATCGCCAGCCTCAAGGCTGATGGCACGCTCGACGCGCTGAACAAGAAGTGGTTCCTCGACTACAAGATGGGCCAATGAGCTCTGAAGACCGATATATTGGAAGCCCGCTCTGATGGCACCTTTGGCAGGTCCGGGCGGGCACCGCGGCAAGGAAGACTTTCCCTGGTGGCTGGTCGCCCTCGCTATCCTCGGCATCGCCGCCTCATTCGCAATTGCGGCGAACGGCCTCTATGCCCAGATTTTCTCTCTTCTGCTGAATGGCATCGGCGTCACGGTCTTCGTGACGCTGGTCGCCTTTACGCTGGCCATGCTGCTCGGCCTGGCACTGGCACTGCTGGGCCTTTCCGATTTCCTCGTGCTCAGGCAGATGGCGCGCTTCTATATCGAGATCGTGCGCGGCATCCCGATGCTGGTGCTGCTCTCCTATGTCGCCTTCGTCGGCACGCCGGCCTTCGTCGCTGTCTATAATTTCATCACGTCTCCATTGGCCTCCGCTGGCTGGACGACACCGCTCGTCACCCGCGATGTGCCTTTCGTCTGGCGCACGATCATCGCGCTGACGATTGGCTATTCGTCCTTCATCGCTGAAATCTTTCGCGCCGGCATCCAGGCGGTGGACCAGGGCCAGATCGAAGCGGCAAAGGCGCTGGGCCTTACCCGCTTCCAGCGCTTCCGCCTCGTCGTCTTCCCTCAGGCGATCCGCGTCATCTTGCCGCCGCTGTCGAACGATTTCATCGCCATGGTGAAGGACAGCTCACTGGTATCAGTGCTCGGGGTCGCCGATATCAGCCAGCTCGCCAAGCTCTATTACTCGGCCAATTTCCGCTACTTCGAGACGCTGTCGATCCTCGCCTTCATCTACCTGCTGCTGACGATCGGCCTGTCGCTGCTGCTCAGGCAGCTCGAAGCCTGGATGCGCCGGCGCTCGGGCAGCGATCGCTCCGCCTTCCCCCGCCTAGCGGCGGGCCAGCCACCCGGCGCGCAGGTGTGATGGCCAAAGGCGACCGTACCGATACTGCCTATCGTCGCCATTGCCGAAGGTTTTGAAAATTGATATGAGCATGGCCATGAGTAAGATCATGAGCAAAGACGGACGTTGCGTCACGGCTTTCGTGCTGCAGGACCACAAGCGCCTGCCGGCACGTTTCTTTGCGATGATTTCGGGCGCGCTCAACAGCCGACTTCGCTGATCACACCCGAGGCCGGCGGTCCTGATCCGTCAATCCCCATCTTCGATAATGCCAATATGGATCTGTAGCCATGAGCGCTCCACGCACACTGTACGACAAAATCTGGGACGACCATCTGGTCGACAGCCAGGAAGACGGCACCTGTCTTCTCTATATCGACCGCCATCTCGTTCACGAGGTGACGTCGCCGCAGGCTTTCGAAGGCCTGCGCATGAGCGGCCGCAAGGTTCACGCCCCGCAAAAGACGCTGGCCGTTGTCGACCACAACGTGCCGACCTCGCCGGATCGCCACCTCGGCATCAAGAACGAGGAAAGCCGCATCCAGGTCGAACAGCTCGCCAAGAACGCTGCCGAATTCGGCGTGGAATACTACTCCGAAAACGACAAGCGCCAGGGGATCGTCCACATCATCGGCCCCGAGCAGGGCTTCACCCTGCCCGGCATGACCATCGTCTGCGGCGACAGCCACACTTCGACCCACGGCGCCTTCGGCTCGCTCGCCCATGGCATCGGCACCTCCGAGGTCGAGCATGTGCTCGCCACGCAGACTCTGATCCAGAAGAAGGCGAAGAACATGCTGGTGCAGGTCGACGGCCAGCTGCCGCCGGGCGTCACCGCCAAGGACATCATCCTCGCCATCATCGGCGAGATCGGCACCGCGGGCGGCACCGGCTACGTCATCGAATATGCCGGTGAAGCCATTCGCTCGCTGTCGATGGAAGGCCGCATGACCATCTGCAATATGTCGATCGAAGGCGGCGCCCGCGCCGGCCTGATCGCTCCGGACGAGGTCACCTTCGAATACATCAAGGGCAAGCCGCGCGCGCCCAAGGGCGAAGCGCTGGAGCAGGCGATCGCCTACTGGAAGACGCTGAAGTCGGATGAGGGCGCACATTACGACCGCATCGTCAAGCTTGATGCCGCCAACCTGCCGCCGATCGTGTCCTGGGGCTCCTCGCCGGAGGACGTCATCTCTATTCAGGGTATCGTTCCGAATCCGGATGAGATCCAAGACGAAACCAAGCGCGCTTCCAAGTGGCGTGCGCTCGACTATATGGGCCTGAAGCCGGGCACGCCGATGACCGAGATCAACATCGATCGCGTCTTCATCGGCTCGTGCACCAACGGCCGCATCGAAGACCTGCGCGCTGTCGCCAAGGTCGTCGAAGGCAAGACGGTGGCTTCCACGGTCAACGCCATGATCGTTCCGGGCTCCGGCCTCGTGAAGGAACAGGCGGAAGCTGAAGGCCTCGACAAGATCTTCAAGGCTGCCGGCTTCGATTGGCGCGAGCCTGGCTGTTCCATGTGCCTCGCCATGAACGACGACCGCCTGAAGCCGGGCGAGCGCTGCGCTTCGACCTCGAACCGCAACTTCGAAGGCCGCCAGGGCTTCAAGGGCCGCACGCATCTGGTTTCGCCGGCTATGGCCGCCGCCGCCGCGATCGCCGGTCACTTCGTCGATATCCGCGAGTGGAACTGATCTGCTTCGATTGATTGACTGCAAAAGGCGGCCTCCGAGCCGCCTTTTTTGTCTGCTGTGAAAATTCTCCCACCTGAGCCGTCTATCTCAGAATTCAGCGACAGCTCTTAGCCGTATCGTCTCAGGCCCGGTTTTCGCGACACCCGCTCGTCTTATATTTCTGAAATTTCTATTTGAGATTGCAGCCGGAAGATGATTTTATGCGGCCCGTCTGACTCATTCCCCGCGCTCCTCCCGATTTTTGATCCGAGAGGCCCATGTCGATTTCAGATAAGATCTACCGCCCTTTCGAAAGGTTGATCCGGCCGCTCGATATTCCCTATCGGCCACTGCCATCGAAGGGGCCATGGACCGTCCTTCTTCACTTCGTCCTGATGTTTCGCGGAATCCTGATCACGCTCGCCCTCTGCACCATGGCGATTGAAGTCATGAGCCTGACCATCGTTTGGGGCCTGTCCGTCATTGTTGATGGTGTCACGCAGCAGGGTGCTGCCGCTTTCCTGCATAACGACCGGATGCTGCTGATCTTCCTTGGGCTGATGCTTTTCCCCTGCATCCCGATTGGCTCTTTCCTCGTCAATACGTTGAACTCGCATACGCTTGGGATCGGCATGCCGGCCGCCATTCAATGGCAGGGCCACAGGGCGGTGGAGCGGCAGGATCTCGCCTTCTTCCACGATCTTTATGCCGGCCAGGTCGCCTCGCGCCTGCAGCAGGTAGCCTCAGCCGTCCAGCAGCAGGTCGTTTCGGCCTTCCAGTCCATTCCGCGCTTTATCATGCAGATGGTCGGCTCCGTCATCCTTCTGGGCGCGCTCTCCTGGCAGCTCGCCCTTCCGTCCATCATCTGGATCACGCTCAACGTGCTTCTCGCCGTCAGGCTGGCACCTGTCTTCACTGAGCGCTCACGCCGCTCGGCCAAGCGTCGCAGCCTGATTTCCGGCGCGATTACCGATCTCTACGCCAATATGCAAATGGTCAAGCAATTCGCCGCGGAAGACAGCGAGGCCGGCGCCATCAGAGGCATAATCGGCAAGGCTATCGAAGCTCAGCAGAGCGAACAACGCATCTACCGTACCGCTGAGGTCATCGTCGTCGTTCTCAACATGATGCACTGGCTGGCTATCCTGTCGATCGGCTTTACCGGACTCGTGGATGGCTTCGTCACGATCGGCGAATTCACCGCCGCCGTTTATGTTCTCAACCGCCTCTCCGGTCACACATTTACTTTCCTGCAGATGGGCCAGCAGATCTTCCAGGCGATCGGCACGATCAAGGACGCCATGCCAGTCATGACGACGCCGCCTACCATTACCGACCGGCCGGACGCGCGGGATCTTGTCGTCCCGAACGGTGAAATCCGCTTCGAGAATGTTCGTTTCGCCTACAAATCTGGCAAGCCCGTCATCAATGACCTTTCGCTGACGGTGCGGCCGGGCGAAAAGGTCGGCCTCGTTGGCCTCTCAGGCGCGGGTAAGACGACGCTCGCCAACCTGCTCCTGCGCTTCTACGATATTAAGGACGGCGCGATCCTGATCGACGGGCAGGATATCCGCGCCATCACGCAGGCAAGTCTTCGCCGCGCGATCGGCGTCATCGCGCAAGATGTGGCGCTGCTGCATCGTTCGGTCGGTGACAATATCCGCTACGGACGGCCGGAGGCGACCAAGAACGAAATTGAGGAGGTCGCGAAAATGGCTAGCGCCGATGCCTTCATTGCCGATCTCGCAGACAGCGAAGGCCGCAAGGGCTATGACGCCTTCGTCGGCGACCGCGGCATCAAGCTTTCCGGCGGCCAGCGCCAGCGCGTGGCCATCGCCCGCGCCCTGTTGAAAGACGCACCGATCCTGGTGCTGGATGAGGCAACCTCGGCGCTGGACAGCGAATCCGAAGCCGCCATCCAGGATAGGCTCAATTTGGTGATGGAGGGCAAGACAGTGATTGCCATCGCTCATCGCCTTTCAACCATTGCGAAGATGGACCGCATCGTTGTGCTTGATCACGGGCGCATCGTAGAAGAAGGCAGGCCCGAAGAACTGGCCGAACAGAATGGCCTGTTTGCCCGCCTGTGGAAACGCCAGACCGGCGGCTTCATTCCCGAAGACATCAACGAACTCCTGCCGACATCGTCTACGAGCTGATGTCAGAAGTCTACAGGCAACTGCTGCCTCAAGCATGTCGCGAAAAATACGAAGCGGTTTTACGATAACGACATGCGCAAAATCACGAGCCCCGAGCGCGGCGAGCGAATCTGAAAAATCGCCAAGCGCCTTAGCAGCCTTCTATCCCCTCGACGCGGCTGCGGGGCGCCCGGTAGGTGTTGATTTTTCGGTGGATGGAGCCTGCTGCGCCCGCTGGCTCAGCCAGACGCTGCCGAGCACGACGACAATGCCGAAGATCTGCATCGGGCTCAGCTGCTGGCCGAGCACGGCCCAACCCAGGATCACCGCCATCGTCGGGCTGAGGAAGCCAAGCGGCGAGACCATCGAAGGCTCGAGCCGCGACAGACCCCGAAACCAGAGAATATAGGTGAGTGCTGCGCCGATCAGCCCGAGATAGGCGAAGCCGAGAATGTTGGCGCCGGTCAGATGCGGCAGCGGTGGCTCAAGCAGCAGCGCCACCGGCAGCAACAGCATGCCGCCGGCCGTCAGCTGCCATGCCGTAAAGGTCAGCGGCGAGACATCGGGCCGCCAGCGGCGGCTGAGCACGGTTCCCGCCGCCATGGAGAAGGCACCGCCGATGCCAGCAGCGATGCCGATCGGATCGAGCGTCGCATTCGGCGTCAGAATCAGCAGTGCGACACCGCCGATGCCGGCAATGGCGGCAACAATCGAAAGGCTGCGGATCGGCGATCCCAGCAGCAAGCGCGCCAGCACGATGACGATCAGCGGCTGGACTGCACCGACCGTCGCTGCCACACCACCGGGCAGGCGATAGGCCGAAATGAACAGCAGCCACCAGAAGACGGAGAAGTTCAGTGCGCCGAGGGCCAGCGTTTTCAACCACCAGATCCCGCGCGGCAGCCGCCGCACGATCACAAGCAGCAGCAGCCCGGCCGGCAGGGCGCGCAGCATAGCGACCGTGAGGGGATAGCCCGCCGGCAGCAGTTGCGTCGTTACCAGATAGGTGCTGCCCCAGATCGCCGGCGCGATGGCGGTCAGCAACAGGTCGAGATTGCGGTTCATGATCTTGGCCTCGAATTTATCTCGACCTCAAGATAACCTGAAATACCTTGACGTCAAGATAAATTCATGGCGAAGTTCCGGCATGGATCGCATCGACAAAATTCTCGCCCAGTGGCGCCGCGAACGACCGGATCTCGACACCACGGCCATGGGCCTGTTCGGGCGCTTGCGCAATCTCGCGCTCCATCTCTCGCGCGAGATGGAGAAGACCTTCGGCCGCTTCGGCCTGAACTCGGCAAATTTCGACATGCTGGCGACCCTGCGCCGCTCGGGCGAGCCTTATACTCTCTCCCCCAGCGACCTTATGGAGACGATGATGGTCTCGTCGGGCACGATGACCAATCGCATCGATCAGCTGGAGAGGGCCGGCCTCGTCGCTCGCAGCCAGAACCCGGATGATGGCCGCAGCTTCCTGATATCTCTGACGCCGAAAGGCTTCGAGCTTATCGATGCGGCGGTGACGGCGCATGTCGAAACACAGAAACGCCTGATCTCCACCCTTTCCGAAGGCGAACGCATGGCTCTTGACCGCCTGCTGCGCAATTATTTAGCCGACTTCGAATCTGATTGATCGCTCCGACGCGATCCGGCGCAGACGTCGCGAATGCAGCCCCTCAGCCAGCGGTGCGCCGGGTCCGCATCCATGCGCGGATGCCAGAGCAGCGAGATCGTCACATCGGATGTCGGCACCGGCAGCGCGAAACTATGCATGCCGACACGCAGATTGCCCGTATAGCGCTCCGGCAGACTGACGATCAGGTCGGAGGCGCGCGCCAAGGCCAGCGCCGCCGAGAAGCTGCCGACAATCGTTGCGATCTGCCGCGCCAGCCCCAGTTTCTCCAGCGCCTCGTCGATCTGTCCCTTCTGCAGGCCACGCCGCGAAACGAGAATATGCCGGCCGGAGGCATAACACTCCGGGGTGATCTCCCCTTCGCTAAACGGATGCCCGCTTCGGACCACGCCGATGAAGCGATCATGAAACAGCGCCTGCGTCCTGAGCTCTGGGCCGGTATCGTCTCCCACGACGCCGGTCTCGAAATCGATCGTGCCGTCGCGCAGAGGCATGCTGTCCTTGTCCAGCTTCTGAGTGAAGTAGAGCCGAACGCCAGGCGCCTGCTCGGCAATGCGTGCGATCAGTTCGGCGCCAAAATTCTCCACGAAGCCTTCGCGGGTGCGCAACGTGAAGATTCGAGCAAGCTGCTTCAGATCGAGGCTTTCGGCGGGCCGCAAGGCCGCTTCCGCCTCCTGAACAAGATGACCGACACGCTCGCGTAGCTCCAGCGCCCGCGGCGTCGGCACCAGCCCTCGCCCGGCCCTGACCAACAATGGATCGCCCGTCGTCTCGCGCAGCCGCGCCAGCTGCCTACTCATGGCCGACGGGCTCAATCGCAATCGCCGGGCGGCGCGCGCGACGCTGCCCTCGGCAAGCAGGACATTGAGAGTGACGAGCAGGTTGAGATCAGGCGTGGACATGATGCGACCATAACATGGTTTTCTCAATGCATAGCGTCAAATGCACTGATCAAGTGCAAATGCTGCGTATTCCGCCATATCATGCCGAGAGCTACCTTTCTGCCGGAAGTTTTATTACGTCACTAGAAATGGAGCTCATGTTGCAGCCAATCATTGAAGATCCGGCCAAAGCCGGCCACACAAAGTCCACATCCTCCATCCGCTGGGCCCTTACCAGCCTATCGCTGTCCATGCTGATGCCTTCGCTCGATACCAGCATTGCCAATGTCGGATTGCCAACGCTCGCCCAGGCATTCGGCGCCTCCTTTCAGCAGGTGCAGTGGATCGTGCTTGCCTATCTGCTCGCCATCTCCACGCTGATCGTCAGCGTCGGACGGCTGGGTGACATTTTCGGCAGGCGGCGCCTGCTGCTGATTGGTATCAGCCTTTTCACCCTCGCCTCGCTCTTCTGCGGCATTGCGCCGACACTCTGGCTATTGCTCGCCGCCAGAGGTCTGCAAGGTCTCGGCGCCGCCATGATGATGGCGCTCACTGTCGCGATGGTCGGTGAAACCGTGCCGAAAGAGCGCACAGGCAGCGCCATGGGCCTGCTCGGCACAATGTCTGCGATCGGCACTACGCTCGGCCCGTCGCTCGGTGGCATCTTGATCGCCAGCCTCGGCTGGGAAACCATCTTCCTCGTCAACGTGCCACTCGGGGTCGTGAATTTCCTGCTCGCTGCGCGTTTCCTGCCAACTGAGCGGCAAAACAGCAAAAGAGCTCAGGGACGCCCGGACGGAATCGGCACTTTTCTGCTGGCCCTGACGCTGGCTGCCTATGCGCTGGCAATGACGATCGGGCATGGAAGCTTTGGCGCTTTGAATATCGGCCTGCTGTTGGCCGCAGCTTCAGGCATCGCCCTGTTTGCCTTCACCGAAACGAAGGTAAAGTCGCCACTGCTGCGCCTTTCCATGTTCCGCGATCCTAAGCTCAGCACGGGTCTTGTCATGAGCACCCTCGTTTCCACCGTCATCATGACGACGCTGGTGGTCGGGCCTTTCTATCTCTCCCGCGCTCTCGGCTTCGATGCAGCCCAGGTCGGCGCCATCATGTCCGTCGGCCCGCTGGTGTCAGCGCTGACGGGAGTGCCGGCCGGCCGCATCGTCGATCGCTTCGGCGCCCACCGCATGACCATGACAGGTCTTGTGGGCATGATCATCGGCCTGGTCCTGATGGCAGCACTGCAAGGCAGATTCGGAGTCGCCGGCTATATCGGGCCACTGGTCATCATCACCTCCAGCTACGCGATGTTTCAGGCATCCAACAACACCGCGATCATGAAGGGCATAGGCTCCGAGCAACGCGGCGTCGTTTCAGGCATGCTGAGCCTGTCGCGAAACCTCGGGCTGATAACGGGCGCGTCTGTCATGGGCGCCATCTTCACACTAGGATCGGGAACGAGCGATATTATCACAGCACGCCCGGAGGCCATTGCAACAGGCATGCAGATCACCTTTGTGGTCGGCGCCCTGCTGATCGGCGCGACGCTGGCCATCGCCGTCACAGGCATGGCACGTTCAAGGCGTGGCGCCCTTGCGCAAGAGGTCTCGTGAGAATGAGCCGAGAGGATGGCGGAGGATAATCCCGCCATCCGGTCACACCGATCCGTGGCCGCCGAATTGCGCCGAAACGAAATCGAGAAAGCTGCGGAGCTTCGGCGTGATGCGGCGATCCGGCGCATAGAGAACATGCAGCTGGCGCGTCGGCACGCTGTACCCGGGCAAAAGCGGCACCAGTGCTCCGGTTTCCAGGCTCGACTGAATGAGTTCGGACGACTGCAGAACGATACCGAGCCCTGCCAGCGCGGCTTTCAGCAGCGCCTCACCATTGTCGATCATCAGCCGGCCAGAAATCGGAACGCTCACATTCCCCTCTGGTCCTTCAAAATCCCAATGAGTCCTCAACATTGTATGCGAGAAGATCAGGCACTCATGATTTCGGAGATCGTCCGGCGTGGAGGGGGTGCCGTGGGCGCGCAGATAGCTCGGCGCAGCACAGATCATCAGGCGATAAGGCCCTAGACGGCGGGCGATCAATCCGCTGTCAGCAAGCTCACCGATGCGAAAGACCGCGTCATAGCCCTCATCGATCAGATCCACCATGCGGTTCGTCAGCGACAAATCGATCGAAACTTCCGGATGCGCATTCAGATATTTCGGAAGCACCGGAGCGAGCGCATGGATACCGAAGGTGACCGGGGCATTGACCCTCAGCTTGCCGCGCGGCACGGCCCGGGTTTCCGCCGCCAACGCCTCTGCTGCCTCGACTTCTGCCAGAATATTGCGCGAGCGCTCGTAAAACTGGCTGCCGACCTCCGTCAGGTGCTGACGGCGCGTGGTGCGGTGGAGAAGCCGAACACCAAGATGTTGTTCGAGAAATTGTACATGTTTGCCGACGAGCTGCGGCGACATGTTCAAGGCCTCTGCCGCGGCGCTGAACGAGCCGAGCTCGACTGCCTTGACGAAGATGCTCATGCCGGACAATCGATCCATTAGAAACAATCCGTTTAAAGTATCGATATATCTAGATCATTTATCCGGATATGGATATAATCTTATGTGTTTGTCAGTCACAACAAGGAGCTGACGAACATGAAAATCGCTGTCATTGGTACCGGAAATATGGGGGCGGGACTGGCTCGTCTGCTGACCCAAGCAGGGTCCGACCTGGTCATTGGCCATCGCGATCCCGCAAAGGCAGCAGCCTTTGCCGCCGAACTGGGCGCTGGCATCGAAGCGGGCGGAGTTGCCGCCGCTATCAAGCTTGCCGATATCGTCATACTGGCGCTGCCCTATAGCGTAATCGCGGAAACGCTGAAGGAAGCCGGAAATCTCAAGGGCAAGGTGCTGATCGATATCAGCAATCCCGTCACCGCAGATTTCAGCGACCTCGTCGTCGGGCACTCGAGTTCGGCCGCCGAAGAAATCCAGGCGCTTGCGCCCGAGGCGACGGTGGTGAAGGCTTTTAATACGATTTTCGCACCGCTGCTGCCCGTCGAGGGACGTAACAGCAAGGTGCTGCAGGTCTTCATTGCCGGAGACGACGAGAAGGCCAAGCGCGCCGTATCCAGCCTCGTCAAATCCATCGGCTTCGAGCCGGTCGACGCGGGTCCGCTCCGCAATGCCCGTTTCATCGAACCGATCGGCGAGATGAACATCCACTTCGGCTTCTTCCTCGGCAAAGGTCCGACGGTGGCACCGGCCTGGGTCCAGCTCTGACGGCACTCAGGACTCTAAAGCGCGTCGCGCGATCTTTCAGAGTCGTTTCCCGCGCTTTAGGTTTTTGATTTTGTGCATGTCGTTGTCGCAAAACCGCTGCGCACTTTTGCGCGACATGCTTTAGGATGAAAAAAGGGCTCGGAGCCTTCACTCCGAGCCCCTTTGCATAAGCGGATCGCAACCTGCGATCAGAAACTCGCCGTCAGCGGGTCCGGGCCGATGCGGCCACTGGCCGAATCGAGCTTGGCCATCTCGGCCAGGTCTTCGCTGTCGAGCTTGAAGTCGAAAACCTTGAGGTTTTCCTCGATGCGGCTCGGCGTCACCGATTTCGGGATGACGATCAGGCCGTTGTCGATATGCCAGCGGATAATGACCTGCGCTGGCGTGCGGCCATGTTTGGCGGCGACCTTGCCGATGGCGGCGTTGGTGAGAAGCTTGCCCTGGCCGAGCGGGCTCCAGGATTCTGTCTTGATGCCGAGCTTGTCGTGAACCGCACGCAGTTCCTTCTGCTGGAAGGTGGGATGCAGCTCGATCTGGTTCAGCACGGGCGTCACGCCGGTCTCGCCGATGATACGTTCGAGATGCGCGGCGGCAAAATTGGAAACGCCGATCGAACGGGCGCGGCCTTCTTCCTTCAGGCGCACGAAAGCCTTCCAGGTATCGAGGTAGCGGTTGCGGTGCGGCGACGGCCAATGGATCAGGTAGAGATCGACATAATCGGTGCCGAGCCGCTTCAGGCTTTCGTCGAAGGCCTTCAGCGTGGAATCGAAGCCCTGCGCCTCGTTCCAGAGCTTGGTTGTGAGATAGATATCCTCACGGGCGACGCCGGACTGGCGCATGCCTTCGCCGACGCCATCCTCGTTGGCATAGATGGCTGCGGTGTCGACATGGCGATAGCCGGCCTTCAAAGCCGTGCTGACCGCCATCGGCGCGACATTCTCCGGCGTCTGCCAGACGCCGAGGCCGACCTGCGGAATGGAATGGCCATCATTGAACGTGATTGTTGGTTGCGTGGTCACGATAAGTCTCCAAAGGATGATAAGTGGGTGGAGTGAAGGCGTGATTTAAATTCTGAAAGGAAAGGGCCGGCCTGGTCCGCACAAGCGACCGGTCGAAATCCCATATAGTGGAGAATATCCGGATGTTAACCCCGGGCGACCTTTCAGACAACCCGGACCGTCATACCTCTTCGCAATGATGGCAGGATGCGCTTCATGTCGCGCAGGTTGACCGCGATGCACCCGGCCGTCGGCTCGTATCCCGGCCTGATCAGGTGAAAGAAGATCGCCGAGCCGCGGTTGCGCCTGCGAGAGCTCACATTCCAGTCGAGCACCAGGCAGACGTCGTAGAGGCCGTCGCCTCGCCGCAATTCCTCGTGGCTCGGCCCGAAAGGAGCCTTCACCAGCCTGTTGTAGTTGGGATCGCCGGGCTGGTCGCACCAGAGCATATCCTCCCGGATATGCCGCATCGGCAAGGCCGTTCGCAGAAAGCGGATCCGATCGCCGCGCGTGAAGCCGTGAAGCAACTTCATATCCGCGATGGGTGTCGCGCCGTCTCCTTCACGCTTCAATATGCTGCGTCCGGATCGGCCGATTGCTGCCGGTACCGTCATGCTCCCCACCTGTACCAGCGCCCGCGTTTTCTTACCTGGCGCAGGACGCACGACGATTGTCGAAGCGGTCCGCCTGGCCCCCGCCCTTGTCTTTTGCATTTTCCTCACATGTTTTTGCTTTGCGTGTGATTTCGTTTGAAATCATAGCAGTTTCAACCAAACGACCAAGCCTGAGCCGCGTCGCGACTTGCTAAAAATGCAATTTGGCGTAGGACTTAAGTGGGATTAGAACGAGGACCCGAACGGCATGACCGCACGCACCATTCTCCTGGTGGACGATGATAACGACCTGCGTGAAATGTTGGTCGAGCAATTATCGCTTTACGAGGAATTCAACGTCCTGCAGGAGGCGACCGCCGGAAAAGGCGTGCAGACCGCGCGCACCGTACCCGTCGATCTCCTCATCATGGATGTCGGCCTGCCCGATATGGATGGCCGCGAAGCCGTGAAGCTGCTGCGCAAGAACGGCTTCAAGGCGCCGATCATCATGCTGACGGGGCATGACACGGATTCCGACACTATCCTCGGGCTTGAAGCCGGCGCCAACGACTATGTGACGAAGCCCTTCCGCTTCGCCGTCCTGCTCGCCCGCATCCGCGCACAATTGCGCCAGCACGAGCAGAGCGAGGATGCGACCTTCACGGTGGGACGCTACCTCTTCAAGCCAAGCCAGAAGCTGCTCACCACGGAAGACGGACAAAAGATCCGGCTCACCGAAAAGGAAGCCGCCATTATCCGGTATCTCTATCGCGCCGACCAGAAGGTCGTGACCCGCGATATCCTTCTCGAAGAGGTCTGGGGCTACAATTCCGGCGTGACCACCCATACGCTCGAAACCCACGTCTACCGCCTTCGCCAGAAGATCGAGCGCGATCCCTCCAACGCCGAAATCCTTGTCACGGAAAACGGCGGCTACAAGATCATTCCATAGGCGATCGATGGCGCTGAACGACGATATCCGACTGCTGTCGCAACTGCCGCTGTTTCACGGCATGGGCGATGAGCCGTTGCGGCTGATCGCCTTCGGCGCCGACCGCCGCCATGTGAATGAGGGCCAGACGCTGTTCCGGGAAAAATCGCCCGCTGAATGCGCCTATGTCATCACGCGCGGCAGTTTCGAGCTCAGCACCATCGATGCAAACGGCCAGACACAGGTGGAAGCGGTGGTCCAGGCAGGCACCATGCTTTCGGAACTGGCGATGGTGACCTTGGTAGAGCGGAAATACACGGCCGTTGCCGCCGAAGAATCCGACGTGATCCGCATCACCCGCGCCCTCTTTCACCGCTTGATCGAGGAATATCCAGACGCCGGCCTGCTGATCCAGAACCGTATCCGCGAAAACTTCGCCGCCCTTGCCAGGCAGGCAGCCGCAATGCTCGGCCGCTTCTCCTGACAGCAATTCCAGGAAAAGTATGAAGCGGCTTTCCGTCCGGAATTGCGTAAATACAAAAGGATAGAGCGTTTTCGCGATTCAAAGAAAAGCGCAAACGCTCTAGCAAGTTCAATCCCGCTTCAGAGATTGAAATGCGCCACGACCGGCACATGGTCGGACGGACGATCCCAGCCGCGCGCCGCCTTCAGAATCTCGATCCGCTGCAGATGCGGACCCAGATCGGAGGAGGACCAGATATGGTCGAGGCGGCGACCGCGGTCGGCAGCCTCCCAATCCTTGGCGCGATAGCTCCACCATGTATAGAGCTTCTCGCTTTCCGGCACCTGCTGGCGCATCAGGTCGAGCCAAGCGCCGCGTTTCATCACCTCGAGCAACCCTTCGGTCTCTACAGGCGTA
This sequence comes from Rhizobium sp. AG207R, assembly GCF_027109195.1. NCBI lineage: Bacteria > Pseudomonadati > Pseudomonadota > Alphaproteobacteria > Hyphomicrobiales > Rhizobiaceae > Rhizobium > Rhizobium sp. AG207R. Next base: position 235,517 of record NZ_JAEPVT010000003.1, read on the forward strand.
TGGCTGACGATCTTCAGGAGCTGCTTGTGCGACCAGACGTCGTGCTCCAGCGGAGCGATATTGAGATCGCCGACGAGGATCGCAGAGGTGTTCTGCTCGGCATTGGCATGCAGCTTCTTCATCTCCTCGATGAAATCAAGCTTGTGGCCGAATTTCGGATTTATCGTTCGATCCGGCTCATCGCCACCCGCCGGGACATAGAAATTGTGCAGGCGGATGCGCCGGCCGCCGCGCTCGAAGATGGCCGAGATATGCCTGCTGTCGCCAACATTGCAATAATCCTGGCGATGATCCTCGGTCAGCGGGAAACGCGATGCGATGGCCACCCCATGATAGCCCTTCTGGCCATGAATGATGATGTGCTCATAGCCAAGCGCCCGGAGCGGCGCATGGGGGAAAAGCTCGTTCGGAACCTTGGTTTCCTGCAGGCAGAGAATATCGGGCCGGGCCTGCATGACGAACTGCTCGACGATCGGCATACGCAGCCGCACCGAATTGATATTCCAGGTCGCAATCGAAAATCCCATACCCGAGCCTTTTCCTTGGAGCAATTCGAGGAAAAGTGCGCAGCGGTTTTCCGTCCGGAATTGCGTCAAAACAGACAGTCGGAGCGACTCGGCGATTCGATGAATCACCGCTCTCTCCGGTCAGCGTAAGGCTTTAGACCGGCTGTAGTGGAAAGAAAAGCGCCATTCGCCGCTTATCTATGGCTCGGGATGGAGTCGACCGTCAGCGCGTATAGTCGATGCGGAAAACGCTGTCGTCGAAGGCGACGTTCGTCTTCACGTTGTTGATGATAACATCGGTTGTCTTGCCCTGCGGATCGATAACGGTCCATTGGCGCAGGTCGTAGCTTTTCGAATCGAAGATCATCGTGATCGTCGAATCGCCAAAAACGGTGCGGTTGCCGAGCGTGAGCTTGGTCAGATCCGGCTGCGAATCGACATTGCGCACCATGTCGGCCGAAAGGTCGATCTTGTTGGCGAGCAGCAGGCTCAGCGGCGTCTTCGATAGCTGATACATATTTCTTGTCTGCGTCTGGTCGTTGATGACCTGTACGTTATTGCCGTCGCAGATTACGCGCATGCGCGACGGCGGATCGTAGTTGAAACGCATCTTGCCGGGCCGCTGGATGAAGAATGCGCCGCTCATCTGATCGCCGCGCGGTCCGATCTGCAGGAAACCGCCCTTCATCGACTTGATGGATGAGAAATGATCGGCAATGGCCTGGGCGATACCGGGATTGAGGGTCGCTGCAGCTGCCTGCGTCTGTGCTTGAGCCTGCGCGAAAGCCGAAACCGGCAGAGCGCCTGCCCCGCCGACGGCGAGCACGGCGCCGAGTAGGTGCCGGCGGGTCAGGGACAGTCGGCTAGACGGCTGCGCATCAAATTTCGTCATCGAATTCTCCTTCATGCTTCGTCCATGGCGCGCAAAATCGGCGTCTTCATGGCGCAACGGCCCAAGGCCGGTAAGGGGCGGCAATCAAATTTCCCTGAACATAGACGGGATATGCGACACGGAAAGGCTGATTGCCTCAGCGATCGAGAATATCGGCTTCGGTGGGAACGAGGATCTCACGTTTGCCGGCGTGGTTGGCCGGGCCGATCACACCTTCCTGCTCCATGCGCTCGATCAGCGACGCTGCACGATTGTAGCCGATGCCCAGTCTCCGCTGGATATAGGAGGTCGAAGCCTTGCCGTCGCGCAGCACGATCGCAACAGCCTGATCGTAGGGATCTTCCGAATCGGAGAGATTGGACGTGCCAACCGGACCGTGGCCGTCATCATCCTCGTCATCATCGGCGGTGATGGCATCGAGATATTGCGGTGCGCCCTGCGTCTTCAGATAGGCGACGATATCCTCCACCTCGCCATCGGAGACGAAGGGGCCGTGAACGCGCTGGATGCGCCCGCCGCCGGCCATGTAGAGCATGTCGCCCATGCCGAGCAGCTGTTCCGCACCCTGCTCGCCGAGAATGGTGCGGCTGTCGATCTTCGACGTCACCTGGAAGGAGATGCGGGTCGGGAAGTTCGCCTTAATCGTGCCGGTGATGACGTCGACGGACGGACGCTGCGTTGCCATGATGACATGGATGCCGGCGGCACGCGCCATCTGCGCCAGACGCTGCACGGCGCCTTCGATATCCTTGCCGGCGACCATCATCAGATCGGCCATTTCGTCGATGATGACGACGATGTAGGGCATCGGCTTTAGGTCGAATTCTTCCGTCTCATAGATCGCCTCGCCGGTCTGGCGATCGAAGCCGGTCTGCACGGTCCGGCTGATCGCCTCACCCTTTGCGACGGCCTGCTCGACGCGCGTATTGAAGCCGTCGATGTTGCGCACGCCGATCTTCGACATCTTTTTGTAGCGCTCTTCCATCTCACGGACGGTCCATTTGAGCGCAACGACGGCTTTCTTCGGATCCGTGACGACGGGCGAGAGCAGATGCGGAATGCCGTCATAGACGGAGAGTTCGAGCATCTTTGGATCGATCATAATCAGGCGGCACTGCTCCGGTGTCATGCGGTAGAGCAGCGACAGGATCATGGTGTTGATCGCAACGGATTTACCCGAGCCGGTGGTGCCGGCCACGAGCAGATGCGGCATCTTGGCGAGATCGGCAATCACGGGTTCGCCGCCGATCGTCTTGCCGAGCGACATGGCAAGCTTCGCCTTGGACGTCTCGAAATCGCGGCTGGCGATGAGCTCGCGCAGATAGACCGTTTCGCGCGTCGAGTTCGGCAGCTCGATGCCGATGGCGTTGCGGCCGGGAACGACGGCGACACGGGCGGCAATCGCGCTCATCGAACGGGCGATATCATCGGCAAGGCCGATGACGCGGGACGATTTGATGCCTGGCGCCGGCTCCAGCTCATAGAGCGTGACGACCGGGCCGGGGCGGACGTGAATGATCTCGCCCTTGACGCCGAAATCCTCGAGCACGCCTTCGAGCATGCGGGCATTCTGCTCCAGCGCATCGGCCGAGAGCGTCGCATCGCGGGCGACGGCCTTCGGCTCGGCAAGCAGATGGACGGCGGGGAGCTGGAAGCCATAGGGACGGATGAAGGAGGTCTGCGCCTCGCGTTCCGCCCGCGCACCCGGTTTCGGACGCGGCGCGGCCGGAGTGACGCGATGGCCGGCAGCGGCTCCCTTTGGAGCAGCCGGGGCCAACGGCCACTCGTCATCCTCATCGTCAGGCAGGATATCGGCCGGGCGCCGCGGATCGCGATCATAAGTCGAATCCTCGTCTTCATCCTCGTCATCGCCGAGACTGATCGACGGCGCGGAAACGACGCGGCGCGCCGGACCATCCATGGACGGCTCCAGACGGTCGCCCCGAGCCATGGGTGCCTTGGCGCGCACCGGCTCGTTCAGCGTACCGAATTCGTCGTCGTTGAAATCATAAGGCGCATCGAAGGCATGGTCGCGGCGCTTGCGCGGCCCCATGCCGAACAGCCGGCGAAGTCGGGCCTGCGTGTTGTACCAGGCATGCATGACCGCACCATAGGCCATGAAATTGGCAAGGAAACCGCCACGGTCGTCATCCTCGTCCTCATCGCCAACCCGGCGGGCACGGCTGCGGGTTTCCTCGTAATCGTCCTCATCACTTTCGTCTTCCACGAGGTTTTCGCCGATGACGCCCGAGGCGAAGAGCATGAGCCAAATGGCCGGAACGGCGAGGACCGAACCGATGATGATGGCGACGACACCGCTCGGATAGGTGCCGATGAAGAGGGCTGGAAGACGCAGAAGAAGATCGCCGACGACACCGCCGATACCGTTCGGAATCGGCCAGGTGGGCGGCGCCGGGAAGCAGGCGATGGAGCCGGCCGCGACGATGCAGCCGCCGAACCAGGCGCCGAGGCGCGAGGGCACACGATGAAGCTTGCGGTTGGCAATCAGCGCGAAGGCCCAGGCGACAACGGGTAACATCGCCAGGATCGAGGCAAGGCCGAACGACTGCATCATGATGTCGGCAAAGGCGGCGCCGGGAAAGCCGAGCAGGTTGGTCGGCGCATTGGCAGTTGCGTAGGAATAGCTAGGGTCCATGACGTTCCAGGTCGCCAGCGCGGCAACCGCAAGCGCCAGCAGGAACAGTATCGCGAAACCCGTCAGGCCCTTGACCTGACGCCAAACCACGCTCGATAGCGATAAACGGTCGGGGCGACCGCTCAACGCCGCCGAATTGCTTCTGCCCATGATATCCAGCCCCGTTCCTGTCCAAAGCGCAAACGAATCGGTCTATGCCCACTCGCCGGCAGGTTAGCCATACCTAATCAGAGGAGGGTTAATGGCATGTTAACCATGCATGCCAACCTCATGAATCGCCTGTCGTCTGAAGAAAAATGGCTGTGCACGAACGAAAAGGGCCCGAACCAAGGTCCGGGCCAAGGGCGCCTATTTGCAATGAAATAGGACGCGACGGGATGTTGAGCGAAACCGGAGCCTTGCCCCGGTTTCGCAAGCTCCGATCAGGAATTGTGGTAGGCCGCTTCGCCGTGCGAGGCGAGGTCGAGACCTTCGCGTTCGGCTTCCGGAGCGACGCGCAGACCGATAATGACGTCGACGACCTTGTAGAGGATCGCCGAGCCGATGCCGCACCACAGGATTGTCGTGACGACGGCGGTCAGCTGGACAACGACCTGGCTGCTCATCGTGACGCCATCGGCATAGCCGACGCCGCCGAGCGAGGCACTGGCGAAGATGCCGGTTGCGATGGCGCCGAAGATACCACCGATGCAGTGTACGCCGAAGACGTCAGCCGTATCGTCGTAGCCGAACTTGTTCTTCACGACCGAGACGAAGAAGTAGCAGAGCGGCGAGACGATGAGACCCATGACGATCGCGCCCATCGGACCGGCGATGCCGGCTGCAGGCGTGATGGCGACGAGGCCGGCAACCATGCCCGAAGCGCCACCGAGCATGGAGGCCTTGCCGCGGGTGAAGGTTTCGACCAGCGACCAGGAGATGATGGCGGCTGCCGTTGCGACGAAGGTATTGACGGTTGCGAGCATCGCGCCGCCGGAAGCTTCGAGGTTGGAGCCGGCATTGAAGCCGAACCAGCCGACCCAGAGCATCGATGCGCCGACCATGGTGAGCGTCATGGAGTGCGGAGCCATCATGTCCTTGCCGAAGCCGACGCGCTTGCCGACGAGAATGGCGCCGACGATGCCTGCAATACCGGCATTGATGTGAACGACGGTGCCGCCGGCGAAGTCGAGTGCGCCCATCTTGAAGAGCATGCCGTTGGAATCCCAGACCATGTGAGCGATCGGGAAGTAGACGAAGGTCGCCCACAGCGCGCAGAAGAGCACGGCTGCGCCGAACTTGATGCGCTCGGCGAAGGCGCCGATGATGAGTGCCGGCGTAATGGCGGCAAAGGTCATCTGGAACAGCATGAAGATGAATTCAGGGATGACCACGCCCTTGGTGAAGGTCGATGCCGTCGTCGAGGTCGAGACGCCCGACAGGAACATCTTGGCCGTGCCGCCCCAATAAGGGCTCGAACCGCCGCCGAAGGCGAAGGAATAGCCGTAGAGAACCCAGAGGATCATCACGACCGCGCCGATCATCGTGCACTGCATCAGAACCGAGAGCATGTTCTTGGCGCGGACGAGACCGCCGTAAAACAGCGCCAGACCCGGCACGAGCATGAAGAGCACGAGAATGGTGGAGATGAACATGAAGGCGGTGTCGCCCTTGTCCGGAACCGGTGCGGCGGCGGTCGCAGCGGCTGCCGCCGGAGCGGTCTCCTGCGCAAAGGCGATCGCCGGCGCAAGCAAGGCCGCAGAAAGCGCACCCACCCGTGTCAAGGCGGAGGAAAGCTTAGAAAATGACATGCAAATAACTCCCTGATCCGCCGTGTCTTACAGCGCTTCTGAATCGGTTTCGCCCGTACGGATGCGTACGGCATGGTCAATGGAATAGACAAAGATCTTGCCGTCGCCGATCTGGCCGGTCTTGGCTGCCGACGCGATGGCCTCGACGGCCTTGTCAACGGTTTCGGATGCGACTGCGACCTCGATCTTCAGCTTCGGCAGGAAGCTGACGGCATATTCGGTGCCGCGATAAATCTCGGTATGCCCCTTCTGGCGCCCGTAACCCTTCACTTCGGTCACAGTCAGGCCCTGGATGCCGACAGCCGTGAGGGCCTCACGGACCTCATCGAGCTTGAACGGCTTGATAATGGCCATCACAATTTTCATCTGGTTTCCCATCCTTTGTTAGCCTCGGCACGGAGCCGACTCTCCTTGCCGCCGACGAGTGTTTCTGCAGCGACTGGCCATATACATTCAAAGGACGTGCCAGATTCGTGACACATTTATAACGTGTTGAAATAAAACAGTTTTATTGCACAGACCCAATAAAGCGGCATTTCTCATTGTGAGGGCCGCACAAATAAAGTGCAAATTTATAAATTTGCCACAAATTTAAGCATTTGCCTTTTTACGAATCAGCCCTTCCTGCGCCACCGACGCAATCAGGATACCGGATCGCGTAAACAGGCTGCCGCGGGTAAATCCGCGGGCGCCGGAGGCACTCGGGCTTTCCTGGCTGTAGAGCAGCCAGTCGTCGAGCTTGAAGGGACGATGAAACCACATGGCATGGTCGAGGCTCGCCACCTGGACAGTCGGATCCAGTACCGATGTGCCATGCGCATTCAGGGAAACATCGAGCAGCGTCATGTCGGAGAGATAGGCGAGCACGGCATTCTGGTAGAGCCGGTTATCCGGCACCGGTCCCGTCACCCGAACCCAGATATTCTGCCGCTGGCTCGGCTGGGCTCGCGAAAAATAGCTCTCGATCGAAACGGGCCTGATTTCTATCGCCCGCTTGCGCTCCCAATAGCGGCGGACATTCTCCGGCGCATGGGCGAGATAGCGCTGTTTGACCTGCTCCTCGTCCATCAGTTTCTCCGGCATCGGCACGTCGGGCATGTCGCCCTGATGATCGAAGCCTGGCTCGTCGAGCTGGAAGGACGCCGTCAGAGCAAAGATCGCCTTGCCGTGCTGGATGGCCAATACACGCCGCGTATTGAAGCTCGAACCGTCACGCAGCCGATCGACCTGATAGAGGATCGGCACCGACGGATCGCCGGGCAGCATGAAATAGGCGTGCAGCGAATGCGCGAAGCGATCGCCATCCACCGTTCGCTGCGCCGCCATTAAGGCTTGGCCGATGACCTGCCCGCCGAAGACGCGCTGCCAGCCGACCTGCGGGCTATTGCCACGAAACAGGTTCATCTCGATCGTTTCGAGATCCAATGTCGCCAGTACGGTTTCCATCGGGGTGAGCTTCTCGGTCTCTCGCGACATTTTGCTTGAACTCCCATGGTAGGAACCGTCAACAGGATGCTCTATATAGAGCAGGACGTGACAGTAAGACACAGGGAAGCGCTATGTTGGACATGCTGGTAGTGGGTGGCGGATATGTGGGTCTTGCCGCAGCGGTCGCAGTCAAGCAGGCAGCCCCCCACCTCGATGTCATGATCGTGGAAGCCGCACCGGAATCCGCCTGGAAGAAGGATATGCGCGCATCGGCGATCATCGCCGCTGCCTCCAAGATGCTTGAAGTCCTCGGCGTCTGGAACGAGATCGCGCCGGAGGCCGAGCCGATCACCCGCATGATCGTCACCGATTCGCGCACAGGCGATCCCGTCCGCCCGGTCTTTCTCACCTTCGACGGCGAAGTGGCCGACGGCCAGCCCTTCGCACACATGGTGCCGAACCTCACCATGGTTGGCGCGCTCCGTGGCGCCTGCGAGCGTCTTGGCATTACGATCAAGCATGGCCTCAGCGCCACGGATTTCGTCACCGACGACAACAAGACCACGCTCACCCTTTCGGACGGCAGCACGCTCGAAACGCGGCTTCTGGTTGCCTGCGACGGCGTGCGCTCGAAGCTGCGCGACATGGCTGGGATCAAGACCGTCAATTGGGATTACGGCCAGTCCGGCATCGTCGTCACCGTCGAGCATGAGCGCCCGCATGGCGGCTGCGCCGAGGAGCATTTTCTGCCCTCCGGCCCCTTCGCCATCCTGCCCTTGAAGAACAATCGCTCCTCGCTCGTCTGGACGGAACGCACCCCCGATGCCGAACGGCTTGTGGCTTCCGACGACCTCTTGTTCGAAGAGGAACTGGAGCGCCGCTTCGGCCACAAGCTCGGCGCACTGCGCACGATCGGCGAACGCCGCGCCTTTCCGCTCGGCCTGACGCTGGCCCGCGCTTTCGTCGCGCCGCGCTTCGCTTTGGCCGGCGACGCCGCCCACGGCATTCACCCGATCTCCGGCCAGGGCCTCAATCTCGGCTTCAAGGATGTGGCGGCCCTTGCCGAAACCATCGTCGAGGCCGACCGCCTCGGCCTCGATATCGGCTCGATCAACACCCTCGAACGCTACCAGACCTGGCGCCGCTTCGACACCTTCCGCATGGGGGTGACGACCGACGTGCTGAACCGGCTGTTTTCCAACGACAACACGCCGCTGCGCATCGCCCGCGACTTCGGACTAGGGATCGTCGACCGCCTGCCCAGCCTCAAATCCTTCTTCATCGGCCAGGCAGCGGGGACGACTGCAAGGAATAATCCGCGGCTGTTGGCTGGTGAGGCGATCTGAAGCGCAGCAAATTGGAAGAGGTGTAATTCGCCGCAGATGTCTGCGAATGGTCGGGAGAGGACCGGAAGGTTTCAGGCGCCAAATGTTTTGGAAAGCCGCCATTAATCTGCACTAGGCTGGCTACGCCAGCACTATGCCAGCCTTCTCCGCACAGTAGACTCGTTCGCGCGCCTGCTCGATGATTTGCCGATTGTAGCGGGCCAGCATTGGACGATTGTTCTTCGTCACCGTCACATTGATTGTGGCCTGGGACCGCTGCCGCCAAGCGGCTAAGGCACTCGCCCCAAATGCAGGCGCAGCGCGACCTTCGACCAAGGTCGCAGCGTCGGCGAAAACGTAGTCCGCGAAGGCGGTGGAACACAGATTGAAGGACATCGCCATGTGCGCGCCGTCTGGAATGGGCTGGCAGTAGCTTCGATCCGAAAGCAGGCAGACGTCTTGGTCGTAGATCCAGACAAAGGCTGCAGCCTGCGTGTCGCGCGCCTCAAATAGCGCCTTAATCATGCCTTCGAACAGGTTCGTCCGGTCATCCCCGATCTGCATCAACAGAACGAAGATCAGCCGGAGCCACTCGACATAGGTCTCCTGCGATACGTCGAGTTGCCGGCACAGGTGAGCCTGGTGCGGCTTCTGTCCGTTGACGATCCGTCGATAGACAGCTAACAGTTCCGGATCGGTCGGTTCGTACTGTCCAACGCCGGGAAAGCTGTTCAACACCTTCTGGATGCAGAAGGGATTGCGGATGAAGTTCAGCAGCTTTACGGCGAACAAGTCAATAAGCTCAGTCTTGATGTCCGTGCTGCCCGCTGCCAGCTTTTCGAGCAGGCCTTTGGTATGAATCTCGACCTTCGCTTCGTACTTGTGGAACAGCGCCTCGAGGTTCATGCGCAGCGGTCCGCCTCCCGGCACGTCGAAGCTGAAGAGGTCAAGCATCGACAAGGTCGATACGATCGCACGCCCGCGGGGGTTCTCCAGCTCAATCCTGGAAGCCTCTCGATCCGCGATGCGAAACGAGTAGATCCGGAAATTATCGCCGGTGCTGTTCGGGTTGCTCGCGTTGAGCCTCTGCTCAACCTGCGACACAAAGTGCTGATTGCGTGTCTCGTTACCGCGCATGCTCCGACGTCTGTCTCCCTCAATTAAATTGTGGTACGGCCACCACCGCAGTGGCGGCGCCGGGATCGCGCGCCAATATGCCTAATTCGCCTCAAAGGCAGCTAAGGCGCTTGGCGCGCGCCACTTTGTCTGACCGCCTTGGAGACGCAAAGTCGCCATTCCATTGATCTCTGAGAGAAACGGCCGGCCTCTACTCCACAGTACCAGAGGGGCACGGTCCTCAATCCTCGATACGTCTTGCCTCCGAAATCAGCATGATCGGAATGCCGTCGCGGATCGGATAGGCGAGACGCGCCTTTTCCGAGATCAGCTCGTTCTTTTCCCGGTCGTAGCTCAGCCGCCCCTTGGTCAGCGGGCAGACGAGAAGATCGAGCAGTTTCGGGTCGACCTTGCTGACGGTGACATCCATCTGAAACTCCTACTGCAGCAGGGAATCGGTGTCGCCGGAGCCGGCGAGCACGATCTTGACGATGGCGATGAAGGTTTCTGCCCGGGTCTTCAGGTCGGGCGCCTCGAGAAGGGCCTGTTTCTCGGCCGGATCGAAGGGCGCCATCATCGATAGCGAATTGACCAACATCATGTTGTCGGCCCGCTCGACGCTTTCCCAATCCGCCTCCAGCCTGTTGGCCTCCAGATAGGCACGGAAAGCCGAAAGCAGTGCCGGGCGATCGACCGTGCCTTCCTCATGATGGGATTTCAGGTCGGAGATAAAAGGGGTGATGCGGAATGTGCGATAGGGCTGGTGGGCAGTGATTTCATCCATCAGCCGGAAACGGCATATGCCCGTCAGTGCGGCAATATAACGCCCATCGCCGGTCTCCGAGAGGGAGGTAATACGTCCGAGGCAGCCGACATGCGCCAGATTGGACGAATCCGGCGGCTCTCCCAGCGCCGGCTGGATCATGCCGATCAAACGATTTCCGGCGATCGCCGCATCGAACATGGCGAGATAGCGCGGCTCGAAGACATTGAGCGGCAGTTGCGCCCCGGGCAGCAGCAGCGCGCCGGATAAGGGAAAGACGACCACCGATTCGGGCAGATCGCCCGGCTTCAGATATCTCGCATTGCCGACTTGCATCTTTTCCATCCCGCTAGATCGCCCCGACGCGCTGCGCGCCGCAGTGGGCCGCGCAGGAACGACACACATTCGCGGTCATCGCCCCTTTTTGCGCCGCGTCACCGACAATGTGAGCCCGTCTGCCGAAAACACAAGAGTATTTTCGATGAAAACGCCGATGGGAGCCGTTTGCCGGATACATAGGACAGCCGTCTAACAAGCGATCGCCCGGAAGGTTCCGCGCGATCGCCATGCTCGTAGAACAGCCGACCCGTTATGAAAACAGAATAGAGGAAAGCTTGCGCCGCGCCGCGATCGTGGCGGGATCCTTGGCACCCCATACCTCGAAGAACTCCAGCAGCTGGCGGCGCGCGCCGTCATCGTCATAGCTGCGATCCTTGCGCATAACGGTCAGAAGATGATCGGCCGCCTCTTCCCGCTTGCCTTCGACATTGCGAATCTTGGCGAGCTTGATGCGCTGCTCGTGATTGTCGGGATTGGATGCCAGCTCCCGTTCGATCGCCACGGGATCGCCAAGCTTGCGGGCCTCGTCGATCTGGTCGAGCTTCTTCACCACCGCCTGGATGCCCGCATCGTTGGCGAGCGTCTCCGGCAGATCGGCCAGCGCCTCGCGGGCGCGCTGGCTCTGTCCGGCGGCGATCATGCATTCCGCCATGCCGGCGAGCGCCTTGGCATTTTCCGGGTCCGCCTGCAGCACCGCGCCAAAAAGCTCGGCCGCGCCATTGACGTCGCCGGCGGCAAGCAGGCCGCTTGCCTCTTCCAGAACGGCAGCAATCTCGGCTGCCGGATCGTCGCCGCCTGCCGGACCGCCGAGGCGATCGATGAACTGGCGAACCTGGCTTTCCGGAACCGCACCCATGAAGCCATCGGCCGGGCGGCCGTTAACGAAGGCGATCACGGCCGGGATCGACTGGATGCCGAGCTGGCCGGCGATCGAGGGATGATCGTCGATATTCATCTTGACCAGCTTGACGCGGCCCTTCGCCTCGGTGACGACCTTTTCGAGCACCGGCGTCAGCTGCTTGCACGGGCCGCACCAGGGCGCCCAGAAATCGACCAGCACCGGCTGGTTGCGCGATTCCTCGATAACGTCCTTGGCGAAGGTCGCTGTCGTCGTATCCTTGATCGGCGAAGCGCCGCCAGCGGCTGGCGTGGCGCTGAAGGATGCCGAGGCCGACATCTGCCCGCCGAAGGAAGCGTTATAGGGATTGTTCGAACCGCTCATGAGTGTCTCCCGCCTGCCGGCATCCTTGATTTTGTGAGAAGCATGATCTCCAGACGAGACGACGAGGTTCGCCTGCCAGCACGCTCCATGAAGTGGCCAAAGCGACCGGACAATCCGAAGAGAAGCCGACCGCTATAATCTTAGCGCTAAAATCGTACGTTAGCTCGTCACTTTCAAGACTAGCGGCGTATGACCCGTCGCCTCCATAAAGCGCAGGAGATCACCGCTGGCAATCGACGTCGTCGCATCGTTCGACAAGGGATGGCAATTGACGATGTCATGCGCCATCAGCTCGGAATCGAGAACGAAGGTGACATTGTTGGCGATGTCGTTGATCGCGCCGAAGGCCGTGACGGAGCCCGGGATGACGCCAAGATATTCCATCAGCTTTTCCGGCTTGCCGAAGGACACCTTGCTGGCCGCACCGATCAGCGTGTGCACGGTCTTCAGGTCGACCGTCGCGTTTTCCTCGACGGTCAGCAGGAAGAAATTGTCCTTCTTGTCCTTCACGAAGAGGTTTTTCGTATGGCCGCCCGGAATTTCGTCGCGCAGCGATACCGATTCGGCGACGGTGAAGACCGGAGCATGATCCTTGGTCGTATGGCTGATACCGAGCCCATCCAGGAATCGGAAAAGATCGTCGCGGTTTTTCGGGCTGGTCTCGGTCATGGCGTCTCGCAATCGAAAATGGTTCGCCCCTGATACGTCGCCTACAATTTCATTGCAATCTTCGAGACGACAAAGCCCGGCATTTCCGGGCTTTCCAATGGTTCGCGAAAAGAAGATGCAATTTTTCTTCGCGAACTCGTCATTTCCCTGTTGCATTTGAAAAATGGTTAGGCCATATAGCGCCCGTCGCCGCAAGACGACGCCCAGCGGTCCAAACACACTACCCCGGATCGCGACGGGAATGAGCGGGTGTAGCTCAGGGGTAGAGCACAACCTTGCCAAGGTTGGGGTCGAGGGTTCGAATCCCTTCGCCCGCTCCAGTTTTCAAATTTTCCTATGGAATAAAGACGCTACGGCTTGGCCGTAAGAGCGCCTTTCCGACTGGAAGGCGCATTTTTCACGCGCCTGTTTTCTTTTCCTCTCGCGCTCCGCGCAATGCGCTCGTGCTAGTTACGAACCGCGATCGTCGCGGCAGCACTTCCCATGCAGAAGGCTGCGCCGCGATTCATCAGGCGCATCGCCCGAGGCGATTGCAGGGACCGGCGCGTCTTCGCTCCAAGAATAGCGAAAGGGAACTGCACGGCGGTCAGGATGACGGCGGTTATCGCCAGAAGAATCGGAACGTCGGTGGCCGATAGCGCCCGGATGTCCACGACCGTCGGCAGGATGGAGATATAGAACAGGATCGATTTGGGATTGCCGAGCGTGACCAGAACGCCCGAAATGAATGCATTTGCGCCACTCCCCGGCTGGGCCACATGGCTTTCATCGAAGGTCTCGCCGGATCGCCAGAATTGCACAGCCAGCCAGCAAAGATAGGCGACGCCTGCCCATTTGATCGCAATCAGCAAATAGCTGAAGGTTTCCGCGATGAACGCCAATCCGGCAAGAACCGCGGCGAGGTACAATACGTCGCCGAACACCATACCGGCCGTCATCCATGCTGCACGCCGATAGCCGCTCTTCAAAGCTTGCGCCACGATGGCAACGATTTGCGGACCCGGAATGATTGCTGCAATCGCCAGCGCACTGGAATATGCGATGAATCCCGACTGAGTCATTTGCTTTCCCGTTCCTCTTCGATGCCGGAAACCGATTTTAACTCTTAATTCGTAAACATGCTCAGAGATGGCGGCAAGCATGTTTCTCCCCTCACCCACCTTCGCTCGGCGGCCGAAGCGCGGGTCTCAAATCAGTCTCATTTGACGTTCAGGTCTGAGCATCGGATGGGCCTATGGAACTTGGTATTGCACGCATGAAAAGAAAAACTTCCCTGCTGATGGCGATACTGTCGCTTCTGCCCGTTCCCGCGCTTGCCCATCCGCATATCTTCATCGACGCCAAGTTCGAGGTCGTCTCGGCGCCTGACGGCTCCATCAGCGAGCTGCGCAATGTCTGGAGCTTCGACGAAGTGTTCACCTCTTCCGTCCTTATGGATTACGGCAAGAGCGGCGACCAAGCTTTGAGCGCAACCGAGCTCAAGGCGGTGGGAAAGACGGTTCGGGATTCGCTGGCGCAGTATGACTACTACACGAACGTCACCAGCAACGGCAAAACAGTGCCGATGGCCAAGCCGGATGCGATCCAGGCGGACTACAAGAATGGTTCGCTGACGCTGACCTTTTCGCTGAAGCCGGAGCAGAAGACCTTCCTCAAGGGAACCACCATCTTCGGGATCTACGACAAGACGCTCTATACGGCGGTCGATTTCGCAACCGACAACGATTTGAGCACATCGGGGCCGGCCTTCGGCCGCTGCAAGCGCAAGGTCATCAGACCCAACCCGAAGGAAGTCATGGCGGAAAACCAGGCCGCACTGACAAGCATGTTCTTCAGCGATCCGAAGGGCACGGACTACTCACTGCTGGTGGCGACGCGGCTCGAAGTCCAGTGCTGATCCTGCCAAGGACACCTTCCCTCACTCGAAAGGCGGACCGTCGTCTTCGGCAGGCCTCTTGCCGCTTGCAGCAGGCGATATATAGCGGCGGGCGATGATCCAGCAGGCGAGCGCCCAGCTCGCACCGGCACACCAGCCGCCGAGGACGTCGGTCGGGTAATGCACGCCGAGATAGATCCGGCTCGCGCCGATCATCAACGTCAGCAGAATACCGGCCGCGACGATGAAGACCCGCGTCGAGCGATAGGTTCGCGTGCCTGAGATCAGCGCGGCAAGGGTCAGATAGGTCACGGCCGACACCATCGCATGGCCGCTCGGAAAGCTTAGATCGTGAACCTCGACCAAATGCGGTACGATATCCGGCCGCGGCCGCGCGACACCAACCTTCAAGGCTGTGCTCAGCGCCCATCCGCCCAGTACCGAAGCGAGGATAAAGATCGCGATGGCGCGCTGCCGGTCGAGCAACAGATAGATCGTCACCAGCGCCGTCATCAGCGCAAGCACAGTCGTTCCGCCGAGGCTTGTTATGTCCTTGACCGCATGGGTCAGCCAACCCGGACCGATCGGCACAGAGAGATCGCCGGGCTGACGAAGCGCCAGCAGGATCGCCTCGTCGAATCCCTTCGTGCTGCCTTCGAGCACCTCTCCTGTGAGATAGATGAAAAGAAGAATTCCGCCCGAAAGTGCGGCGAACATTACAAGCAGCAAGGGCTCATAGCGGTTCAACCATCCAGGAATACCCGATGTGCCTAACGGCCGACCCTTCATGCGCTAAAACCCGCCTTGCCTGCTCTCATATCGTTTCGTCCACGAACAAAGCCCGGACAAACCCTATCTAGGAATAAAATGCGCGGGTTCCAATCGATCAAAGCCGCGATGATATGTTCGGTGCCGCAGGCGCTTCAGGTTCGTGAAATAAACTGTCTCTATCTTGACGCGAATTTGCTGCAGCCGGCGCAGGGAGGATGTGGTCGGCGTCGTTTCCTGCTCAAGGATCACGATAAAGGATACCGTCAATGAACCAGACCAGCATCGCCTCCACGAGCCGTGCAAAAGGCAATTCGGCAAGAGGGTAGACGCCGTGTTTGCTTTCGAACTTTCCGCTATTTTCCAGGCCGCGAGCTGTGCTAGTAGTGCTGCAGGGGCGATCAGGCATCAGGTGTTTTCGAGTGTTAAATGTTGGGACATCTTTCTCCGCCCGGCTGTCTGCGCTGGCCGGAACGGGGCTGCTGGCAGCGTCTATTGTCGGCATGTTTCCCGCCTCATCCAGGGCGGACGATGCAGCCAAATCCTCATCCGATACCTGGGTCGTGACGCTTGGCGCAACCGTGGAATATGGCCCGAGCTATGAGGGATCGAAGCATTATACCTTCGGCGCCTTGCCGTCCTTCGACATCCATCGTTTGGGCGAGGCGCAGGAATACAGCGCACCGGACGACAATTTCGATTACCAGCTCTTCGATCTCGGAGGCCTCGAAATCGGCCCTGTGGTCGGCTTGAGAGACGATCGCTTCGATCTCAATGATTTGCATCTGCAAAGCCAGCGCAAGGTGCGCTGGAATTTCGATGCGGGCGGCTTCGCCCAATATTGGCTCATGGATAATCGGCTCCGCTTCCGCACGGAGATCCGCCAGTCGCTTTGGGGCGGCGATGGACTGGTCGGCGATTTCGCCCTCGATTGGTTCCAGCCGCTCGGAGACAAATGGCTATTGTCCGCCGGCCCTCGCCTGTCGATGGCAAATTCGGTCTATATGCGCACCAACTTCGGCATCTCGGAAAGTGAAGCCGCGAGGCATGGCCATATCAATGCCTTCGATGCCGGTGCCGGCGTGAAATCGGTCGGCTTCACCGTGGCGGCGACCTATACGATCTCGCCGGAATGGAGCGTACAGGTTTACGGAAAATATAACCGTCTGGTGGGCGATGCGGCCGACAGCCCGATCACCTCGCGCTTCGGCTCACCCGACCAGAACATCATCGGCTTTACGCTCAACAGAACCTTCAACGTCAAGTTTTGAAGCGCTCTTCGCTTCATTCTCGGCGATATAGTTGCGCGTCAGCGGAATGATGTCGTTGCGCTTGGCGATCTGGATCTGGAAGACGACGAGATCCTCGTAGCGGAAGGCGGCCTCCGCCGTCGAAAGATAATATTCCCACATACGGCAGAAGCGCTCGTCGTAGAGCTTGGCGGCTTCATCCCAGCGCGCCATGAAACGCTCCCGCCATGCCTCCAACGTCTTGGCATAATGCAGCCGCAGCACCTCGACATCGGTGATGGCAAGTCCGGCCGCCTCGATCTCCGGCACGATCTCCGACAGTGCCGGAATATAACCTCCCGGAAAGATATATTTGTCGAGCCACGGCGTCGTGAAGCCCGGTGTCGCCGAACAGCCGATGGTGTGCAGCACCATGATGCCGTCATCCTCCAGCAGCTCAGCGCATTTGCGGAAGAAGGTGCGATAGGACGCAAGCCCGACATGCTCGAACATGCCGACGGAAACGATCCTGTCGAAGCGGCCGGTCAGGCTGCGATAGTCCCTCAGCGCAAATTGCACCTCAGCCGGCGTTCCCCTGGCCCTGTTGGCAACCCGCTTGGAGGCATAGTCGTGCTGCTCCTCTGAGAGGGTCACGCCGAGCACGTAACCGCCCGGCGCATGTTCGGCCATATGCAGCGCGAGGCCGCCCCAGCCGCAGCCGATATCGAGGATGCTGTTGTTCGGCTCGATCAAAAGCTTGGCGGCGAGATGCCGCTTCTTGGCAATCTGCGCGTCGTCAAGCGATTGGTCGGCATGCTCGAAATAGGCGCAGGAATATTGCCGGTCCGGATCGAGGAAGAGCTCGTAGAGCCGGCCGTCGAGATCGTAATGATGGGCGACATTGGCTTTCGAGCGCCCGGGCAGGTTACGATGGCGGAAGATCCTGAGCTTGGTCCGGATATGATCGATGATGCGGGCAATAAGGGGGTGGGTGCTGTTCTGCCCCTCACGCAGCATCATCGCCACGAAATCGTAAAGCGTGCCGCATTCGACAATAAAGCGACCATCCATATAGAGTTCGCCCAGCCGCTTATCGGCGTCGATGAGGAGCGCCCATTCAGCACGGTCATCGGTGAAACGGACATGGACCGGCGCACCCGTGCCGTCGCCGAAGGTCAGCACACGGCCGCTGGCCGTCGTCACGGTCAGCGCGCCCCGCGTGACGATGGAGGAAAGTCCACGCTTCAGGCACCAGTCGACAAGGCTGGAGAAAATGGCGGGGGTTTTGCCCTTGGGGCGGTTGTCAGCTTGCATGTTGGACATCACCTATCCTTGCCGGTCCCCGTACGCAGTTCCTCCTGCTTCGGCTCCAATTCCTCATGATGCTCCTCCGTCTCGACACCGGCGCCTGCAATCAGCCAGACGCCCGTCAGGATCAAGCCGCTGCCGACCATCTGCAGGGCGACCACCCGCTCGCCGAAGACGAACCAGCCGGTCGCGACGATCAGCACATAGCTGATGCCCGTCAGCGGAAAGGCGCGGCTGAGATCGAGCTCGGCCAGCACACTCATCCAGATGAAGAAACCGACGATCTCGATGGCGATAGCCACCAATATCCATGGAGAGGAGAGAGCCTGCCAGAGCCATGCCTGCATACCTTCATCGTGCAATTGCCCGGCGCCGAGCTTGATGAGGACTTGGTACAGGGTGCTCAACACCGGCACGGCAAGCCAGAAAAACCGCATATTGGGCATTACGCATCCGCCTCGTCTGTCGAGAACAGCGGCGATACCAGTCGCAGCACACTCTGAAGCAAGGGATTGCGATGGTGAAAATACATCGCATTGGCGGTCAGCCTGCTGCCGAGGCGCACCTTGTTTGCATAGTGAGCCTGCCCGCTCTGATAACGACCCAGGCCGTTCTCCAGGCAGTAACGCAGATTGGTAAACCAGCTGATGAAATAGAGATTATAGGGCCGGCCCTTTTCCCCATCCATGCAGAAGAACTTGTCGATAGCCACGCGCTCGTTATGCACGATCAGATTGGCGGCAAGCAGCTTGTCCTCGACGAAATAGAAGGCGCAGAAAGAGCGGCCGGGCATATGGGCGAGAATGCCCTGGAAATAGGCAGGCGTCAGCTCCTCGAACTGCCATTCGCTGCGATTGCGCGTGTCATGATAGAGCGCCATCACCTGAGGCAGGAACTCGCCGAAATCCGTCCGCATCTCCACCCTGACCTGGTCGAAGGATTTCATCTTGCGGCGCATATCCTTGCGGGTGCCAGCCGAAAGCCTGGCGAGATATTCGTCGATCGTCTTGAAATCGATGTCGAGCCACGCCGTCGGAAGAGCGCCGATCGAGGCATAGCCGCGCGCGGCAAACAGATCGCCGAACTCGGCCGAAGCCTGCTCCGGAATATCCTTCAGACCAATCAGCGCACACCGCTCCGTCACGGCAACCTGCTCGAAGAAGGACAACATCTTCGTCAGCAGGACGCGACGACGCTCCTGCGGGATGTCGGGATGAAAGCCGATCGCACCGGTCTCGGTGCAGGGCGATCCCAAACATGCAAGGCGCAGCTTCAGAAAACCTGGAAAATATCGCTGCACCCTGCGCACGGACCGGCGCAGGAATCCCTCATCCAGCGTCGTATCGAGAGCGTAGAGGCAGAGAAAGGCCGGCATGGCGACGCTCACGCGCCCACCCTCCGTAACGGTGATATAGCGCCATTCGAATCCTTCGAGGCCGGCTTCCTCGATCGCCAGCAGGCAATCATAATCCTCGACGTCATTCGGGAAGCATGCATTCCATGCGTCGCGGCCGATGGCGCGGATGCTGAAGTGAACTTCGGCCACCGGGTCACCCATGGGCTGCGGCACGATTTTAAGCAGCGGCTGCGACATGACGCGCCTCGAAGAAGTCGGCCGTGAAATCGGCCACCTGCCGATGCTGCCGGTCGACATGGATCATATGATAGCTGTCCGTGATCCATTTCAGCTCATGCGGAGCACCGATATGCTCGGAAATATAGCGGGCATGCTTCGGGCTGGCGAGATCGTCGTCCTCGGCATGCAGGATCAGCGTCGGCGTCTGCATCTGCGGCAGCAGGCTGCGAAGCGTCTTACCCAGCCGATGCATCTCGACCAGGCCCTTGCCGGGGAATTTTTCCAGAACCCCTTCGCTCGCCATGCCTTCGATCAGCCGGCGCATGCGCTCGTCCTTGATCCCGAGCGAGGTGGTCTCGCTGAAGCTCAGCCGGTCGAGGAACGGAACGCGCGACAGCCAGCCAATCTGCGAGGCCAGCAGCGGATAGTAGAAAGGAACGTCCCAGCCGTCGTAACTGAAGCAGGGAGAATAGATCGCCACCGCGCCGATGGTCTTCTTCTGCTGTTCGGCAGCCAGCATAGCGAGCTTGCCACCGACGCAGATGCCAGCGGCAAACACCTCCTGCGTTCTGGATGCCAGCAGCTCCGATGCTTCGACGACAGAGGCGAGCCAGTCTTCCCAGCGGGTCTGGCGCAACGTCTTCGCATCGACGCCGTGGCCCGCCAGCAGCGGCGCATAGATACTGTAGCCCCTGCGGTTGAGATGTCGAGCCACCAGTTTCATTTCGGCAGGCGCACCCGTCAGTCCGTGGACCAGAAGGACGCCCTTGCCATTTGAGCCCTCCATGAAGAAGCTCAATTCATCAGCTTTCATGAGATAGCTCCGACTGCCGGTTTTCCTTGGCCATGAAGCCAAGCGCATGGCAGGTGCTGATCACATGCGTGCCGTTCTTTTCCTGCTCTTCCTTGATCTGCTCGTGCAGCGCCTGCAGCTTCGTCCAGTGGGTGCGGGGACGATAATGGTGCTCGGCATGATAGCCATTGCCGAACCAGAGCCAGTTGTAGAAAGGCTTGTGACTCGAAACGCCCCAGGCGATCGGCTCGTCCGGATCGCCGTTCAGATGCTCGTAATAGCCGTTCAGCGACGACAGGCAATTGCCGATATAGTAGAACGGCACGAAGAACAGCACCGCCTTCCAATCGTAGATCAGCGCGACCGCGGCAAGCCCCAAGAAGAAATAGAGCTCGAAACGCCCCCAAGCCGCATCGAAGGGGCGGTTGCGGGCAATCGCTTTGTGGATGTCGCCAAGGCTGTCCCGGAAGAAGCTCAGGAACGTATAGGACCAGACGTTTTCCGGTTGGCCGTCGCGGCCATAGCGATAGATCGAGAGCATGTCGATCGTCTCGCCCTTTTCATTCGGACGGTCGCTGTTGCCCGAATGATGGCGCATATGCACCCAATGATAATAGGTCTGCGAAAAGCCGATCGCGACCGACTCCAGGAGACTGAAGCCGTAGTTCATCCAGCGCGGCTTGAAATAGGGCGTGTGGATGAAATTGTGCGATATGCTGTTGATGTTCCAGGAGATCGAAACGGCATAAAGGCAGCCGAGAATGGCCGAGAGCCAAAGTGGCCGGCTTTCGAAGCCGACAATCAGATAGACGTCAAAGGCGAGATGGGCGACGGCGGCAAGCACCGGTGCCAGATCCCATCGGGTGTGCGCAAAGATTTTCATAGTCCTGTAACTCCCACGCAAACCACACCGGCGGTGACGAGAAACACGCCCGTCGCGTGGCGCAGGTTGATGTTTTCCTTGAAGATGACGGCGCCGGCGAGCACGATGACGACATAGCTCATCGCCATCAGCGGAAAGGCGATGGTCAGTGGCACGTGCTCCAGAACGGCCGTCCAGGCGAAAAGCTCCACGGCCCAGAGCAGAATGCCGAGCCAGGTGACCGGTTTTGCCAGTGCCTTAAAGGGGGCGTTCTCACTGGCGGATTGCTTGAAGCAGACTTCGCGGGCGGTTTCCGCGACCACGCAGAACAGGATGAGCCCAAGCATGGGAAGTGTCAGGCTGCCAGTCATTGCATATACTCCGCCAGCACCTCCAGCAGGGCATGATTGGCCGCGCTGTTGATGTTTCTCATTGTTTCGGCACCCTGCCGCATACGCGGCTGATCGATGAAGATCTCCGCGCGCTTCATGAACTGTGTCCGAAGGCTGCCAGCATAACTCGGGGTCGAATAATCCCCGATGACATCGGCGCCGATAATGCGGTGACGGCTGCCGATTTCGCTGATGAGGGAGAGGAGATAGGGCAACCGCATGCGGCCCTGATCCCAATTGGTAACGGCATCGTCGGCGGCCAGCACGTCCTTATCGATCGTCACGTAGACCGCCTCGGTGCGAATGCGGCTGAGCATATGATCGATGAAATTTTCCTCGCCGATTTCGGCGATCGATTTCCAGTGCAGCGCACCTCTTTCCTGTCGGTAGCTGGCACCGGTGCCGTAATCGGCCAGTACACGGCTCGGCGGATGTTCGTAAGGATAGAGTTCCAGCTTGCCGTCGGCGAGCCAATGCAGGTTGGCCCCCTTGCGCTCGGGGCTGCGAAGATCATGACTGCAGACGCCGATCGTAATGACCTTCTGGATGCAGGGATTGGCAAGGGCGCGATTGACCCAGGAGCCGCAATGCATGCCGCCGTCGAACTTGACCCAATCCGGATGATTGTCGAAATGGATCAGTGTGGCCGCACCGGATTGTCGCTCGAGCGCGCCATCGAGCAGCAAGGCCGTGACATGGTGGAAATCGCCGGAGCCCATGAAGCACAATTGCGGGTCCTTGCCGGTCGTCGGCCTGTTCTTGACGATCTCGCGACTGAGATCATCAAGGGCGCTCTGTTTGCTCCACAGCCGAACCTGTTGCCCCGCATTCTTGCCGAAATACTGGTGCGCGCCGGCAAATTTGCAGGCGCGCACAAAGTCAGGCTGCAACTCCAAAGCATCATCGAGATGAAGAAGCAGCAGTTGCACCGTCTTATCTCCGGGCAGCACGCGTCAGAAGCTGATCGAGGAGCGCAAGCGCCAGATCGATCTCTTCGCGGGTGATCAGCAGGTTCGGAGCGAAGGTGATGACGTTCTTGTGGTAGCCGCCGACATCGAGCACGAGGCCGTAGGTCCTGCCGCCGACCTGAAGGTCGCCCTTCATGCCTTCATCGCACATCCAGTCCATCGTCGCCTTGTCCGGCGTGTAGCTGTCGTCCTTGCAGATTTCCATGCGCAGGGCGAGGCCGAGACCGTCGACTTCGCCGACGATGGCATGGCGCTTCTGCAGCTGCTTCAGCCCGTCGAGGAAATGCGCGCCCTTTTCCATGATCGCAGCGCCAAAATCCTGCTCTTCCAACATCTTCATCGTTTCAAGCGCGACGGCAGTCCCCATCGGGTTGCTGGCGAAGGTCGAATGCGTGGAGCCGGGCGGGAAGATCGTCGGGTTGATCAGCTCTTCGCGAGCCCAGACGCCGGAAAGCGGATTGAGGCCGTTGGTGATCGCCTTGCCGAAGATCAGCGCATGCGGCGAAACGCCGAAATGCTCGATCGACCAGAGCTTGCCGGTGCGGTAGACGCCCATCTGGATTTCGTCGACGACGAGCAGGATGCCGTGATCGTCGAGCACCTTCTTCAGTTCGACGAAGAAGTTCATCGGCGGAATGACGTAGCCGCCCGTGCCCTGGATCGGCTCGATATAGAAGGCCGCATATTCGGATTTGCCGGCCTTCGGGTCCCAGACGCCGTTATATTCGCTTTCGAACAGGCGGGCGAATTTCTGGACACAGTAATGTCCGTATTCTTCCTTCGACATGCCCTTCGGGCCGCGGAAGTAATAGGGGAATTCAACGAACTGCGCGCGATCGCCGAAATGGCCGTAGCGGCGGCGATAGCGATAGCTTGACGTGATAGCCGAAGCGCCGAGCGTGCGGCCGTGATAGCCGCCTTCGAAAGCGAACATCAGGCTCTTGCCGCCTGTATAATTGCGCACGAGCTTCAGCGAATCCTCGACTGCCTGCGAGCCGCCGACATTGAAGTGAACGCGACCCTTGTGACCGAACTTACGCTCGGCATCCTGGGCGATCATCGCCGCAAGCTCCACCTTTTCGCGGTGCAGATATTGCGACGCGACCTGCGGGAGACGGTCGAGCTGGCGATGGGCGGCTTCGTTCAGGCGCTCGTTGCGATAGCCGAAATTGACGGCGGAGTACCACATCTGCAGATCGAGGAACGGTGTGCCGGTCCGATCGTAGACATAGGAGCCTTCGCATTCCTCGAAGAATTTGGGCTTATCCGTGTAGTGAACCGTATCGCCATGGGAGCAATAGAGCTCCTCAAGAGCGCGCAATTCCTCTTCGGAGCGGACGGACTCGGTCTCGCCGCTGAAGGCTTCGGCTACATTCGTTTTCATTCAATGCCTCTTGGTCTGGTTCACGCCGTCTTGACTTGCGGCAGTGCACGGGAGCGTCGCTCGACGCTCGGGAGAACGGCTTCCATCTTTGGAAGCAGATCGGAGAAGTCTTCGAAGCCGACATAGGGAATGCCGTTTTCCTCGCAGTAATCGACAAGCTTGGCCTTGGCGAAAACGAGGTCGACCTTGTCGGAAACACAAAAGTCGCTACGCCCGTCGCCGATATAGACGTGCAGGTCGCTGCTATCGACGACGCGGCATTTGCAGACACCGGCACCGGATACGCAGCCCGTCGCCGTAAACGGCGGAAACAGCGAATAGGATTCGCGGCCCTGCGAAACGCTGCAGGTCAGCACATTGGCGACGATCGGCAGACCCTCGATGCCGTGACGCGCCAGGATGCGCCGGATGAAATAGTCCACACCATCGCTGACGATCGTGACAGGCAATTCGTCGCGGCGGCAAAAGGACAGGAAACTCTCGAAGCCCGAATCGATCGACAGCGTGTCGAGAAACCGGTCGAGCTCGCCCCGGCTTGCCTGGATGAGAGCGATCTGCCGGCGCATGCATTCACCAGAGCCGATCAGCCCCTGCTTCCACAGCTGCTCGATATCTTCCCACTCGGGGCCGGCGAAACGAGACAACACCATATCCGTCGCGTCTTCGATGGATATGGTTCCATCAAAATCGCAAAACACCTGCATGAAATACCCCTTCGCCTAATCCTAAGTTGCGTCTAACAACCTGAGATGAGCCGGGCATGAGCGGAAAATGATGCGAAAATGAAAAACGACGAGGCGTTGTACTTTTAACTCAAGGGCAATCTTAGATCGACCTGAAGACCGTTACCCAAACGTGAGGTAGAAAGGTCGACCGTTGCCGAGAGACGGTCCGCCGTATCCGCAACGATAGCGAGACCAAGGCCTGCCCCTTCAGTGTGAAGTGTGTTGAGGCGATAGAAGCGCTGGAATACCGCCTCCCTCTCATGCGGCGGGATGCCGGGACCGCTGTCGCTGATGGAAATGCAGCCAAAACCGTCCTCCGAAGCGATCGAAACTTTGATCTCCCCTCCGACGGGCGTGTATTTGATGGCGTTGTCGAGCAGATTGGTAACCAGCATCCGCAGAAGCGACTCGTCCGTCCTGACCTGGATCGGCTCGTCCCCTTCGAGCACGACCTCGAGCTCGCGGCTGGTGATGATGTTGCCGAATTCGGCAATAAGCGACGCCATCCAGTGATAGAGCGGCACCGATGTCAGATTGAGGGGATGGTGGCTGACCCTGGCGAGCCGCAGCAGCTGCTCGATCAGATGGATGGTACGGTTGTTGCTGGCCACGAGATCGGAAATGATCGCCTGCCGCTCGTGATCGCTGTCGCTGTGTTCGAGCATCCGCAAAAGCAGCTTCACGCTCGCCTGGGGTGTGCGCAACTGATGCGCGGCAAGGTCGGAGAAGCGCCGCTCCAGTGTCAACGATTGGCCGAGCTTTTCCAGCAGCTGATTGATCGACCGGCCAAGCGGGAGCAGATCGCGCGGCAGCTCTTCAACGGGGATAGCCGAGAGATCATCGGGCGATCGCGTGCGGATCTGCCGCACCAGCCCGTGGATGGTGCGCAGACCACTATTGATGCCGAGCCAGATGAGAAAGCCGATGACCGGCACCAGCATCAGCAGCGGAAAGAACAGATTGAGGAGAATGTTGGAAACGAGCGTTTCGCGAAGCGCGATCTTCTCGCCGAGCTCGATCACGATGGTCGTGTTCGGGATCGGCAGGGAATAAACGCGCCACTCATCTCCCCCATAGGTCAGCGTGGTGAAGCCAACCTTCTGCTGCGGCACATCGGAGAGAAAGGCCGTGCTGCTGTAGAAGCGGATATTGCCATCGACCCAGGCGCGAAACATGTGCGCATCGGCATAATCATCGGCGTCTTCATTGAAGGCCAGCTGATTGTCCATGTTGAAGTCGATATCGTCGATCTGCTTGGCCGTATGGTCCGGATTCTTCTCCAGCGGGCGACGCAGCAGGCTCCAGATCACATTCGCATCGTCGATGAGCTGGGCATCGTAGATATTGTTGATCTCCCGCGTCGCGCTGTTGAAGGCGAAAGCTGCGATCACGACGATCGTCACCACGACGACAGGCGCGATGCGCAGAAACAGCTTGCGGGTAAGCGTGGAATTGTTCATCGCTCAATCATGTAACCGACGCCACGGATCGACTTGATGAAATCCGTGCCGAGCTTCTTGCGCAGATTGTAGATCGTCACTTCGATCGTATTGCTCTCGACGGTGTTTTCCGCGTCATAGAGCGCATATTCGATATCGTTCTTCGTCACATATCGGCCGCTGCGCTCCATCAGCAGCTTCAGGAGATGGAATTCCTTCGCCGTGGTATGGACCTGCACATTGCCTTTGCGCGCCACCATGGCGGAGGGGTCGACTTCCACGTCGCCGCAGCGGATGACGCTTTCGGTCCTCCCGTCGCGCCGGCGGATGAGCGCGCGCAGCCGCGCCAGCAGCTCGTCGAGATCGAAGGGCTTGACCAGGTAGTCGTCGGCACCCTCATCGAGGCCTTCCACCTTCTGGCGCACGGAATCCATCGCCGTCAGCAGCAGCACGGGCACGGAATTTCCCCGCTGGCGGATGCGCCGCAACACCTCCATGCCGCTCAGCTGCGGCAGATTGATATCGAGCACGATCGCCGCGAAATGGGAATGCGCCGCCGCCTCGAGGCCGGATTCGCCATCGCGCATCCAGTCGACGCCATAAGCGTGCTTTTCCAGCGCCTTCTTCAGCGATGATCCGAGGATATTGTCGTCTTCAACAAGCAGAACGCGCACGACCAACCTCACTTAGCCGAATATTTCATAGCCGATATCGGCCGCAATTGGAGCGGCGATGTGGCAAAGCTATGACGGATCATTTCTGCCTGGCAAGAGCGGGGGCGTCCTGCATCTTCCGAACAGGCCGAAAACGCTCCGCAATCCACTGGCGGAAAATACTATCTCAGTTTCCGCATGGAGGCCTCCAGCGCCTGGAAAATCCGAGGATCAGTCGACTGCGCGACATTGAAGCGCATGAAGCGTCCGGCCGTATCCGAGAGGCTGAAAACATTGCCGGGCGCAAGGACGATGCCTTCGGCAAGGCAGGCACGCGCGACATCGGCGGCATCGAGCCCTTCCGGCAGCCGGCACCATAGAAACATCCCGGCCCGGGGCTTCAGCCAAGGCACGATGCCGATCGCCTCCAGCCGCGTCGACACCTCCGCCATGGTCTTGGCAAGCCGTACCCGCAGGGCCTCGACATGCCGGCGATAGCTGCCATCCTTCAGCGCGAGATGGACAAGCTCGGCCGACAATTGCCCGCAGCTGAAGCTGCTGGCAACCTTGAGATCGACAAGACCGTCGATCCAATCCCGCCGCGCCGCGATGAAGCCGCAGCGCACCGAGGCCGAAAGCGTCTTTGAAAAGCTGCCGATATGGATCACCCGGTCGAGCCCGTCATAGGCAGCGAGACGTGGCGCCGGAACATCCTCGAAATCGGCGAAGATATCGTCCTCGATGATCGTCAGCCCGGCAGCATCCGCCAGCTTCAGCAGCCGGTGTGCCGTCACGGGCGAGAGCGTCGCACCCGTCGGATTGTGGATGGCTGAATTGGTGATGTAGAGCCGTGGTTTGTGCCGTTCGAGGATCTGCCCGAACAGCTCGACATCCGGCCCCGTGGGCGTGAAAGGTACGGAGACGACATTGGCACGATGCGCCCGCAGGAGCGCATGAAAATTGAAATAGCAGGGATCGTCCACGAGCACGGTATTGCCCGGCTCGAGCAGGAAACGGCAGAGAAGATCGATCGCCTGCGTGCCGGATTCCGTCAGCAGGATCTGATCCGGCGACACCGTGATACCATGTTCGCCAAGGCGCCGGGCGAGCAACTGCCGCAGCGGCGGCAGGCCCAGCGGCGTCCCGTAATTGGCAAGCGCTGCCATGTCTCCACGCGCCAGCGTTCGCATCGCCCTGCGCAACGCCGCCTGCGGCAGCCAGGAGGGTGGAAGCCAGCCGCAGCCGGGCTTCAGGACATCGTCTCCCACCTCCAGCGATTGCCTGGAAATCCAGAGCGGATCGACGTTGCGATCCGATCTTGCTCCGGTCTCGGACAAGGAAAGCGGCGGCAGCGGGCCGCAGACGTAAAATCCGGCACCCGGCCGCGAACGGATCGTGCCCTCTGCGGCAAGCCGCTCATAGGCCTCGACCACGGTTGAAACAGACACCTGCATCGTCTTTGCGAAGCTGCGCACAGAGGGAAGCCGGGCGCCTGGCATCAGGCTGCGAGTGGCGATACGGTCGGAAATCGCAGCCATCACTCCCTCGATGCGCGTGCCGCCGCCTGCGCTTGCCACCGACAGACCATCCATCCGTACTGCCCCTTACACCATAACAGTTCCTATGAATTGTACTGCACCGTCTCTGGCTTGGCCACACAAATGCGTCGATACCGCGAAGATCAAGACGGAGCATGCGCGATGGACAGGACGACGACAGGATGGATCTATGGTTTGGCGGGAGTGGTCATCTTCAGCGGCTCCCTGCCGGCGACGCGGGTGGCCGTGATGGATTTCGACCCTCTGTTCCTGACGGTTGCCCGAGCCGCAATCGCCGGCCTCCTGGGCCTCGGCCTGCTATTCGCTTTTCGCGAAAAGC
The DNA here is from genome assembly GCF_027109195.1 of Rhizobium sp. AG207R. NCBI lineage: Bacteria > Pseudomonadati > Pseudomonadota > Alphaproteobacteria > Hyphomicrobiales > Rhizobiaceae > Rhizobium > Rhizobium sp. AG207R. Next base: position 264,074 of record NZ_JAEPVT010000003.1, read on the forward strand.
GCCCGACCCGCGGCGATATCACCTCGCTCGTCATCGTCGCCCTCGGCTGCGTCGTCGGCTTTCCGCTCTTGACGGCACTGGCGCTAAAGCACGTCACATCGGCCCATTCCATTGTCTTCATCGGCTTGCTGCCGCTGGCAACCGCCATCTTCGGCGTGATGCGCGGCGGCGAGCGGCCACGCCCGGCCTTCTGGATATTCTCCATCCTCGGCAGTGCGCTGGTCTGCGGCTATGCGCTTGCGCAAGGCATGTCGGCCTCGCCTGTCGGCGACCTCCTGATGCTTGCAGCCGTGATCATCTGCGGCCTTGGCTATGCCGAAGGTGCTGTGCTCTCGCGGCGGCTCGGCGGCTGGCAGGTCATCTGCTGGGCTCTGGTCCTGTCCCTGCCCGTCACCGTCGCGCTCTGCTTCATGACCATGCCGCACAGCATTGACGGCATCGGCGGTCCTGCCTGGCTCGGCCTCCTCTATGTCTCGCTCTTCAGCATGCTGATCGGCTTCATCTTCTGGTATCGCGGGCTCGCCCAGGGCGGCATTGCAGCTGTCGGCCAGCTGCAATTCCTGCAGCCCTTCTTCGGCTTTGCGCTTGCCGCAGCCCTCCTCAAGGAAAGCGTCAGCTGGTCGATGCTCGTCGTGACCCTGGCCGTCGTCGCCTGCGTCGCCGGAGCGCGAAAATTCGCCAATTGAGTCCATCACCCGGCAAATCACGGCGCTTGACCCTCTAAACCGATAGGTCTATTAACGACAAATCAGTTTAGAAGGAGCGCATCATGCCGACCCCACTCGTCCCGCCTTTCACCCGCGAAACCGCCATCGCCAAGGTCCGCATGGCAGAGGATGGCTGGAACAGCCGCGATCCGGAACGCGTCTCCAAGGTCTATACGGAAGACAGCCAGTGGCGGAACCGCGCCGAATTCCCGCGTGGCCGCAAGGAAATCGTCGAATTCCTGACGCGCAAATGGGCACGTGAACTCGACTATCGGCTGATCAAGGAACTCTGGGCCTTCGAGGGCAATCGCATCGCCGTGCGCTTTGCCTATGAATGGCATGACGACAGCGGCCATTGGTTCCGCTCATACGGCAATGAGAACTGGGAATTCGATGCCGACGGCCTGATGCAGCGCCGTTTCGCCTCCATCAACGACATGCCGATTAAAGAAGAGGACCGGAAATTCCACTGGCCGCTCGGCCGCCGTCCGGACGATCATCCCGGCCTCTCCGACCTCGGCCTTTGAGATGGTGCGTACCGTCTTCGAAAGATCCGATGCCATCGCCCTCGTTGCCGAAGTCTTCCGCGAACTCGGCTACGAAGGTGCGTCGATGAGCGAGATCACCGCCCGCACGAAATTGTCGAAAGGCAGCCTCTATCACTTCTTTCCGGGCGGCAAGGAAGAAATGGCGGCGGAGATCATGGCCAATATCGATGCCTGGTTCGTGACGGAGATGTTCAAGCCGCTGGAAGAGGGCGAGCCACGGTCAGCGATTGCCCGCATGTGGGAGACGACAGACAGCTATTTCCGCTCCGGCCGCCGGGTCTGCCTGATTGGCGCCTTCGCGCTCGATGAAACGCGCGATCGCTTTTCCACCGCTATACGTAACTATTTCCATCGCTGGGTCGAAGCGCTTGCCGGCGCTCTGCTCAGGGCCGGAGCGCCAGGCACCGAGGCGAAAATGCTCGCCGAAGAGGCCGTCATCGGCATACAGGGCGCTTTGACCCTTGCCAGAGCCCTTGGGGATGAGGCAGTGTTTGGCAGAACCTTGGCGCGGCTGAAGCGACGGCTGGAAACGGCGCTCGGCTAAACCGTTTCATCGACACGAATCACCACATAGCCAATGCTTCGCCCCTTTTCGAACAGGCTCGCGCCGACCGCTATTCGTGCGCTTCTGCTGGCGATATCGCCGAAAATCACCTGGAAAGGACATCTTCAAGCCCTCAGGGCTGGGGATGACCACCTCAACAACCCACTGATATTAAAGAATCCTCCACAAAAGTATGTCATCGTTAATCATGTTTGATTTGCAACTATCCAAGCTCCTATGTTCAGCAGGGAATGGGAGCATCGAGGAGATGGATAGAAGATGCTGCAGCAGGTAACTGAAACCGACGACGCGCTGATCGACCGATTGCAACGTTCGGCCTTCGACTATTTCATGCTTTACACCAATCCGGAAAACGGACTGGTGGCGGATACGTCGATCAAGACGAGCCATTGCAGCATTGCTGCGGTCGGCTTTGCGCTGTCGAGCTATCCGGTCGCCGTCGAGCGTGGCTGGATTAGCCGTGCCGATGCGGCCAAACGGGTGCTGGCCGCCCTCGATTTCTTCGCCGACAGCCAGCAGGGCACCGAGCGTGGCGCCACCGGCCATCGCGGCTTCTACTATCACTTCCTTTATATGGAAACTGGCAAGCGCGCCTGGAACAGTGAGCTTTCGACGATCGACACGGGCCTGTTGCTGCTCGGCGTGCTGACCGCAGCCGCTTATTTCACCGGAAACAGCCAGGTCGAGCGCGATCTCCGCAAGCAGGCGAAATTCCTCTATGAGCGCTGCGACTGGCATTGGGCCTTGAACAAGGGCCAGACCATCAGCATGGGCTGGAAGCCGGCCAGCGGTTTCCTGCGCTGGCGCTACCAGGGTTATGACGAGGCGATCTTCCTCTATGTGCTGGCGCTCGGCTCGCCCACGCATCCCGTCCCGCCATCAAGCTACGACGCCTTTGCCTCGACCTACACCTGGATGATGTTCAAGGACACGCCCTTCCTCTATGCCGGGCCGCTGTTCATCCACCTCTTCTCGCATGCCTGGATCGATTTTCGCGGCATCCGCGACAAGCATGTCGCCGACAAGGACATCGATTATTTCCGCAATACGCAAACGGCGATATCAGTGCAGCGCGACTATACCGAGCGCAATCCCGGCCATTTTGTCGGCTATACGAAGGATATCTGGGGCCTTTCCGCCTGCGACGGCCCGAACCCGACAGGCACCAAGCACAGCCTGCGCTATGCCCCGAAGGTCTTCGGCTATGCCGCCCGCGGCGCCCCGCTCGGTCCCGACGACGGCACCATCGCCCCATGGGGACCGCTGTCCTGCCTCGCGTTCGACCGCCAGGCCGCACTCGACGGCACGCGGGCGCTGCTTTCGACCTACCCCAACCTGCTGCTCGACGGCCGTTTCCCCGGCGGCTTCAATCCGAGCGTCAAAGGCCCCGGCCCGGAAGGATGGGTGGACGACCGCTCCGTCGCCATCGACCAGGGCCTGCTGGTCATGATGATCGAAAACGCCCGTACCGGCATGATCTGGAACCTGATGCGGCAATCGCCGATCCTCCGCACCGGCCTGGAGCGCGCCGGCTTTACCGGCGGCTGGCTGAACGAGAAGCCGGCCATCGCGTGAGAGCGGATCGAGGGTGGCAGTCAGGCGTCTCCGTCAATGTCGTGACGATGTGCCTGGCCCCTCACCCTAGCCCTCTCCCCGCAGGCGGGACGAGGGGACGATAGAGCCAGCCAACTAGAGCCATTTCGCTTTTCTTCGAATCGCGAAATGCTCTATCTCTTTGTTCTCTCGCAATTCCGGACGGAAAACCGCTACGCACTTTTCCTGGAATTGCTTGCCTCTCATCCGTGTAGCGCGCTGCTTTGCGCGATAACTCCCTCGCCCCGCCTGCGGGGAGAGGGCTGGGGTGAGGGGCGTGTTTGAAAGCGCGGCAAATACACACTCACCCGACCAGCGCCTTTGACATCTCAAAGCCTCTCGATCGCCGCGATCACCTCGTCCTCGACAGTAATCCCCTCCGTCAGCGCAAGACGCCGCGAACTCTGCCCGCGCCGACCCGGCAGGCGGACATTCGGATCGCGGGTGATTTCACCCGCCAGCAAAGCCAGCCGTTGAGCCGTATCGGCAGCACTCGTCGCCGCCGGATTGATCGCGATGATCGTTTGGCCGAGCGCCGGCGGAGCGCCTTTGTCGTCAAAGAGCGAGGAAGCCTCGAAGGCGTAATTCGCACCGGTCAGACCGGCGGCCAGAATTTCGACCATGAGGGCAAGTGCCGCACCCTTGGCATCGCCGGCCGGGATCATGGTGCCGGCCAAGGCCTCTTCGGCATCCGTGGTCGGCCTCCCCTCGCGGTCGAAAGCCCAGTCAGCCGGGATCGGGGCACCCTGTTGCCGCGCCGCCATCACCTTGCCACGCGCCACCTTCGACAGCGCCAGGTCGATGACAACAGGCTCCTCGCCGGGCAGCGGCGCAGCGAAAGCAATCGGATTGGTGCCGAAAACCGGTGTCTTGCCGCCCCAGGGCGCCATCGAGGCCGGCGCATTGGCGACCATCAGCGCCACCAGACCCTGATCGGCAAAACGCTCCACCGTCAGGCCCATGACACCGGCATGATGGGAGCGGCTGATGGCGGCAAGCGCAATCCCCTGTTCGCGGGCGACGGCCGGAAGCTCGGCAACAGCAAGATCGAGCGCGGGATAGGCATAGCCATTGCCGGCATCGATGCGCAGCACGGCCGGAAAGGGCCGGCTCAGCTGCGGTGTGACGAAGCCATCGACCTTGCCGACCTTGGCCTGACCGGCATAGGCGGGGACACGGCGCAGACCATGGCCACTCTGCCCGGCAGCCTCCGCCGCGACAAGCGCGACAGCCACGGAACGAGCGTTCTCCGCACTTACCCTGTTTCGCTGCAAAGCCTCCATGACCAATGTTTCGGCTTCGGCAAGCAACAGATGCATGGGACAAGACCTTGAAAACATATGGGAAGACAAAGGCTTTCTACGCCTTCATCCTCTCCATCGCAATGCAGCAAGGCTCTCGCGCTATGCCACGTCGAACTTGACGCCCTGGGCAAGCGGCAGGGTGCGGCCGTAATTGATCGTATTGGTCGCTCGGCGCATATAGGCCTTCCAGGCATCGGATCCGGACTCGCGCCCGCCACCGGTTTCCTTCTCGCCGCCGAATGCGCCGCCGATCTCGGCACCGGAGGGGCCAAGATTGACGTTGGCGATGCCGCAATCCGAACCACGCGCGGAGACGAACGTCTCGGCTTCCCGCATGTCATTGGTGAAGATCGAGGACGACAGGCCTTGCGGCACGGCGTTATGCAGCGCCAGCGCCTTGTCGAAATCGCTGTACTTCATGACATAGAGGATCGGCGCAAAGGTCTCCTGCTCGACGGGGCCGGTCTGCTCGGGCATTTCGACGAGCGCCGGGCGGACATAGAAGGCATCGGCAGAGCCGTTTTCGACGCGCTCGCCGCCCGTCACGGTGCCGCCGGCCGCCTTCGCAGCGGCGAGGGCCGCCTGCATGCGGTCGAAGGCCTGCTTATCGATCAGCGGGCCGACCAGAGTACCGGCTTCAAGGGGATTGCCTATCGTCACCGAACCGTAGGCCTTCTGCAGACGCGGAACGAGCTGATCGTAAACGCTGTCGTGGACGAAGAGGCGGCGCAGCGTCGTGCAGCGCTGGCCGGCCGTGCCCATGGCCGAAAAGGCAACGCCACGCAGGGTGAGGTCGAGATCGGCCGTCGGGCAGACGATCGCGGCATTGTTGCCGCCAAGCTCGAGGATGGCGCGGGCGAAACGGCCTGCAAGACGCGGGCCGACGGCGCGGCCCATGGCCGTCGATCCGGTCGCCGAGACCAGCGGCACTTGGCGATGATCGACCAGCAACTCGCCAAGATCGCGGCCACCGATCAGCAGGGTCGAAAGATTGGCGGGCGCCTCGCCGCCCTCGGCGACGTAGCGCTTCAGCGCCTTTTCGAACAGGGCCTGCACGGCAAGCGCCGTCAGCGGGGTTTTCTCCGACGGTTTCCAGATGGTGGAGTTGCCGCAGACCATGGCAAGCGCCGCATTCCACGACCAGACCGCGACGGGGAAGTTGAAGGCCGAGATGATGCCGATCGCGCCCAGCGGATGCCAGCTTTCCATCATCCGGTGCTCGGAGCGCTCCGTAGCGATGGTGAGACCATAAAGCTGGCGCGAGAGACCGACGGCGAAATCGCAGATATCGATCATCTCCTGCACTTCGCCGAGGCCCTCGGAGGTGATCTTGCCCACTTCGATCGAGACGAGACGCCCAAGGGCCGCCTTGCCGGCGCGCAGCTCCTCGCCAAGCAGGCGGATCAGCTCGCCGCGCTTCGGCGCCGGCACATTGCGCCAGATAAGAAACGCGTCGTGTGCCGCCGCGATCGCAGCCTTCGCCTCATTAGTCGAATGCTCCTTCAGCCGACCGATCTCGGCGCCGGTGACCGGTGAGGTGACGACCAGCGTTCCGCCGGTGTAGCGATCGGCCGATACGGCAAGTTCCGTCAGTATTGTCTTGGTTTCGGCAGCAAGATCTGATGTCGCGATCATCTTGTTTCCTCTTCCCGTAATGCCTGTTGGATTATTTTACACCCGGGCACCGACGAAATGCGCGGCCTGGGCACCGGCCTCGTACCACATTTCCTTTGCCGCCCTGAAGCTCGGCTCGACGATATCGGTTACCGGCAGCGGCAGATCGGCCTCGGAAATCTGCCCCAGGATATGGCTGGCAAGCACCTTGCCGAACACTGTGCCGGGCGCAATCCCGCGGCCGTTATAGCCTGAGAAACCGACGACATTCCGGTCCAGCTTGTGGAAGCGCGGCAGCGCATTGTCGGTCATGCCGATCTTGCCATACCATTCGCATTCGAATTGAATGTCGCCAAGCTGCGGAAAGAGTTTCCTGATCGAGCGCCGAGCCCAATTCTTGTGGATGGCAAGACCGGTGTTGCGCAGCGCGCCGACGCTGCCGAATACGAGCCGGCCGGCCTGATCCATACGGAAGGACGAGAGCACTTCCTTGGTATCCCAGGCGCCTTCACGCCCCGGCAGCACGGATTTGCGCAAGTTGTCGCCGAGCGGGACGGTAGCGAAATTGAAATAGGGCAGATGCACCTGTTCGTTCCGAACCTTTTCCCACGGGCCGGTGCTGTAGGCGTCCGTAGCCACCACGATCCAGTCGGCGCTCACCTTGCCGCGCTCGGTCGAAACCACCCATTTCGCACCGCTTCTTTCCGTCGATGTCACCCGGCTGCCGGTGTGAATGGCAACGCCGGCTTTGACGACGGCATGGGCAAGGCCGCGCGCATAGGCAAGCGGCTGCAGCGTGCCGGCGCGCATGTCGAGCAACGCCCCGGTGTAGGCCGAGCTGCCGACCCGGCGCTCCGTCTCCCGCGAATCCAATACCGTGACCGGCGCACCGCGCTTTTCCCATTGCCGGGCCCGCTCTTCGATTTCCTTCAGCCCCTCCGGCCCGACAGCGCAATGCAGTGTGCCGTTGCGTTCGAGTTCGCAGGCGATGCCATGCTTGTCGATCAGCTCCATAACCAGCTTCGGCCCGTTGCCGAGCAGATCGAGCAGTCGCTCGCCGTGGACGGCACCGAGTTCGCCGGGCAAATCGTCCGGCATCACCCACATGCCGGCATTGATGAGGCCAACATTGCGGCCCGCGCCGCCAAAGCCGATTTCATTGGCTTCCAGCAGCACGACGCTGGTACCAGCTTCCGCCAGATGCAACGCCGTCGAAAGACCGGTATAGCCGCCCCCGACCACCACGACATCGGCATTGATATCACCGGAAAGCGGCTTGGTTGCCGGCGGTGGGGGAGCGGTCTTTTCCCAAAGACCGTGAGAGCGCGGGTCATTCAGCATGAAATCGGTCCAATCGACAGAGATAATCGCGCCAATCTAGCGCCATGCTCGAAATTGCGGAAGCGGCAAGAGCAACATCCGATGGACATGGCATGATGCCAAAAAATCATCGGCTCTGGAGAAAAACTTGCATGGCGAAGGCGCTTTCGACCATGATAGGGAAAAGCCGGCCGCTATGGCGGCGGCAGACAGAAGCAGGACATTCTCATGAAGCCCATTTTCGTTCAGCTCCAATGCGCCCCCGGCAAGACCTATGAGGTCGCCGATGCGATCTACCAGACGGAGCTTGTTTCGGAACTGTATTCCACCAGCGGCGACTACGACCTGCTGATGAAGGTCTACATCGCCGAAGAGCAGGATATCGGCAAGTTCATCAACGACCACATCGCCAATATCCCGGGCATCGTCCGCTCGCTGACGACGCTGACCTTCCGAGCGTTTTGAGAGGCTTGGACTCGGGTCGCAATTGAAGTCACATTCGCGGGATTGCCCCTCATCTAGCCCTCTCCCCGCTTGCGGCAGGGCTATCGCATATGAGCGGAGATCGCCGCCGTCCTCCTTCTCCCCAGCGGGGAGAAGGTGCCGACAGGCGGATGAGGGGGTGCCTGCCAAGACCACCAAAATCCATGAATTCAAATCGATAACCCCCTCATCCGACCCTTCGGGCCACCTCTCCCCAAGGGGAGAAGAAGCTTATGGTGCTCGTCCGCCTCCATATGCGATAGCCCTGCCGCAAGCGGGGAGAGGGCGGGAGTGAGGGGCAGGTCACAGGAGCAACCGACAATCATGGTGTCGCGCCACCGCACATCCACCAGACAAGCTCCTCCCACTCCGCAAATCGGCCCGACATTAACCCTCTTGTCCGAAACCGCTGGGCTTTCTGCGCAGAATTAAACCCTTTTTAACCGACCCGATGATCTGCTTTGCCAACTGATCAACGGGCGGCGCGCTGCAGCGCCGGATTGCCGGTGCATGGCGCGGCATTGGGGTCGAGGGTGGATCGATGACATCGGCTGTTGCGGATATTCAGGCAAACAAGCAGGCCGGGCCGCTGATCGTGCATGTCGTGCGTCAGTTCCTGCCGAACAAGGGCGGCCTTGAAGATGTCGTTGCCAATCTGTGCCGCCAGCTGGTTTCTCGCGGCTATCGCGTCCGCGTCGTCACCTGCAACAGCCTATTTTCCGATCCCGGCCGGGAACTTGCCGAAAGCGAGACCATCGACGGCATCGAAATCGTCCGCATTCCCTGGTCCGGCTCCAGCCGATATCCGCTGGCGCCCAAGGTTTTCCGCCATCTGGCCGATGCCGACCTCGTTCATGTCCACGCCGTCGATTTCTTCTTCGATGCGCTGGCCTGGGGCAAGCTGATGCACGGACGGCCCATGGTCGCCACCACCCATGGCGGCTTCTTCCACACGCAGAAATATGCGGCCATCAAGAAGGTCTGGTTCAACACGGCAACGCGGCTTTCCGCGCTCGGTTATGCCTCTCTCATCTGCTGCAGCCAGTCCGACGCGCGGCTCTTTGCGCAGATTGCCGAAAGCCGCGTGCACCTGATCGAAAACGGCGCCGATGTCGGCAAGTTTTCCAATTGCGCCGCTTTGGAAGCACGTCGCCGCATCGTCACGATAGGCCGTTTCTCGATCAACAAGCGACTCGATCATCTGCTTGACGTCATGAAGGTGCTGGCAGGCCGCCATGAGGACTGGCATCTCGACATTATCGGCGCCGAATCGGATCTCGACCGGGCAATGCTGGAAAAGGAAATTGCCGTTCGCAATCTGGAGCGCAATGTCGCGCTGCATGTCTCGATCGACGAAGGCTCGATCCGCAACATCATCGCCCGCGCATCGCTCTTCGCCTCGGCCTCCGAGTACGAAGGCTTCGGTCTCGTGGCGATCGAAGCGATGAGCGCCGGCCTGCTGCCGGTGCTGAACGCCAACGAGGCCTATAAGGCGATGGCCGAAACCCACCCGGCCCTCATGCTCTCGGATTTCTCCAATCCGGAAGCTGCCGCCGATGCGCTGACCGCCGCCTTTGAGCGCCTACAGGGCGACGACCTGAGCCTGCGACAGGAGCTGTTGCGCGATGCCCGTGCCTATGCCTGGGACGAGGTCGCCCAGCGCTATATGGATATCTATGCGGAAACCCTGACGCCGAAAGGCAAGTCGCCTCAGTTCCTGCGCCAGCGCGGCCAGGCGGCGTAACCTTCCAGAATCCCCACCAGCCAGGCGCGCTTGTAGCGGGCCGCATCAAGGTTGAATCGCGCCAGCGCCGCCAGCCAGCCGGCGACCGGGCGAAACAGGCGATAGCTGACATAATACAAGGGAAAGGCCTGCTTGCGCATCAGCGCGCCGAAGCCGCGCCCATATTTGCGCGCACGCTCCACCTGCCGCGGCCCGTATTCGCTCGTGACCTGATCGTGATGGACGATGAGCTCGGGAAAGAACATCGCTTGTCTGCCGGCGCCAAGCGCGCGAAGCAGGAAATCCGCCTCTTCGCCGCTCTGGAACGGCGATTCCGAGCCGACGCCGAGATCCTCGTCGAAACCACCGATATCGACCAGGGCCGCACGGCGCACGAAGATGCCATTGGAATTGCCGCACCTCAGATAGTTCCACCGGGTCAGGGCAAGCCGCGTCTCACCCGTCGGGCTGACGGAGGCAAGACCTTGGGCATCAAGCGTTCGGCCGGTGACGATCGCGAGGTCGGGGTGCTCGGCAAACAAAGTCGCGGCCGTCGAAAGCGTATCGGCCTCGTACCAGCAGTCATCGTCGGGAAAACAGACGTAATCGCCCTCCGCAACCGCCATGCCTTTGTTGCGCGCCCGCGAAAGTCCCTTCGGCGAACGGACGTGACGAATGAGGAAGGAGGGGGAAAAGCGGTCGATAAGCTCGCGCAGCCGGTCGTCGAGGTTCTGATCGACGACGATGACCTCGAAATCCTTATGACTCTGCCCCACCAGCGAACGGAATAGCCGCTCCAGCTGATCGAAACGATCGATCGTGCAGACGATAAGGCTGAACAATGAAACCCTCCGCACAAGCCCTCGAGCGGCCAATATCAGAGAGAAAGAATATTAGCCGAAGTAAAAAACGAACTTAGCGCAGCATTAAACCCTAAATATTAAGGCATATGAAATAGAGCTGACGCTATCCCCACGAAAAGCCGGACATGTGCGGTAGGTTCCGGCAGTTTGAGGAGCGGTCTATCTTCATGACGAAGAGCATAATGGCAAATTCGGTTTTGAACGCGGCGGCGGGATTGACCCTGCTTGCGACCGGCTTTGCATGTTCGATCATAGCGGCGCGCCTGCTGGGCCCCGAGGCCAACGGCATCATCGCCTTTTCTCTGTGGCTGACGACGACGGGAGCACTGATCGCCGAGCTCGGCGCCGGCGTTACCCTGCTGCGCATTCTGCCCCAGCTGAAGGGGAACGGCTATTCTACCGAAGAACGGCTTGGTTTTGCCGCGTATCTTCTGCAGCCGACGATTCTCGCAACCGTGATCCTGCTTGCAGGCTACGCCGCCTATTATTGGGATACGGAGCGGCTGCATTGGGCGGGCGATGCATCCGAAGTCATTGTGATCACGGGCGTATTCTTCGTTCTTCAGTCTCTCGGCGCCTACAGCAAGAACTATCTGATCGGCGAGCAGCAAGTCGGCGCTTTCCTGCGCATCACCATAATAAGTTCGGCGCTGCAGCTCGTTACCGTCCTTGCGGGAGCGATCTTCTTCGGCGTCAGCGGCGCGCTCGCCGGCTATGCGATTGGGCAGCTGCCGATGTTCATCGCGACGCTCAGGATTGCGATCGCGCGCAAGAACAGCTGCGGCGTCGGCCTTTCCGCTCTCATCGGCTCGTCGCTCATCCTCTCGATCGAACTCATCAACAGCTCGATTTTTCTCAATCGTATCGAACTCGTCTTCCTGCAGCGCTACTGGGGCATCGAAGCGGTCGGCTTTTATGCCGTCGGCCTCTCGCTCGCCAATCTCGCACTGCAGCTGCCCGTACAATTAAGCGGCAGCCTTCTGCCCTATTATTCCGAACAGATGCATGCCCGGGCATCGGACAAGCTGCCGGTCGAGGTCTTTGCCGGCGTGGCGCGCAGCATAGCCTATATCACCCTGCCGATGAGCTTCGGACTTGCCGCCATTTCGCCGGAGCTTGTCGTGACGATCTTCGGCCCGGCCTTTGCGCCGAGCGGCGGCATGGTGGCGCTGCTGTCCCTGACCGCGGTGCCCTATGTCTTCATGCAGATTTGCACGCAATATCTTTATTCGCTGGATCGCGTGCGCGAACGCACCGTCCTCGGCGTCATCGCCAGCGTCATCATGGTCATCGGCTGCGTCATCGCCGTACCCTTTTTCGGAGGCGAGGGTGCGGCGCTGGTTCGTCTGCTCGCCTTTGTCGCCCTGTGCCTGATGACGGTACGCCGCATGGAATTCGAAGGATCGACGCGCGGTATGCTCATCAACCTTGCAAAAGTTACGGTTGCTGCCATTCTATGCGCGGTTGCAGCCTATGGTTTCGTTCAGGCGCTGACCGGTGTCGCAGGTCTCGTGGGCGCCATCATCGCCGGCGCTCTGGCCTATGGCATTGCGCTCAGAATGCTGAAAGCCGTTCCAGCCGAAGATATCGAGGTCATGCAGAAGATCGCGACGCGGTTGCCTGCACGTATCAATCCGATTGCCACTCAGGCTCTGGCCCTATTGGCCCCACGCCGAATGTGAGGAGACTAGCATGGCTGGTTGGGGAGCCGCCGAGGAAGAAGACAAAGGAAGGCAGTCGAGATCGGCAGCGGCCCCGGTAACCTTCGCCGGAACGGTCGGCCTGTTCACATCGGCCATGGCACCTTCGCGCAACACCGCCGCCCTGTTTCTCAGCCCCTGGGGCTTCGAGGAAATGTGCCTGCGCAAGTTCTGGCGGATTCTGGCCGAGGATCTTGCCGAGATCGGCGTCGCCAGTCTGCGCTTCGATTATGCCGGCACCGGCGATGCGCTCGATATCGTCGATGCGGGCGAAGGTCTGTCGCCGTGGCATGAAACCGCGCTGGCCGCCGCTACACAGTTGAAAGCGCTTTCCGGCTGTGAGCGGCTGATGCTCGTCAGCCAGGGTCTCGGCGGGACCATCGCCACTGCTCTCGCCGAGCGGCTTGCCGGCATCGACGGCATAGCCTTTCTCGCGCCCGTCATCTCTGGCCGCGCCTATCTGCGCGAACTGACCGTCTGGTCGAAGATGATCGATGAAAGCATGGGGCTTTCCGAAGCGCAGCGTCAGACCGAGGGCGTCACCGTCGCCAGCCTGCGCATGCCCGATAGCGCCGCCGATGCGGTCAGGAAGCTGAACCTCATGACGCTTGATCGACTGGCCACGCCGAATTGCTTGATACTGACACGCCCGGGCCGCCCGGGAGACGACGATTTCGCGCGTCATCTCGAAACGCTCGGCCCCCGGGTCACGCAGGCCTCCTTTGATGGTTACGACGATCTCGTCTCGAACCCGACCATCGCCACCATGCCGACGGCGGCCCGCCGGAAAATAGCCGAATGGGTGCGGTCGATCGCGGGCAACACCACTGAAATCGCATCGCCCGATCTTACGCCGCCGGTCGCGGAAGCTCTCATCGGCGAAGGCTTTCGCGAGACGCCGCTGCGTTTCGGCGCGGACAATCGACTGTTCGGCATTCTCTGCGAGCCGCAGGGTGCCCGAACGGGCGCGACCGCCCTGCTCCTGACGACAGCCTATGACCGACATGCGGGCTGGGGCCGGATGTCGGTCACCATGGCACGTGCGCTTGCCCAGGACGGCATTGCCTCGCTGCGTTTCGATACGGCCAATGTCGGCGACAGCCCGCCGCTTTCCGGGGCACCCGAGCAGGTGCTCTATTCCCGCGACCAGCATCTCGATGTTATTGAGGCATTGGACTTTCTGGAGAAGCGGGGCTTGCTGCCAGCCTATGTGGTAGGACGCTGCAGCGGCGGCTATCTCGCCTTTCAGGCAGCGTTACGCGATGTGCGCTGCCGCGGCCTCATCACGGTCAATCCCTACAGCTTCCATTGGGACGAGAGTCGATCGGTCGATGAAGCGCTGCGCTTCGCTCCCCGATCGCTCGAAACCTACGGGCGCAAACTCCTGCAGATGGAAACGCTGAAGCGGCTCTTCGGCGGCCAGATCGATGCAAGGAGCGCCATATGCAACATGGCGACCGGGCTCGGACGGCGGGCGATACGGACGGCTCGCCACCTGCTCGGTACGTTCCCCATCTTTGCTGCGGCTCAAGGACCTGTGCTGGGTGGTTTCCGAACGCTTACCAAACGCGGCGTCGACATGTCCCTGATCTACAGCGCCCATGATATCGGCCTCGATCACCTGCATGACGAGTTCGGCGAAAACGGCGCGGGCCTGAAGCATTTTCCGGATATACGCCTCACCATCATTCCCGAAGCCGACCACAATCTGACCCCGCCCTATGCGCGCAAGGTCTATCTGAGGGAGGTCCGTGAGATGGGCCTAAGGCTCGCCAACCGATGATCCACTGACTGGAAAACCGCCGGAATTGTTCGCCATATCCGACACTTGCTGTATAGTCGCTTCATGAGGCTCCTGATCGTCGAAGACAACCGCGAACTGGCGTCCTGGCTCGGCAAGGCGCTGCGTCAGGCGCAGTATGTCGTCGACATCGCTTATGATGGCGAGGATGCCGAGCACATGCTGAAAGTGGCGGCCTACGCCATTGTCATCCTCGATCTGTCGCTACCGAAAATGGACGGGCTGACGCTGCTCAAGCGGCTGCGCCAGAGCGGCAACAAGGTGCCGGTCATCATCCTGACGGCCAATGCCAGTCTCGACGGCCGGGTCGCCGGCCTCGACAGCGGCGCCGACGACTACCTCGCCAAGCCTTTCGAGATTGCCGAGCTGGAAGCCCGCATACGCGCGGCCGTCCGCCGCGGCCACGATCGCGCCGCGCCGGAGATCGCCGTCGGCGACTTGGTGTTCGATGGCGGCACGCGGCAATTCTATCTGGCCGGCGAATCGCTGGCGCTGACGCCGCGCGAACATGCAGTGCTCGAACATCTCGTCATGAAAGCCGGCACGACCGTCACCAAGGCGACGCTCTCGGAAAGCGTCTTCGGCTTCGACGATCTCGCCGATACCAGCGCCATCGAGATCTATGTGCATCGCGTCCGAAAGAAGCTCGAAGGCAGCTCCGTGCAGATCGCGACACTGCGCGGCTTGGGTTACCTCCTTCGCCATGCGCAATGATGAAGCCCCTGCGTCGAAGAGAATCGTCGGCCGCAGCCTTCGCGCGCTGACGACGAGCCTGCGCGCGCAGCTGTTTGCCTGGGTCGTATTGACCCTGATCGGCGCGATCTGCATCAACCTTTATCTAAGCTTCCGTTCGGCCGATGCGACGGCCGATCTTGTCACCGACCGCACGCTGCTCGCCTCGGCCCGCGTCATCGCGGAAGCGACGCATGTCGACGGCAGCGGCACCGTGCAGATCGATATTCCCCCGGCAGCGCTGGAAATGTTCGACACCGGCTATGGCGACCGCGTCTTCTATCAGGTGGTCACGGCGTGGGGGAACCTCATCGCCGGTTTTCCCGATCTGCCACGGCCGAAACGGGATTTTAGCGGCGAGGACATGACATTTCGGACCGATGGCGTCCGCGTACTCATGCTGAGCCACCCGGTTGTTGGCCTCGATCAGGACAGCACGATTTCCGTCACCGTTGCCGTTACCCATAACAGCCAGTATGCCATGCGCCGCAGGCTGTGGCTGTCGGATTTCACCAAACAGCTCGCGCTTGTCCTGCTTGCCGGGCTGGTGACCATCATCGGCTTGCAGCGCGGGCTTGCTCCCGTGCTTCGGCTGCGTGATGCCGTGCGCGAACGCGGACGGCAGCGCCTCGATCCGCTGGACCCTCACATGGTGCAGAATGAGCTTCGGCCGCTCGTCCACGCCCTCAACGACCACATGGAGCGGGTGCAGAACCAGATGGCGGCGCAGCGTCGCTTCGTCTCGAATGCCGCTCACCAGCTGCGGACACCGCTCGCCCTGATCTCGACGCAGGCAAGCTTTGCTGCCCGTGAAACCGACAATGTCAGGCGCGACGAGGCGCTGACGGCATTGCGGTCCAGCACCCGGCAGGTGACGCGGCTTGCCAGCCAGCTCCTGACGCTTTCACGCGCTGAGCCCGGCAGCCGCCGGCCACGAAGCGATACGATCGATCTGGCGGAAACGGCCCGGCGCGTGCTGGAAACGCTCGCCGAGGAAGCCCTGCGGCGCAATATCGACCTTGGGCTCGAGGCGGATGAAACGGCGGTCCATATCGAAGGCGACGGCACCATGCTGCGCGAAATGCTGGTCAATCTCGTCGACAATGCGCTGCGCTACACGCAGCCGGGCGGCCGCGTGACGGTCGGCGTCAGTCGGGAAGGCGATACGGCTCTGCTATGGGTCGAAGACAACGGGCCGGGCATCCCGGAAGCCGAACGCACGCAGGTTTTCGAACGCTTCTATCGCATCATGGGCACCGAACCGGAGGGCAGCGGCCTCGGCCTCGCCATCGTCCGCGAAGTCGTCGATGGCGCCGGCGGCTCGGTCACGCTTGGCGACGCATCCGGCGGCGGGCTGCTGGTCAGCGTGCGGCTGCCGGCTGTTTGAGGCACGAGGCCCGGTTGCCCACCACCCGCCCTTCGTGGTTCGAGATGGCCCTGCAGGCCTCCTCACCATGAGAGCTAACTTTCTGGGCAAGACTGCATGCTAAACTAGCTATACGATGCGGCGCGCACTCCATCCTCACCCTGAGGAGCGAAGCCTCGAAGGGCGAGGATGGCCCTGTCTTCTGACCAACAAAAAAGGCCGGGCGAAACGCCCGGCCCCTGGCCTTGGGAGGTGCCAGAAAAGCAACGCTTAATGCGTGTCGAGGCTCTGCTGCGGACGCCAGCGGGTGATGCGGTTTTCGATGAGCGTCATCACATATTCGGCGCCGAGCGTGACGATCATCACCAGGATGATCGCGGCATAGAGGCCGGCTGCGTCATAGGTGCCCTTGGCAATCGAGATCAGGTAGCCGATGCCGGCCAGCGATCCGACGAACTCACCGACGATGGCGCCGATGATGGCAAAGGAGAAGGAGATGTGCAGGCTTGCAAAAATCCAGCTCATCGCCGACGGCAAAATCACCTTGCGGGTGACCTGCCAGTTGGAAGCACCGAGAATGCGGGCATTCGCAATCATGTTGCGGTCGGCTTCGCGAACGCCCTGAAAGGCATTGGCGAACACGACGAAGAACACCATGATGAAGGCCAGCGCCACCTTCGACGCCAGGCCGAGACCCATGATCATCACGAAGATCGGCGCGAGAACGACGCGCGGGATCGAGTTGATCGCCTTGATGTAGATCGAGAGGATATCGGAAGCGAGCTTGTTGCGGCCAAGGGCGACGCCGACAAGGACGCCGGTCACAGAGCCGATGATAAAGCCGATCAGCGCTTCTTCCATGGTGACACCGAGGTGATACCAGAGCGAGCCGCTCTCGGTGCCGTCGACGATCCACTCCCAGAGGCGCAGCGCGATGCCATAGGGGCTAGAATAGAAGAACGGATCGATCCAGTGCAGGTCGGAGGCGAGCTGCCAGAGGCCGAGGATGGCAAGCAAAATGCCGATCTGCCATGCCTTGACGACATACTTGCGACGAGCGAGCGCCTTCAGTGCTGCGGCTTCGATTTCCGCGTCCGAGGTGCCGGCGCGGAAGATCGGGGCATTGCCTGCTTCGAGAGCTGTGTTTGCCATGATCAATCCTCCCTTATGCCGCTTCCGCGGCACGGCGATAGCTGGTTTCGACTTCTTCGCGCAGGTCGTCCCAGATCGTCTTGCAATAATCGATGAAGTTCTGCTCGTAACGGATTTCCGAGACGACGCGCGGGCGCGGCAGGTCGATCGTGTAGACCGATTTCACCGTCGCCGGCCCGGCCGTCAGGACATAGACCTTGTCGGCGAGCGCGACAGCCTCTTCGAGATCGTGTGTCACGAAGACGACCGAGGCCTGGCGCTCGGCCCAGAGCTTCAGCAGCTCCTCATGCATGACCGTGCGCGTCTGTACGTCAAGCGCCGAGAAAGGCTCGTCCATCAGCAGGATTTCCGGCTCATTGATGAAGGTCTGCGCCAGCGAGACGCGCTTGCGCATGCCGCCCGACAGCTGATGCGGATAGTGGTGCAGGAACTTTGAAAGGCCGACGCGGGCGAGCCAGTCCTTGGCCATCTTCTCAGCCTCGGCCTTCGACTTGCCGCGGAACAGCGGGCCGGCCATGACGTTTTCGATGACATTCTGCCAGGGAAAGAGCGCATCCGTCTGGAAGGCGAAACCGACGCGCCGGTCGATGCCGTCGACCGGGCCGCCCATCAGGCGGACTTCGCCCGCGCTCGGCTTGGCAAGGCCAGTGACGAGATTGAGCGTCGTCGACTTGCCGCAGCCCGTCGGCCCGACAACCGCGACGAATTCGCCGCGCTCGACGGTCATATTGAAATCGCGCAGTGCGGTCAGCGACTTGCCGGTCGGCGATACGAAACGGCGGCTGACATTGATGAGTTCGATCGCCGGGGTACGGCGTTCATCCTGTTGCATGGTGCTGATCCTGACGCGTGCCTTTAGGGCGTGCACGCAAAGCCCAGTGAACTGCGAAGTCTCTTAGACCGCCGCTTCCGGAAACTGCCGGAAGCGGCGTCATGACTGCTTACTTGACGTTCTTCACGAATTCCGTCGTGTAGGTCTTCGACAGGTCGATCGTCTTGCCCTTGACGTTCTTGGAGAACTGCGAGAGCACGGCGAGAACCGTCTTCGGACCATCTTCCGGCATCACGCCGTCGGCCGTAAACATTTCCTTGCCGGCGTCGAGAGCCTTGATGTAGCCTTCCTTGTCGCCGACGTAGAAGTCCTTCGGCATCTTCTCGGCAATTTCAGCGGCGGAATGCGAATGGATGAAGCGCAGCGTCTTGACGAAGGCGTTCGCAAGCTTCTGCACTTCTTCCTTATGGGCGTCGACCCATGCGGCATCCATATAGAGCGAAGCAGCCGGATAGGTACCGCCGAGCGCTTCCTCGGTACCCTTCAGCGTGCGCAGATCAACGAGGATCTTGGCTTCGCCGGTCTTCAGCAGGCGCGAGATCGTCGGCTCGGTGGTCATGCCCACCTGGATGGCATCCTGCTGCATGGCGGCGATGAAGGTCTGGCCGGCACCGACCGGAACCGGCGTGATGTCAGCCGGGGAGAGGCCCGCCTTCGACGCCATATAGAGCGTCAGGAAGTTGGTGGACGAGCCGAGGCCGGTGACGCCAGCACGCTTGCCCTTCAGGTCGGCGAAGGACTTGATATCCGGATATTTGGCCGAAACCAGCTCGACTTCGCCCGGTGCCTGGCTGAACTGCACGACGGACTTGATGAACTTGCCCTTGGCCTGCAGGTCGACACAGTGATCGTAGAAGCCGACGACGCCCTGAACGGCACCTGCCAGCAGCTGGTTTTCGGCGTCGACGCCGGCGGATTCGTTGAGAAGCTCGACCTCGAGGCCTTCATCCTTGAAGTAGCCGAGGGATTCGGCGAGCTTGGCCGGCAGATAGATCTGCTTTTCGTAGCCGCCCACCATGATGGAAATCTTGTCGGCAGCATTGGCGGCCGTGGCTGCAAGCGAAGCAGCAGTCATGACGAGGGAAAGGGCTACGGTATGAAAAAAGGTGCGCGATGGACGCATCAATGTCTCCTCCTGTTTTATTCTTGCGCCACACGACGCTCTGGAAAGGCGCTTCCTCCACGAAGCTCAGCGAGACTAGCGCGGGCAACCTTTCAGTCAGCTTTCAGTGCGCAACCCTGCGAGGGAACATTGTGATTTTATGAACGCGGATGCCGGCGGCTGGACTATACCGCCGGCGCCGGAAACGCTATCGCGCGCTATTTAGCGTTCTTGACGAACTCGGTCGTATAGGTCTTCGACAGATCGATCGACTTGCCCTGCACATTCTTCGAGAATTCGGAAAGTACAGCAAGAACGGTTTTCGGGCCATCTTCGGGCATCACACCATCGGCGGTGAACATGGCCTTGCCGTTTTCGAGCGCCTTCACATAGCCGTCCTTATCGCCGACATAGAAATCTTTCGGCATCTTGTCGGCGATCTCAGCGGCCGAATGGGTGTTGATGAAATGCAGCGTCTTGACGAAAGCGTTCGCAAGCTTCTGCACCTCCGCCTTGTGATCCTTGACCCACGACTCCTGCATATAGAGGGACGCGGCAGGATAGGTCCCACCCAGAGCGGCTCTTGTTCCGCCCATCGTGCGCATATCGATCAAAACCTTGGCCTCGCCGGTCTTCAAGAGACGCGAGACCGTCGGCTCGGTCGTCATGCCGGCCTGAATGGCATCCTGCTGCATGGCAGCGATGAAGGTCTGACCGGCACCGACCGGAACGGAGGTGAATTCGCCCAGCTTTAGGCCGGCCTTGATGGCCAGATACTGCGTCAGGAAATTGGTCGACGAACCGAGGCCGGTGACGCCCAGACTCTTGCCCTTGAAATCGGCGGCAGATTTGATTTCCGGATGCTTGGCCGACACCAGCTCGACTTCGCCCGGTGCCTGGCTGAACTGCACGACGGATTCGACGAATTTGCCCTTGCCCTGAAGGTCGATGCAATGATCGTAGAAGCCGACGACGCCCTGAACGGCGCCTGCCAGCATTTCGTTTTCCGCATCGACGCCTGCAGGCTCATTGAGAAGTTCGACGGTCAGCCCCTGTTCCTTGAAATAGCCAAGCCCTTCGGCAAGCTTGGCCGGCAGATAGATCTGCTTCTCATAGCCGCCCACCATGATGGAAATCTTGTCAGCGGCATTGGCCACAGTGGCAGCAAATCCGGCTGCAGCTATCGCAAGGGAAAAAATCGCGGAATATCTGAGAATGCTGGATGCACGCATGAAGTCCTCCTCTCCATTTGTGTACCGGCGCCGATTGATAACGGCACGGCACGCGCTTCCTCCTGAAGCGGAAAAGACATGCACGCCCAACCTTTCATTGAGCTGAAAGCAACTCGTCGCCCCATTTGGCAATTTACTTCAGGACGGCTGCGACTGTCGGCACCAGAACAATGTAAAAGCAGACAGCCGCACAACGGGAAGCGTCATTGCATCTTGGCATTTCTCGTATCGCGACTATTTTAGGTTCAGCGCTTTCGCTGAGAGGAACCATCGATGAGGATCATTGCCGCAGCCCTTATTCCGACGGTGATGGCGATAGCCGGGCCGGCATCGGCAATTTCCCGCTATGAGTCGCTCGGCAAGACTTGCGCATCGGTGCAGCAACTGATTGCCGCCGAACGCGCGGTGATATTGCGCTATCCATCGTCCCGTGGCGGCCCCGTTCTCTACGACCGCTATGTGGCTGGCCGCGGGCAATGCGACATCTCCGACTATGCCAGCCGCAGCTACGTCCCGACGAAAGATAACCCGGCCTGTCCTGTCTATAATTGCAAGCCGTCCTCGGTCTTCAATCCGCATTGACGCGAATCAGCTTTTCTGCGGTTTATGCGTGTACGGAGTCACAAAACGTAATATAAAAAGACTTTTAGTTGAGCTCCACCCACATTTAACGCACATTTCGCGGGCAGATAGAGCACGCGCCCTTTGTCGTTAAGGGCCAAAGTATGGTGTAATCCGCCAGCCCTATTTGAATAAGGAGATTGCGCAGTGAGTGCAAAAGTACCGAACCCGATCGACGCCTATGTAGGCTCTCGCGTCCGCACGCGCCGTCTTATGCTTGGCATGAGCCAGGAGCGGCTTGCCGAACAGATCGGCGTGACGTTTCAGCAGGTGCAAAAATACGAAAAAGGCACCAATCGCATCGGTGCCAGCCGACTGCAGGCCATTGCCGGCGTGCTCGCCGTACCGGTTGCCTTCTTCTTCCAGCAAGACAATTCGCAGCCGCTGAACACCGACGGCCTCGGCGCAATCAATGGGCTGGAGGATCTGTCGGATTTCCTGACGTCCAAAGAAGGCCTGAGCCTCAACAAGGCGTTCATGAAAATCAACGATCCAAGCATTCGCCAGTCCGTGCTGACATTGATCAAATCGCTGGCAAGTACTTCCGATGCGCTGCCGGACCACCTTCCGCGCGCAACGAACGCATCGGTCGGCTTGCGCAACTAAAGCATTTTGCGCAAAAGTGCGCAGCGGTTTTGCGAGGACGACATGCGCGAGATCAAGGCCCTTAAGCGCAAGGAGCGAATCCGAAGGATCGCGACTCTCTTTGGGTCCTGAACTCTCCCCGAAAATTCCAGTCCGTCTAGCCTGGCATCGGCGCGAAGCGGGCCGCCAAGATTGACATCCAGGCGGCACCAAAATCACGCTGATGGTGGAAGCATAGCGGATTTTGCGCGCAAATGGTCGACGCGAAGCGCCCTCCTACTCCTTGCATGCCGTATTTCACGCCTTGAAATTGCAAAAGCAAAATTTTGCAGCAATCACGCATCGTGTCACGCTGCATGTCACGCGCCAAGCTGCAAAACATCCGTTACGGTTTGCTCATGTTTCCGGCCAGACACGATTCGTCTGCCGGGAACGGGGGCAATAGAGGGTACGAAATGACAGCAGCACTTCCGATCGACGCAGCATACCAGGATCCCGACTCGCTCAAGGAACTGGCCTCAATCGCTCGGCTCATCACTTATGCACGGCAAAGCGCCAAAAACCTGAATGCGGAATTCCCGGTCTGGTGCCTGGACTTGGCGCTTGGGGCCGTGCTGCAGGAAATGTATGAAAATGGCTTGCCCAATCCCTTGTTCGAAGAGGGAACGGACACGGCAAACGTGGTGGCACACTGAATTAAAGTAATCCCGGCCTTTGCCGGATACGGAATGATGCCGGTATGGCTCAGCAGGCCATGTCGGCATTTTTCTTCGTGAACCAAGATCGTCGGGGACAGCCGACCAAAAGCATGTCGCGCAGAAGCCTGCAGCGGCTTTGCAACAATGACCTCCATAAAATCAAAACCCCACGAAAGAAGCGAATTCAAAAGATCGCGGCGCTTCAGCAGCCACCTTTGCGCGGCTGGACGCCAGCGGTAAAAATCCCGATGCAATGGCGCAAATGGCGCAACCGCGTTTCGCGATCCGGCCAATCCTTCGGACGACCCGGCCTCGAAATCATCGCATCGAAGATCATGCTCATAAGCATGCGCGCTCCGCTTGCCGCATCGGCAATTTCGATCAAGCCGCGCCGCTGCTGCTCGATAAGCCAATCCGCCAGCAACTGCTGTGATTGTCTGGCGCCATAAGTATGTAGCAGCCTGGCGATTTCCGGAGATTGCTGCGACTCACTGATGGCAAGTTGAATGAAGGCGTCCCGTTCGCGCTCCTGATCTTCATCGATGTCGATCATGAATATCAGTTCGAGCGCCTTGTCGAACGGCAAATTCTCGTCTGCAGGCCGCGGCAGGGCCAGCATCGATGCGCGATGCTCGGCGATGATGGCCGCGAAGAGATCGGTCTTGCTCGGAAACAACCTGTAGAGGGTCTGCTTCGAAATCCGGCACCGGGCAGCAACCAGATCCATGGTTGTGCCGCCGTAACCCAGCTCATAGAAGGTTGCGCGCGCCTCCGCGACGATCTCCGCGCGGCGCGCATCGTCGTTCACGGTTTTCGGCCGGCCGCGCGGGCGGCGCTTGGCAACCTGGTCGGCCTTGGCTGCTCGTTCCTTTGTCAGCACACCGTCTTGACCCCAACAGTCGAATACGATTGACATTTGAAGCAGTACAAATATTTTCTGTACGACTTGGTACTATAAATAAGGCAACAGGAAATAGCAACGTGCGAAAGCTCGCCCCTCCCACTTCTGTACCCGCATATCCGGTGATATCAGCCCGCCTTCCGGTTGGCCGCGGCTCGCTGACCGCCGTCGGAATTGTCGCCGCGATGTTGCTGGTGGGCTGCAACCAGCAGAATTCCGCCCAGAGCACTGCTCCCGCCGTCAAGACGGAAGTGAGCGCGATGTCGCTGCATCCGCAATCCGTTGCCATCACCGCCGAACTGCCTGGCCGCACCAGCGCCTACCTCGTCGCCGAAGTGCGGCCGCAGGTTGGCGGCATCATCCGCAGCCGCAACTTCAAGGAGGGCAGCGAGGTCCGGGAAGGCGATGTGCTCTATGAGATCGATCCGTCCTCTTATCAGGCATCGTATGACAGCGCCGCAGCCTCGTTGCAGAAGGCAGAGGGCGCCGTGCCCAGCGCCCAGGCCAAGCTCGACCGCTACAAGGGCCTGAGCGCCCAGAACGCGGTCAGCAAGCAGGATTTCGATGACGCGCAGTCCACGCTCGTCCAGGCACAGGCCGATGTCGCCTCTGCCAAGGCGGCGCTCGAGACCGCACGGATCAATCTCGATTATACCAAGATGAGAGCGCCGATCTCCGGCCGCGTCGATGCCTCCACCGTCACCGTCGGCGCGCTCGTCACTGCCGATCAGACCACGGCGCTGACCACCATTCGCCAGCTCGATCCAATCAATGTCGATGTCACGCAGTCGAGCACCAACCTGCTCGAATTCCGCCGCGCCGTCGCGGACGGCCGGCTGAAAACGAGCGGCGACAACGTTTCCGTGCATCTGACGCTTGAGGACGGCAGCCAATACAAGGAAAGCGGCAAACTGGAATTTGCCGAATCCTCCGTTGCGGAAACGGTCGGCACCATCACCGTGCGCGCCGTCTTCCCCAATCCGGATCGCATCCTGCTGCCGGGCATGTATGTGCGCGCCACCATTCAGGAAGGCATTGCCGAAAACAGCTTCCTCGTGCCGCAGCGTGCCGTGACCCGCAACACGAAGGGCGAGCCGATCGCCATGTTCGTGACCGCCGAGGGCAAGGTGCAGCAGCGGGTGTTGAAGGTGGAACGCAGCATCGGCAACAGCTGGCTTGTCAACCAGGGCGTTGCCGATGGCGATCGCGTGATCGTCGAAGGCGTCCAGCGTGTTCGCGACGGTCAGGAAGTCACCGTTTCTCCGGTAACGATTGACGATGCGACCGGCGAAGTGAAGCAGGCTGCCGCCGATAGCAAGCCGTCCGCGGAGCAGGCCGGCCTGGAAAAGACCGATATGAAAGCCGCCTCCGGCGTCCAGAAGTGAGGTTAGACGATGTCTCGTTTTTTCATCGACAGGCCGATCTTCGCCTGGGTGATCGCTATCGTCATCATGCTGGCGGGCACACTTTCGATCTTCACGCTGTCGATTTCGCAATATCCGCAGATCGCCCCGACGACAGTCAGCATCAGCGCCACCTATTCCGGGGCTGACGCCGCAACCGTCGAAAACTCGGTGACCAAGGTCATCGAGCAGGGCATGACCGGCATCGACAATCTCGACTACATGACATCGACCTCGACCTCGACGGGTCAGGCCTCGATCTCGTTGACCTTCACCAACAAGGCCGATCCTGACGTCGCGCAGATGCAGGTGCAGAACAAGCTGCAGCTCGTCACCGCCCAGCTGCCGCAGACCGTTCAAAATACCGGCATCACCGTTTCGAAATCGACCTCGAACTTTCTGATGGTCGTCGGCTTCGTGTCGACGGATGGCAAGCTCAACTCGAACGATCTTGCCGATTACGTCTCCAGCACCCTGAACGACACGCTGAAGCGCATCGAAGGCGTCGGCAATACGCAGATCTTCGGTGCCGGCTATGCCATGCGCATCTGGGTGGATCCGGACAAGCTTGCCAAATATCAGCTGATGGTGAGCGACGTAACGAGCGCAATCCAGGCCCAGAACTCTCAGGTCTCGGCTGGCCAGCTGGGTGCCTTGCCGCAGCGCAAGGGCCAGCAGCTCAATGCGACGGTCACCGCAAAGAGCCGCCTGCAGACGCCGCAGCAGTTCGAAAACATCATCCTGAAAAGCCAGTCCGACGGCTCGCTGGTGCGCATCAACGATGTCGCCACCGTGGAACTCGGAGCAGACAGCTATACGACGTCGACCACCTATAACGGTCATCCCTCCGCCGGCCTCGCGGTGATGCTCGCCTCCGGCGCCAACGCCATCAATACGGCCGAAGCGGTGCGGACAGCCATCGGCAATATGAGCGAGACCCTGCCGCCGAACGTGGAGATCGTCTATCCCTACGATACGACGCCCTTCGTGAAGCTTTCTATCGAGGACGTGGTCAAGACGCTGTTCGAAGCCATCGTGCTCGTCTTCATCGTCATGTTCGTCTTCCTGCAGAACCTGCGCGCCACGCTGATCCCGACGCTCGCCGTCCCGGTCGTCCTGCTCGGCACCTTCGGCGTGCTGGCGATGTTCGGCTATTCCATCAACACATTGACCATGTTCGGCATGGTGCTGGCGATCGGCCTTCTGGTCGACGACGCCATCGTCGTCGTCGAAAATGTCGAGCGCGTGATGGAGGAAGAGGGGTTGTCGCCGCGCGAGGCGACGATCAAGTCGATGCAGGAAATCACCGGCGCGCTGATCGGCATCGCCACGGTCTTGTCGGCCGTGTTCATCCCGATGGCCTTCTTCTCCGGTTCGGTCGGCATCATCTACCGGCAGTTCTCGGTGACGATCGTCTCGGCGATGGTGCTATCAGTCATCGTCGCGCTTATCCTCACGCCGGCCTTGTGCGCCACCATTCTCAGGCAGCCCAAACATGGTGCGAAGGAAAAGGGCGTGTTCGGCTGGTTCAACCGCAATTTCGAGCGGGGAACGAGAGGATATCAGCGCGGCGTGCACGGCATGATCCGGCTGAGCATCGTCTTCCTGCTGGTGTTCGTCTTGATCGGCGGCGCAGTGGCCGTCCTGTTCAACCGCCTGCCGAGCTCCTTCCTTCCGGAGGAAGACCAGGGCATTTTGCTGACGGCGATCCAGCTGCCTCCAGGCGCCACGGATTCCCGTACCTGGGCGGTGCTCGACCAGGTGAGAGATTACTATCTCAACAACGAGAAGGACTATGTCGAGGGCGCATTCGCGGTCGCCGGATTCGGATTCAGCGGCCAGGGCCAGAATGTCGGCCTCGTCTTCGTCAGGTTGAAGGATTTCGATCAGCGCAAGACACCGCAGTCGAAGGCACAAGCCATCGCCGGTCGCGCCATGGGAGCCTTTTCCAAGATCAAGGACGGTAGCGTCTTCGCGCTGGCACCGCCGGCAATCCCCGGCTTCGGCAGCTCGAGCGGCTTCGATTTCTTCATCAAGGATATCAATGGCGCTGGCCATGATGCGCTCATAGCAGCCCGCAATCAGCTGCTTGGGGCAGCCGCACAGAACCATAAGCTGCTCGGAACGCGCCCGAACGGCCAGGAAGACACGCCGCAATATTCCGTGAATATCGATCAGGAAAAGGCGAGCGCACTGAACATCGGCCTTTCGGATATCGACACGACGCTATCGACGGCCTGGGGCGGCACCTACGTCAACGACTTCATCGACCGCGGCCGCGTCAAGAAGGTGTATGTCCAGGCCGACAAGGATTTCCGCATGCAGCCCGAAGACCTGGGCCGCTGGTATGTGCGCAATTCCGGCGGCGACATGGTGCCATTCTCCGCTTTCTCGAGCGGCGAATGGACCTATGGTTCACCGCGTCTGGAGCGCTATAATGGCTCGTCCGCAGTCGAAATCCTCGGCTCCGCGGCGCCTGGCGTCTCCTCGGGCGACGCCATGAACGAGATCGACAAGATCATGGCAAGCCTGCCGCCGGGCTTCAGCCACGAATGGACCAGCCTGTCTGCCCAGGAAAAGCTTTCGGGTAACCAGGCAAGCCAGCTCTACGCGATTTCGATCCTGGTCGTTTTCCTGGCGCTCGCCGCCCTTTATGAGAGCTGGTCGATCCCGCTTGCCGTCATGCTGTCCGTCCCGATCGGCATCTTCGGCGCACTGCTGGCCGCAACCATCTTCGGTCAGTCGAACGACGTCTACTTCAAGGTGGGCCTGCTGACAACAATCGGTCTGGCGGCAAAGAACGCCATCCTGATCGTCGAATTCGCCATCGAGCAGCAGAACCAGGGCAAAAGCCTGATCGACGCAACGCTGGAAGCATCCCGCCAGCGCTTGCGACCGATCCTGATGACCTCGCTTGCCTTCATCCTCGGCGTGCTGCCGCTGGCGGTCGCCAACGGGGCCGGTTCCGGCAGCCAGAATTCGATCGGTATCGGCGTCATGGGCGGCATGATCTCGGCAACCGTACTCGGCATCTTCTTCATCCCGCTGCTCTTCGTCTCCGTCCGCCGTGTCTTCAAGGGCAATGTTCGGTCGACGGCAGCTCCGGAGGCCACCAACCCTGACGTGGCGCATTAAGGCCTCTCCACTCGCTCTCTCTCGAAAGAGAGCGAGTGGAGATCTCGATCAGGCACCGGATGTGTCGTCTTGAATTACCAAATTTGTCATCAATGATTAATGTGCAATCATTGATGACAGGGTATTTCTATGGCCAGTATGACGATCCGCAACATCGACGATCATTTAAAGACCCGGCTCCGCATTCGCGCCGCCGCACACGGGCGATCGATGGAGGATGAGGCGCGAGACATTCTGCGGGCGGCCTTGTTGACGGAAGAAAAGCGTCAGCCCAATTTGGCTGAAACAATCCGTCGTCGCATGGCTGCTAGAGCGTCGGACATTCAGACTGAATCATTGGGGATTCCAGTCGATTTCATTTCGTGATTCACTTCGTTCGGAGGTGATTTGCGATGACCAAAGCCTATTCACTTGATCTGCGGGAGCGCATTGTCCGCTTTGTTGAGGGTGGCCAATCACGACATGCGGCGGCTGGGCATTTTGGCGTTTCGGTTTCCTTCGCCGTAAAGCTGATGTCGGCCTATCGTCAGTCCGGTAGCCTGTCACCGAAGCCCGGAGGCGGCTGGCGCTACTCCAAGCTCGATCCGCATCGGGAGTTCCTGATGGGCCGGGTGGCTGAGAAAGACGACATCACCATGCCGGAACTGGCAGCCGAACTGGCCGGCCAGGGCACGACCGTCGCCCCCTCATCGATCTCGCGCTGGCTGATCCGCAATGGCTATCGCTTCAAAAACGTATGGCTCGCCCGTCTGCAAGTGGTCTGAAAGCGCCTGATCAATCTGCACCAACGTATCCGGTCTCAAGGCACGCCTTGGCCAAGATGGAGCTCCGCACGCCCTGATCCTCATAAACGCTTCGGCGAGATCCGCCATCTTTTTGATCGGGTTTTCAAGGCGTCGTCTAACTGTCAGGCCATCTTCCTCATTCCGCCCGCAGATACTCGCGAGGCAGCAGCGCCTCGATTACAAGGCGGCGGCTGTGTGTTCGAACGTCACACGTTTCTGCAAGACCGCCCAAATGATCCGGGCCATCTTTGCCGCCAATGCGACGACAACGACATTCGGATGGGCGCGCGCGATCAGTCGGCGCAACCACGATCCCGTTGCAGTCTGGGTTCGCGCCAAGTGCGGCATAGCAGCTCTAGCACCATGAATCAGCATTCGGCGAAGGTAACCATTTCCACGTTTGGTGATGCCCAAGAGCTTGGGTCTGCCTCCGGTCGTCATCTGTCGCGGTACCAGTCCCAACCAGGCCGCAAGATCTCGGCCGCGAGCAAAGGCTTGTGCCTGGTCGATCGCAGCAACAAAGGCGGTTGCGTTCAATGATCCTATGCCGGGGATCGATTCCAGTCTCTGACACGAGGCATCATCGCGGGAAAAGGCAGTGAACTCATCATCAAATGATGAGATGCGCTCGGAGAGATCGCGAAGATCCTGCCACATCTCTTTGAGCAAACGGCGGATCCGATCGGTCAACAAATCGCCGCTGCTTTCGATCACCTGCGGCAGGACGCTCTCAAGCTTCTTGCGCCCCTGAGGAACAGTGATGCCGCGTTCTAGAAGAATTGCACGCAGTTGATTGATGAGGGCGGTCCGCTCACCGACCAAACGATCTCTGGCGCGATGAAGGCTCTGCAGGTCGAGTTGTTCCTCGGTCTTGAGTTCGACGAACCGCATTGTTGGTCGGGTCGCCGCTTCAGCAATTGCCTCAGCGTCATGGTCGTCATTCTTCTGCGCCTTCACGTAGGGGCGCACGTATTCCGGCGACATGAGACGAACGACATGACCTTGCTTTCGCAGCACGCGGCCGAGATGATGAGCGCCGCAGCACGCTTCCATCGCGACGATACACCCGGGAAACTTTGCGGCCAGTTTCACAATGCTGTCACGGTGAAGTCGCCGGCGCAGAAGGACCTGACCGGCCGCATCAATCCCCGCCACGCTGCAGCTATTCTTACCGAGGTCGATTCCCAATAATGCGATCTGCATGACCCGTCCCTTTCTCGATTGATCCTGCGCCATTGTGCAGGAGGCTGGGTGGGCGAGCCATTCCATAAACGCTGCTGGCCAGCGAGCAAGATCGGCCGGACATCACAAAGGCGCGCGAGGAATGGACAACAAAGCGCCAACCGAAGATGCGCCTTGAGCCGCATCGGCTGGTATTCCTCGACGAAACCGGCACGACGACAAAAATGATCCGCCTGCGCGGCCGATGCCCGAAGGGCCAGCGTCTGCGCGCCAAGGCGCCGTTCGGGCATTGGAAGACGCAGACCTTCATCGCTGGCCTCAGATGCTTCGGGCTCACCGCGCCCTTCGTCGTCGACCGGCCGATGAACCGGCGCATCTTCGAGGCCTATGTCGAAACCCAACTGGCCCCGACCCTGTCTGCAGGCGATGTCGTCATTCTCGACAATCTGGCCGCCCACAAGAGCCCAAAGGCCGAAGCCGCCATCAGGGCGCGCGGGGCCTGGATGCTGTTCCTGCCGCCCTACAGTCCCGATCTCAACCCGATCGAGATGGCCTTCTCGAAATTGAAGGCACATCTCCGAGCCCGAGCCATTCGCACCATCGACGGACTCTGGCAGGCAATCGGCAATATCTGCGAGCTCTACTCATCAACCGAATGCCAGAATTACTTCAAAGCCGCAGGGTACACCTGAATGCACGATGCTCTAGTGGTGGGGTCCTGCTGGATATGGCTCCCCATGAACCGATCCGCCTGGTCGATCTCGATCCATGATCATTCTCGACACAAATGTCATTTCTGACCTATTGGCACCCATCGCCATCGCCAATGGTTGAAGCGTGGCTGGCCGCTCAGCCTTCTCTTTCCATCTTTACGACGGCAACGACGCAGGCGGAAATCCTTTACGGACTCCGGCTGCTGCCTATGGGCCGACACCGAAGCGAATTGGAAGCTGCTATTCTCCCCATATTCGAAGAGGATTTCGCCGGAAGAGCTTTACCCTTCGATAGCGAAGCCGCAGGAGCTTATTCCTTCATTGCAACATCGCGGCGTCGGGCCGGCAAGCCGATCAGCCAATTCGATGCTCAGATCGCCGCAATTGTAACGTCGCGAGGAGCAACCCTTGCCACCCGCAATGTGTCCGATTTCCTGGACACCGGAATAACTGTCGTCAATCCGTGGGACTATAAGGGCTGATCCGGTCCGTCCATACATCGCTAGAGCCGGATGATTTTAGGTCGAGCCGACCTAAAATCTGAATCTGCTCTGAAATCAACGAAATAGAGCGTTATGCCGTTCGAAATCGCCTCACACTTTTCAGCATCACGCTCTAACCGCTCAAGTTGATTGCGGCGATATTGGCGGTGCCGAAGCTTGCGCCTTCGGCGACCATTTCGCATGCAGCTTGGCAAGCATCAGGTAGATGATCGGCGTGGTATAGAGCGTCAGCACCTGCGACACGACGAGGCCGCCGACGATGGTGATCCCGAGCGGGCGTCGCAGCTCCGAACCGGGGCCGGTGGCGATGATCAGCGGGATGGCGCCCATCAATGCTGCCAGCGTCGTCATCAGGATCGGCCGGAAACGCTTCAGGCACGCCTGATAGATGGCCTCTTCCGAAGACAGGCCGAGTATGCGCTCGCCCTGCAGCGCGAAGTCCACCATCATGATGCCGTTCTTCTTGACGATGCCGATCAGCAGGATGATGCCGATGAAGGCGATGATCGTCAGCTCGGTACCGCTGATCGCAAGCGCCATCAGCGCGCCGAGGCCGGCGGACGGCAGCGTCGAGATGATCGTCAGCGGATGCGCCAGGCTCTCATAGAGGATGCCGAGGACGATATAGACCGTCAGCAGTGCCGCCAGCAGCAAGAGCGGCTGGCTGCCGGAAGATTGGGTGACGCTCGCCGAATCGCCGGCGAAATCAGCATGCAGCGTGTCGGGCAGGTGCATGTCCAGCACCGCCTTCTGGATGGCATCGTTGGCGACCTGCAGCGGCGTGTTGAGCGCCAGATTGTAGGAGATGGTGACGGAGGGATATTGACCCTGGTGATTGACCACCAGTGGCGCCAGCGTGCGGTCGATCGACGCCACTGCGCTCAACGGCACTTGCGTACCGCCGGAGGCGGGCACATAGAGCTTCGAAATGTCATGCGGATCGAGCGCATAGTTCGGGTCCGCCTCCAGCACGACGCGATACTGGTTGCGCTGCGTGTAGATCGTCGAGATCTGCCGCTGCGCGAAGGCATTGTTGAGCGCGGAATCGATAGACTGGATGTTGACGCCGAGCTGGGAGGCAAGACTGCGGTCGATATTGACGGTCGCCTGCAGGCCGTTGGGCTGCCTGTCGGTCGCGACATCGGTCAATCCCGGCAGGGCCTGCATCCGCTCCAGCACCTTGGGCGCCCATTCCACCAGCTCATCGTAATTCGCACCCCAGAGCGTGAACTGATACTGCGATTGCGACTGGCGCGCGCCGGCGCGGATATCGCCCGGCGAAAACAGGAAGGTGCTGAGGCCGGGAACGGCCATCAGCTGCTTGCGCAGCCTGTCTATGACCTCGGCTGTTGGCGCACGCTCCGATTCCGGCTTCAGCGAGATGAAAAGCTGGCCACGATTGATGGAGCTGGAAAAGCCGCCACCGCCGACGGAAGAGCCAATACCGGAAACGGCGGGATCCTTCGAAGCGATATCCGCCGCCTGTTGCTGCAGCTTGACCATGGCGGGATAGGAAATATCGGTCGCAGCCTGCGTTCCGCCCTGGATGAAACCGGTATCGTCCTGCGGAATGAAGCCCTTCGGAACCTTGACGTAGAGATAGCCCGACATGACCACGCAAGCGATGATGACGACCACGGAAAGGAAACGGTGGTGCAGCACCGCCCGTAGCGTCCGGCCATAAAAGCCGGTAATCGCACCCAGTGTGCCCTCGACGATGCGGCCGAACAGGCCAGGCCGGGCATCGATATCGTGCTGGCGCAGGCGATGGCCGCAGATCATCGGCGTCAGCGTCAGGGACACGAGCGTCGAAACGACGATGGTAAAGCCGAGCGTCAGCGAGAAGGTCTGGAAGAAGCGACCGACGATGCCGCCCATGAAGAATAGTGGAATGAAGGCGGCAAGCAGCGACAGGCTGATGGAAATGACGGTAAAGCCGATCTGCTTGGCGCCTTCGAGCGCTGCCCGCATCGGCTTCATGCCCGTTTCCAGATTGGCATAGATATTCTCGATCATGACGATGGCATCATCGACGACGAAGCCGACGGATACGGCAAGCGCCATCAGCGAGAGATTGTCGATCGACAGCCCGAAGAGCCACATCGCGGCAAAAGTGCCGGCGAGCGATAGCGGCACAGTGACGCCGGCAGCGACTGTGGGGGTAGTGCGCCGCAGGAACACGAAGACGACGGCCATGACCAGACAAATGGTGGCAAGCAGCGTCCACTGCATGTCGTTGACGCTGGCATGGATCGTCGTCGTGCGATCGGAAAGGATCGAGATATTCACACCGGCGGGAATGAGCCGCTGCAGTTCGGGGATCAGCTGCTTGACGCCATCGACGGTGGCGATGACGTTCGCATCCGCCTGCTTGGTGATGTTGAGCAGCACGGCTGGCTTGCCGTCATACCAGGCATCCGAGCGGCTGTTGCGCACCCCAGGCTCGACAGTGGCGATGTCGGAGAGGCGAACGGCGGTGCCATCCCCGCTCTGTACGATGATCCGTCCGTAGGCTTCCGGCGTCTTCAACTGGCTGTTGACGGCAACGGAGAAAGCGCCGCCGGCACCGTCGATCGAACCGAAAGGCCCGAGCACGTTGGCGTTGACGATCGCCGTGCGAACGGCATCGAGCGACAGGCCCATCGCCGAAAGCCGGTCCGGATCCAGCCGGACGCGGATGGCGGGTTGATCGGCGCCGCTCACGGTCACCCCGCCGACGCCATCGACCTGCGAGATGCGCTGCACCACAACTGTATCCGCCGCATCATAAATAGCGCTCGGAGAGACATTGTCTGAGGTCAGCGCCAGGATGAGAACCGGGGCCGCCGCCGGATTGATCTTGCGGAAGGACGGGAGAGTGGGCAGATCGCCGGGCAGGTCCGTCGCAGCCGCGTTCAACGCCGCCTGCACATCCTGCGCCGCACCATCCACGCTACGCGAGAGATCGAACTGGACGATGATCGTACTCGAGCCGAGCGAGCTGACGGACGTCAATTGCGTAACGCCGGCAATGGTCCCGAGATGACGCTCCAGTGGGGCGGCCACGCTCGCCGCCATACTGGCCGGATCGGCCCCTGGGCGGCTTGAGGAAACGACGATTGTCGGCAGATCGACGGTCGGCAGGCTCGCGACTGGCAGGAAGCGATAGGCAACGATGCCGAGGATCATCAGCCCGATCGCCAGAAGCGTCGTCCCGACAGGGCGTTTGATAAACGGCTCGGAGATGTTCATCTCTCGCCACCCGCCAATTCGTTCATCTCGGCGCTCGGCATGCCACTAGTGCGGCCGACGATCTTGGCGCGCAGGCGCTCGAAGGCGAGATAGATCACCGGCGTCGTATAGAGCGTCAGGAGTTGTGACAACACGAGACCGCCGATGATGGTGATGCCAAGCGGAATACGCAGCTCGGCGCCCGTGCCCTGCGCCAGTGCCAGCGGCAGCGCGCCGAAGAGTGCTGCGAGCGTGGTCATCATGATCGGCCGGAAACGCAGGATCGAGGCTTTCAGAATGGCCTCGCGCGGCTCCAGGCCTTCCTTGCGCTCCGCCTCCAACGCGAAGTCGATCATCATGATCGCATTCTTCTTGACGATACCCATCAGGAGCACGATGCCGATGAGCGCGATAATCGACAGATCCTGCCCGAACAGCATCAGCGCCAGCAGCGCGCCGACACCGGCCGAAGGCAGTGTCGACAGGATCGTCACCGGATGCACGGCACTCTCATAGAGCAGGCCGAGCACGATATAGATCGTCACGACTGCCGCCAGGATCAGCCAGGGTTCACCCGCGAGCGAGGATGCAAACTCTTCGGCATCGCCGGAATATTTGCGCTGGATATTATCGGGCATGCCGATATCCAGCTCCGCCGCCTTGATCTCGGCGACGGCATCGCTGAGCGACGCCCCCTTGGCGAGATCGAAGCTGAGCGTCACGGCCGGGAACTGCTCATCATGGCTGATGACCAGCGGCGCGGTCGTGAAACTCGCCGTCGTGAAGGCGTTGAGCGGCACCTGCGTGTCGCTGGCGCCGGCGACATAGAGTTTGTCGAGAGATTTCGGATCCGACTGATATAGCGGTGCCGCCTCCAGGATGACGCGATACTGGTTGGCCTGGCCGTAGATCGTCGCGATCTGCCGCTGGCCGAAGGCATCATTCAAAGTATCGCTGACAGCCTGCATCGATACACCGAGCCGCGAAGCAGTCTCGCGATTGACATCGACGAAGATACGCCCGCCGCCCATCTCCACTTCGGAGGCGACATCCGTCAGCTTCGGGCTTTCCTGCAGCCGCTGGACAAGCTTCTGCGCCCAGTCGACCACCGTATTCGTGTCCGTGCCCGTAAGGGTATATTGGTAGGGCGCACGGCTGGCCCTGGTGCTGATCGAGATGTCGCGCACGCTCTGGAAGGTGACGTGGATGCCGGGCAAGCCCGTCACCTCGCCGCGCATCCTCTCGATGATCTTATCGGCGGACGCGTTACGCTCACTCCGCGGCTTCAGCACGAGACTGAGATTGCCGGTGTTGAGCGTCAGATTGCTCGCGCTGGCGCCTATGACGGCAACGACGCCGGCAACATCCGGATCCTTGCGCAGCCGGTCGGTCACATCAGCCTGGATCTGCTTCATGATTTCGAAGGAGGTCGTCGGCTCGGCTTCGATGACGGCGGTGATGAGGCCCGTGTCCTGCGCCGGCAGAAAGCCCTTGGGGATGACGACATAAAGCGCGATCGTCGCAGCCAGCGTCACCACCGTCATCAGCAGCATGAGAGGGCTGCGATCCACGGCCCAGACAAGGCTGCGCCGATAGCCTTCAACCATCCAGTCGGTGAAACGGTCGGCACCGGCCAGAAAGCCGCCCTGATGCTCTTTCGGCTTGCGCAAGATACGCGCGCACATCATCGGCGTGAGCGTCAGCGAGACCACGGCCGACACGACGACGGCAATGGTGAGCGTCAGTGCGAATTCGCGGAACATGCGGCCGACAATGCCAGTCATGAACAGCAGTGGAATGAAGACCGCAACCAGCGAGACGGTCAGCGAAATGATCGTGAAGCCGATTTCGCCGGCACCCTTCAGCGCCGCCTGCATCGGATTTTCGCCCTCTTCGATATGGCGCGCGATGTTCTCGATCATCACGATGGCGTCGTCGACGACGAAGCCGGTGCCGATCGTCAGTGCCATCAGCGAGAGATTGTCGAGACTGAAGCCGGCGAACCACATGACGCCGAAAGTGGCAATCAGCGACAGCGGCAGCGCGACGCCGGCAATGAAGGTCGCCGTCATCGTCCGCAGGAAGAGCAGGACGACGAGGATGACAAGACCGATGCTGATAACCAGCGTCCATTGCACATCATGGATCGAAGCGCGGATGGTCTCGGTGCGATCATTGACGATATCAAGGGAGACGCCGGCCGGCATCGCCTGCTTCAGCTTTGGGATCTGCTTCAGCACATTCTCGACCGTCTGGATGACGTTGGCGCCCGGCTGACGCATGATATCGAGAATGACGGCGGGCTGGCCCTGATACCAGGCGCCGACGCGGTTGTTTTCCAGTCCTTCGACGACGGTTGCGACGTCCTTCAATTGCACCGGCGCGCTGTTGCGGTAGGCAACGATGACCGATTTATAGACGTTCGGATCGACGATCTGGTCGTTGGCGGCAAGCGTGAAGCTTTGCTGCGTGCCGTCGAGCGAACCCTTCGCACCGGCAACGCTGGCATTGGTGATCGCCGTACGGATGTCCTCCAGGGCAAGTCCATAGGAGGCAAGACGCGGCAGATCCGCCTGGATGCGGATGGCAGGCTTGACGCCACCCTGGATATTGACGTCGCCGACCCCCGACACTTCGCTCAGGCGCTGCGCCATCATGGTATCGGCAAAATCGCTGAGCTCGCGGATCGAATAGCTGTTGGAGCGCAGAGCCAGCGTCACGATCGGCGTATCGGCGGGGTTCACCTTCGAATAGGTCGGCGGATAGGGAAGCGTGCGCGGCAAGGTCGATCCGGCGGCATTGATGGCCGCCTGAACATCCTGCGCCGCGCCATCGATATCGCGGCCGAGATCGAACTGGAGCGTGATCTGGCTGATGCCAAAGGCGCTCGACGAGGTCATCGAAGCTAGCGACGGGATTTGGCCGAGCGGCCGCTCCAGCGGCGCCGTCACAAGCGCCGCCATCGTATCGGGATCGGCACCCGGAAGCTGCGTCGTCACTTGGATCGTCGGAAAATCCACCTGCGGCAACGGCGCGACCGGCAGGAAGAGAAAACCGAGAATGCCGCCCAAGAGCACCGCCACCCCGAGGAGCGAGGTGGCGATCGGTCGGGAGATGAAGAGCGACGAGACGTTCATTGTTGCTGCGTCGGCGTAGCCGAGGAATTGTTGGAGGCCGAGCCGCCGCCCGTATCCGCACCCTGTTCGCCAGCGGCGGCTGACTGACCATCCTGGCCGCGATGGCCATTATGACCGCCGGCACCGCCCTGCCCTTGGCCGCCTTGACCACCCTGGCCGTTGTGGCGGCGATGCGGACGTTCGCTCGCATTTGCGGTGCCTGAAGCAGCATTCTGTTGGTCGTTCTCTGCAACAGGCTGCCCGTTATTGTCGGTTGACGGAACAGCCGGCGACGCCTGATCCGGATTGGCCGAAATCTGCACCTTCGACCCATTCTGAAGCCGCGCGAAACCGGTCGTCACCACCTTGTCACCGGGCGTCACGCCATCGGCGATGACCGCAAGCGTATCGTCCTGCTGGCGCACCTTCACCGGCTTCATCGCAACAGTCTGGTCCTGGCCGATGATATAGACGAAGGTTCCGTTCGGGCCACGCTGCACGGCGCCGCTCGGAATGACGGTAACGCCCTTCAGCGTCTCCACAAGCAGGCGGGCATTGACGAAGGCACCGGGCCACAACGCCAGCTTGTCGTTGGGGAAATTCGCCTTCAGCTTGACCGTGCCGGTGGTGGGATCGACCTGATTGTCGACCACTCCAAGCGAACCATTGTCGACTACCGTCTCGCCATCGTTGCCCAAAGCCTGAACGGAAAGCGTTCCGGCCGCACTGGCCGCATTGACGCGGGCAAGCTGTTGCTGCGGAATGGAAAACAGCACGGAGATCGGCTTGATCTGCGAGAGCGTTACGATGCCGGTCGCATCGGACGAGCTGACGAGATTGCCGACATCGACGTTGCGGATGCCGGTGCGCCCATCGAAGGCTGCCCTGATCGTCGTATAATCGAGCGTTGCTTGCGCACTCTCGATAGCAGCCACATCCGCCTGGACCTGTGCGGTATATTGGGCCACCAGCGAAGTCTGCGTATCGACCTGTTGCTGCGTACCGGATGCGCTCTTCACCATCATCTGGTAGCGGGCTAGATCGCGCTGGGCACCCGCGAGCAAAGCTTCGTCCTGCGCCTTCTTGGCGATTGCCTGATCGAGCTGTGCCCTATAGACGGAATCGTCGATGCGGGCGATGACGTCGCCCTTCTTGATGTCCTGGCCCTCGACGAAATTGATTTCGACAATTCGTCCGCTGACCTGCGGGCGCACTGTCACTGTATTCAGCGCCTTCACCGACCCAACGCCGTTGATGTAGACGGGGACATCGGCGGTCGTCGCATCGGCAGCAAGTACGGGAACCGGTCCGCCGAACTGCGACATGCCGCGCCGTCTGCCGCTGCCGCCGCCCTGCCCCTGGCCGCCGCGGCGCTCACCTTGGGCTTGCTCGCCTGGCGCAGCCGCGCTCTGATAGCCGAGCAGCTTCTCTGCCGGCCCAAGCCAACGATCGCGGATCGCATAGGCGCCGTACCCAACCACGCCAATCACAGCCAACCACACGACGACCCGAAACGTCCGAGCCATTCACGCACCTTCCTTCAAAGCTCGGGGTGATCGACGATCCCCCGATATTCATGGCGCGACCTTAGCTTGCATCGCGCCGCTTAGGAATTTGGTATGGCCATTAAATTTTGTCCATTTTAGCGCCACTTAGCGTAACAAACTGTAACATTGGACGAAAAACTAGGGTTGTGGTTGCAAGGTGGATGCGTCTACCCGCACAAGCCGCTGCAGCGCCTCAAAGCACGCCCCAGCCACGGTAGCGACCACGGCCTGTCATCTCGCGCAGGCCGAGTTCGGCCACCAGATTGAGCGCACCTCTGGAGGTGACGCCGACATGACGCGCGATCATCTTCGCCGAAACGATGGGCCGCGACAGCACGATATCGATGACTTCGGGCAAGCTGCTGTTGGACCGCCGATCCTTGAGCCGGAGCTCCATCTGCAGCCGGGCAAGCGAAAGGCGATCGAGCTCCTTCAGACCTGAATCGGCCGAAAGTGCCATGGCTTCGAGAAAGGCTGTCAGCCGCGTGGTGCGATCTGGCGCACGCCGGCGGTCGTGACGGACGGCTTTCAGGCCGACATTCAGGCAAAAGAGATGGGATGTGACCTTGCCCCGGCTGCGCAGATAGGCGCTGACCAGCAAGCCGCCGAGCCAATGCTGCCGCCGCAGTGGCTCTATTCGCTCCCAGGCATCGAAAAGCACCGCCGCGCCGAGAGCGGGCGGCAGCAGATCCGCCTCGCGAATGACAGCGCGCCAGCTCTCCAGCCGCTCATCCTCATCCCAATCCTCATCACGGATGAGTGCAAGGGGATCGTCAACGTCAACGGTCGGCTGCCGAGCTTCCGGAACGCCGCCATTCAGGATCTTGTCGGATCGGGCGAGGATCGCGTCGATCTCGGCGAAATCAACGCCGAAATCGTCTTCCCCATCCACCGGCTCGTCCGGCTCCATGGCCGGGGCAGGCGTCGAACGCGGCGCAATGATGTCTTCGGTTTCGCCGACGTCACCGCGCAGGACGGCAAGACCCGCCGCCTCCAGGCCCCAGGAAGGATCGGCGGTCCAAAGGCGGCGCCTGCTACGCAGCACCGCATGGGCGATGGTCAACTCGTGCGTCGGTGTGCGCGTATCCATGCGCGCATCATGCAGGACGAGATCCTCCACATGCACGAGTTCGCCGCCGACCCAGAGCGCACCAGCGGCATCGAAAAAGTGCCCCCGCTCGCGAAAACCATCCGCCACCGCATGCCTCAAGACACGCTCATCCAGCCGCGCCAACATATCCTCCGCCTTGACGATGGCAGGCAGAAGCGTGGCAAGTTGCAGCGTGGTCAGATCATATCGCATTGGAATCACATCATTGCATCGATCTAACGGAACTTATCATCGCCGTCCGCGGCGAGATAGGAAGGCAACCCTGTGAACTGTGGATGGCAATCACTATTTTCCGTCTTGACCTTCCAGCGATGGGAAGGTTCATAAGGCTTTCCGACGCCCTTTCGGGCAAAGGAGTAAGACATGGCACAGCACAACGAGCACGATCACGGCCATCATGGCCACGGTCATCACCATCATCATGATGCCGACATTCAGGATGTGGTGATCCGCGATCCCGTCTGCGGCATGACCGTCGATCCCGATGCTGGCAAGCCATCGCTGGATTATCGCGGCCGTACTTTCCACTTCTGCAGTGACGGCTGCCGTACAAAGTTCCAGGCTGCACCGGAAAACTACCTCACGGCGAAAGACCCGGTCTGCGGCATGCCGGTGGACCGTGCCACCGCCCGCCACTTCCTAAAGCACGAGGGCGAAAAATTCTATTTCTGCTCGGCCAGTTGCAAGGCAAAGTTCGAGGCAAATCCAGCCTCCTATCTCGACGGTAACAAACCGGCGCCAAAGCCGGTGCCGAAGGGCACGCTCTATACCTGCCCGATGCACCCCGAGGTCATCAGCGACCATCCCGGCGACTGCCCGAAATGCGGCATGGCGCTGGAGCCGATGGGTGTTCCCGCCGCCGATCACGGCCCGAACCCGGAGCTTGCCGATTTCACTCGCCGGTTCTGGATCAGCGCCGCCCTATCACTGCCGCTGCTTGTTATCAGCATGGGTCCGATGATCGGCTTGCCCATTCGCGACTGGATCGGCGAACCTCTTGCCACATGGGTCGAACTTCTGCTCGCGACGCCGGTCGTGCTTTGGGCGGCGCTGCCCTTCTTCCGCCGCGCCTGGAATTCGCTCGTCAATCGCAGCCCCAATATGTGGACGCTGATCGGTCTCGGCGTCGGCACCGCCTATCTCTATAGCGTCATCGCCACGCTCGCCCCCGGCCTGTTTCCCATGAGCTTCCGAGGCCATGGTGAGAGCGTCCCCGTCTATTTCGAGGCGGCTTCCGTCATCGTCGCATTGGTCTTCGTCGGCCAGGTACTCGAGCTGAAGGCCCGCGAACGCACCGGCTCGGCCATTCGCGCGCTTCTCGATCTCGCCCCGAAAACAGCACGGCGCATCGGCGCCGATGGCAGCGAAACCGATGTGCCTGTCG
Source organism: Rhizobium sp. AG207R (assembly GCF_027109195.1). Taxonomy (NCBI): domain Bacteria; kingdom Pseudomonadati; phylum Pseudomonadota; class Alphaproteobacteria; order Hyphomicrobiales; family Rhizobiaceae; genus Rhizobium; species Rhizobium sp. AG207R. Next base: position 305,605 of record NZ_JAEPVT010000003.1, read on the forward strand.
ACGAAATCCAGGCCGGCGACCGGCTACGCGTGCGCCCCGGCGAGCGCGTCCCTGTGGATGGCTCCGTCATCGAAGGGCAATCAACTGTCGACGAATCGATGATTACGGGCGAACCTCTGCCAGTCGAAAAGGCCACGGGCGACGCCGTGACCGGCGGCACCATCAACAGGAACGGCGGACTCATCATGCAAGCCGAAAAGGTCGGCGCCGAGACCACCCTCTCGCGCATCGTCGAGCTTGTCGCCAAGGCGCAGCGCTCGCGCGCGCCGATCCAGACGATGGTCGATCGCGTCTCCGCCGTTTTCGTGCCGGCTGTGGTCGCGGCCGCCATTATCGCCTTCGCCGTCTGGGCCTTTGTCGGGCCGGAGCCGAGGCTGGCGCATGCGCTGCTTGCCGCCGTCGCCGTGCTGATCATCGCCTGCCCCTGTGCGCTGGGGCTGGCAACGCCTATGTCGATCATGATCGCCACGGGCCGAGGCGCACATGAGGGCGTACTCGTGCGCGATGCCGAGGCGCTGGAACGCTTCGCCAAGGTGGACACGCTGATCGTCGACAAGACAGGCACGCTGACCGAGGGCAAGCCGAATCTGACCGACATCGTCCCCGCGACAGGCACAGACGAGGCCCGCCTGCTCTCGCTTGCTGCCAGCCTGGAGCGCGGCTCAGAACACCCGCTTGCCGAAGCGATCGTCGCCGGCGCCGAGGAGCGCAAGGCGCGATTCGTCGAGATCTCCGGCTTTGCGGCGGTGACAGGCAAAGGCGTCGAGGGCCACACCGGCGAAGCCGCGATCGCCCTCGGCAACGCGGCGATGATGTCCGATCTTGGCGTCTCGATCGAGGCCTTGAAGGCCGAGACGGAGCGCTTGCGCGGCGAAGGCAAGACCGTCATGTTCGTCGCCATCGACAGGAAGTTTGCCGGCCTCGTCGCCGTCGCCGACCGGATCAAGCCGACCACGGCCGCCGCCATCAAGGCGCTGCATGAGAGCGGCCTGACCATCGTCATGGCAACCGGCGACAACGGCAAGACCGCCGCTGCCGTCGCGAAGCAGCTCGGCATCGACGAAGTACGCGCCGACATGCTGCCGGAAGGCAAGAAGGCACTGATCGACGAACTACGCGCCAAAGGCCGCATCGTTGCCATGGCCGGCGACGGCGTCAACGACGCTCCCGCGCTTGCATCAGCCGATGTTGGCATCGCCATGGGCACGGGCGCCGACGTCGCCATGGAAAGCGCCGGCATCACGCTGGTGAAGGGCGATCTCAACGGCATCGTGCGGGCGCGCCACCTCTCGGAAGCGACCATCCGCAACATCAAGCAGAACCTTGCCTTCGCCTTTGGCTACAATGCGCTCGGCGTGCCGCTCGCAGCCGGCGTGCTCTATCCGGTCTTCGGCCTGCTTCTGTCGCCGATGATCGCTGCAGCGGCGATGAGCCTGTCCTCGGTCTCGGTGATCGCCAACGCACTCCGGCTGCGGTTGGTGAAATGAGGACATCGACCGCGTTTGTTCGCCTTCTCCGCACCCACGCGGCCCCTCACTCCTGCCCTCTCCCCGCCAGCGGGGAGAGGGGGCTTTGATCTAATAGCCTACGATCTGCCTGCAAATTCGCCGTCTGGCGCGGTCGTCCCTTCTCCCCGCCAAGCGGGGAGAAGGCTAGGATGAGGGGCATACTCGCAGGCGCGGCATCGGCAGATGCACCTGACTTGCCCGAATTCGCTTACCCAACCCGCTCCACAGCAATCGCCGTTGCCTCGCCGCCGCCGATGCAAAGGGCTGCGACGCCCTTCCTTGCACCCTGACGCTCGAGCGCATGCAGCAGCGTCACGATCAGCCGCGCACCGGTCGCACCGATGGGATGGCCGAGCGCGCAGGCGCCACCGTTGACATTGAGACGATCGCGAGCAATGCCGAGCTCCTTGGCAGCTGCCATGGCGACAACGGCGAAGGCCTCGTTGATCTCGAAGAGATCGACATCGCCGATCTTCCATCCGGTCTTATCGAGCAGCTTGCGGATCGCCGGGATCGGCGCGGTGGTGTACCAGGCCGGCTCCTGGGAATGCGTCGCATGCGCCTTGATCTCGGCAAGAATGGGCAATCCCTCGCGCTCGGCAACCGAGCGGCGTGTCAGGATAAGCGCGGCCGCACCATCGGCATTGGCTGAGGCGCTGGCCGCCGTAATCGTGCCATCCTTGCGGAAGGCGGGCTTCAGTGTCGGGATTTTTTCCGGCGAGACCTTTTGCGGATGCTCGTCCTTGGCAATGGTAATGGGGCCGCCCTTCGCCATGATGGAAACCGGGGTGATTTCGGCTTCGAAGGCGCCGTTCTCCGTTGCGGCACGGGCGCGCGATAAGGTCTCGACCGCATAAGCATCCTGATCGTCGCGGCTAAACTGATAGGCCTCAACCGCCAGCTCGCCGAAATCGCCCATGGAACGGCCCTTCTCGTAGGCGTCCTCGAGCCCGTCGAGCATCATGTGATCGAAGATGCGGTCATGGCCCATGCGATAGCCGCCGCGAGCCTTGGCCAGCAGATACGGCGCATTCGACATGGATTCCATGCCGCCGGCAACGGCGATCGAGACCGAACCAGCGAGAAGTAGGTCATGCGCCAGCATGGTGGCCTTCATGCCGGAACCGCAGACCTTGTTGATCGTGGTGGCGCCGACGGCATCCGGCAGGCCGGCCCCGCGCGCAGCCTGTCGGGCCGGCGCCTGTCCCTGCCCCGCAGGCAGGACGCAGCCAAACAGAACTTCATCCACTTTCTCCGCCGAAAGACCGGCACGCCTCAGCGCCGCGCGGATGACATGCGCGCCAAGCTCGTGCGCCTGCAAGGGCGAGAGATCTCCCTGGAAACGGCCCAGCGGCGTGCGGGTAGCGGAAACGATGACGATGGGATCGGGAGCGGACATGACATCTCCTCACGGACAGCAAACCATATCTTCGGACCATTCCTATCACGTTAGATGATGATCGTCATCTAAATATCGCAGAAAGTAGGATACAGCCAACGGCGCACATGATTGCCTTCCTCGCGCAGAGAGCTTAAGGATATCCATAGAATTTAAAGGGATATTCCATGCCGCTTTACATCAAGGACGATGCCATTGATCGATTGGCGCGGCGCTATCAGGCGCTGACCAAGGCCACGACCAAGACGGAAGCCGTGCGGCTTGCCTTGCAGAAGGCGCTGGATGAGGAGCTGACCAAGCCGGCGCTTGCCGACGTCGCGGTCACTTTCTGCCGCAATCTCAAACAGAAGGCCACCGCCAAAAGCGAAAGCGCCGGCATAGCGGAAGAGATTTGATGTTTATCGACGCTTCAGTGCTGTCGGCGATGATGACCGACGAGGAGGAGGCGCGTGCCTTCGCCATCCGCATGCAGCCGGCAACAGCGCGAATGACTTCGCCGCTTGTCGCGGCGAATGCCGCAATCCTTGTCTCCGATACTTTGGGATTGTCGCCGACCGAGGCCGGCGAAGCTGTCCGCACGTTTCTGCAGCTTATGAACGTTCAGCTGCTTGCTGTGCCGCCCCGCGCCGCCACCTTGGCGACGGAGGCCTACGAGCGCTATGGCCAAGGCGACCATATGGCGCGCCTCAGCCTTGACGATTGCATGACCTATGCCTGCGCTCGCTATTATCGCCAGCCGCTATTGTCGAAAAGCGACCGGTTCAAGCAGACGGATATCGAGCTGGCTTAAGACCAGCTCGAGCCATCACGCCGTTACGGGCAAAGCGAAGCGGAGCCTGCACTATAGGTGCTCGAACGAGCGCCGACGGAGTTAGGGGCAGCAGCGCATTGCAGGCGGGAAATGGAGTCGCCGGCGCGGATCGGACCTGTCACCGACGGATCGGTGTTGATGGTGCCGTCCGGGAGAATTGCGTCCTTGGAATGGTCGACATTGCCAACATCGGCCTGGAACGCCTCGACATTGACGCGCTTGGGATGATGCTTGTGAGCCTGCTCCGCCATGGCGGCGCTGGACATGCCGAGGACGAGAGCGGAGATGGCGAGGGTTCTGAGCAGCATGGGACTGCCTCCTGTGGGAGTTGACGCGGATTGCATATGGGAACTGGCAGCCCACATTACAGCGGCTTGCCTGTCAATATCGTTAAGAATTTGAAGGTTTTGATCAGGTCTTCACTTTATGGCGGGATACCTCTGCACCGGCATCGTGCGGCAGGCTGATAAAACGCAATGCGGAGATGCCACCGATAAGGCCAACGATGAGGAAAGCCCAGCGAAAATCGACAAGCGAAAGCGTTTCCCCACCATGAATCGTGCGCGAGAGATTGAGAACCGCAGCAGCGACGGCAACGCCAAGCAGCAGTGAAACCTGCTGCAGCATGCTCGACAATGTGGAGGCGGAGCTGCGCTGCGCGGCATGGATATCGGCAAACCCCAGCGTATTCAGCGCCGTGAAATTCATCGACCGCGAAAGCCCGGCGATGAATAGCAGACAATATATCAATAACTCCGGCGTCGACGGAGACAGAAACGCGCATCCGGCAATGCTGGCCGACGAGATCAGACCGTTGACCACGAGCACGTTGCGGAAGCCGAAGATTCTCAACATCTGCGTGGTGATCGCCTTCATGCCGAGATTGCCGGCGAAATAGAAGAGCAGATAGGTGCCGGCATCGATCGCCGTGCGCCCGAAGCCGACCTGGAAGAGCAGCGGGATCAGGAACGGCGTGGCGTTGATCGCCACACGGCTCGCCGTGCCGGCCGAAAGCGTCGACATGGCGAAGGTCTGCACCTTGAAGGCGGAGAGATCGAGCAAGGGCGCATCAACCGTCATAAAATGCCGGGTGGCGATGATGGAAAACACCACGCCTGCAGCGATCAACCCTATGCTGGGCGCCAGCCCCGTCGTGCCCTGCACCACGAATTCAAGGCCGGCAAGCAAGAATGTCAGCCCTGCCGCCGATTGCAGGAAGCCGACGAAATCGAGGCGGGCGACCTTTTCCTCCCGCTGATCCGGCACGAAGCGCAGGACGAGACCCAGACCGATAATGCCGATGGGGATATTGATCAGGAAGTTCCAATGCCAGCTGAGATAGGTGGTGATGAAGCTGCCGAGGACGGGGCCGATGACAGGCGCCGTCAGCGCCGGCCAGGTGATCATCGACATCGCATGCACCAGATCGGACTTGCGCGCGTTTTTCAGCACGATGATGCGGCCGACCGGCGTCATCAGCGCGCTGCCGACACCCTGCACGGCGCGGGCAATGATGAACTCGGTCAAATTCCCCGAAAGACCGCAGAACAGCGATGCCACGGTGAAGATGGTGATTGACGCCAGGAACACCCGCCGTGCACCATAGCGATCGCCGGCCCAGCCGGCCAGCGGCACGAAGGCGGCCATGGTGAGAAGATAGACCGTGATGCCGATGCTCATCGACACCGGCTCGACTCCAAAAGTTGTCGCCATCTGCGGCAGCGAGGTGGTGACAATGGTGCCGTCCAGGATCTGCATGAAGAAGGAGACGGCGACGACGAAGGCGATGATGCGGGACTGCCGGCCGAAACTTGCTTCGGAAGGCTCTTCTATGGTCCTGGCAACGGTCATGAGATGAAATTTCGGATATTGGCGTTCAAGGAAGCCGAGTACTCCCGGCAACAATCATACGATCATTGAATACGCCCATCATGGCGGCTTGCAAAGCCACAAACCCAGACGTCGCCATCAAAAATTGCCACGGTGACATAAGAACCGCGATTCGGGAGGGCCAGTGCAGGGTACTCACCCGCAAAGCGCCGAGAGCGTCAATCGTCCGAGTAACGCTGCTCCCGCCAGGGATCGCCATACATGTGATAGCCGTTCTTCTCCCAGAAGCCGGCCCTGTCGGCACCGATGAGCTCGATGCGGTTCAGCCACTTGGCGCTCTTCCAGAAGTAAAGATGCGGCACGACGAGACGCATCGGGCCGCCATGCTCGCCGGTCAGCGGCTGGCCCTCCCAGGCGGTGGCCAGAATCGCATCCTCAGCCGCGAAATCCGCAAGCGGCAGATTAGTAGTATAGCCGTCATAGCTCGTCAGCAGCACATGCTGCGCCTCCGCCGTCGGCATGGCGAGATCGAGGAGATCGCGTGTAGAAACCCCTTCCCAGCGATTGTCGTAGCGTGACCAGGTCGTCACGCAGTGGATATCGCTGACACGGGTGCTTTGCTCTATCGCCTGGAAAGCGGCCCAATCGAGGCTGAGTCGATTTTCCACGAAGCCGATTACATCGAGCCGCCAACTCGACAGAGAAATTTGCGGCTGCACGCCGAGATCCAGCACCGGCCAGTTCTTCACGAGATGCTGCCCCGGCGGCAGCCGCTCCGTCTCCGGCCGGCTGATACGCCCCGTCAGAAACTTGCCCTCCGCCGCCCAGCGGCGCTTGGAAGTCGTAAGCTTGCTATCGGCGGGGATCTGATCGTCGCTCATGCAGCTATCCTCTTTCTACTAGATAGAAATAGGATGACCGAGCTGGACAGGTGTCAAGTCAAGGAACGGCAGATAGCTGACTATATTGCCGCGATGGCGATATGGAACAGCTGCGCCTTACCCGAGATCGAGTGCCCCCCGGCGCTGTCGTTGGAAATCAAAAGGCAATCGCCAGCATCAAGCGCCATGCCATCGATTTCGGCATTGCCGCGATGGCAAAGAACCAGATTGGTCCCGGTCTCGAAAGCGACCTCCCTATGTTCATCTATAGCAACCCGCCGCACGGAATGCGTAAAACGGCCCCGCCGCGTCATCACATTGAGATCGGTAATCGTGCCGTCGATCAGCGTCGCCGAAGTCGGCGCATCGGCAGCAAAGGGCAGCGGCTCGCTCGCCTGCGTCAGACGCTCGGGCGCGCGCCCCTCAATGAAGAGTGTCATGCCCTCACCCTCGAGAATGGATAGTGTGCGATCAATGCCGGGAAAGACCGAGAACGGCCCATCTGTGGCAACAGTCGCCATGCTGACGCGCCAGTCGAAGTCGGCAAGCCCGGCGCCGTCGGGCGAAACGGCGATCTCCACCGTTTCGCCGCCGCCGTTTTTCCAGGGCATGCGCTTGTGGTCACTGGCGCGCAGCAGCTTCATCTTAGTTCCCCAGGATGGCCGGCAGGCGCAGGCCCTGCTTCTTGGCCCAGTCGAGCGCGATGTCGTAACCGGCATCGGCGTGGCGCATGACGCCGGTCGCCGGGTCGTTCCAGAGAACGCGCTCCAGGCGCTTGGCCGCATCATCCGTGCCGTCGGCGCAGATGACCATGCCGGAGTGCTGGGAAAAGCCCATGCCGACGCCGCCGCCATGATGCAGCGATACCCAGGTGGCGCCGGACGCGGTGTTGAGCAGGGCGTTCAGGAGCGGCCAGTCGGAAACGGCATCCGAGCCGTCCTTCATGGCTTCCGTTTCGCGGTTCGGCGAGGCGACCGAGCCGGAGTCGAGATGGTCGCGGCCGATGACGACGGGCGCCTTCAGCTCGCCGTTCCTGACCATTTCGTTGAAGGCAAGTCCGAGGCGGTGGCGATCGCCGAGACCGACCCAGCAAATGCGCGCCGGCAGACCCTGGAAGGAAATGCGCTCGCGCGCCATGTCGAGCCAATTGTGCAGATGTTTGTTGTCGGGCAGCAGCTCCTTCACCTTGGCATCAGTCTTGTAGATATCTTCCGGATCACCCGAAAGGGCAGCCCAGCGGAAGGGGCCGATGCCGCGGCAGAAAAGCGGGCGGATATAGGCCGGCACGAAGCCCGGGAAAGCGAAGGCGTTTTCGAAACCCTCTTCCTTGGCGACCTGGCGGATGTTGTTGCCGTAGTCGAGCGTCGGCACGCCGGCATCCCAGAAGGCGACCATGGCTTCGACATGCACCTTCATAGAGGCACGGGCGGCAGCTTCGACGGCCTTCGGATCGCTCTCGCGCTTGGCCCTGTGTTCGGCGACCGTCCAGCCGATCGGCAGATAGCCGTTCAGCGGGTCGTGAGCGGAGGTCTGGTCGGTGACGATATCCGGGCGCGGGCCACCGGCCTTCATGCGCTTCACCAACTCAGGGAAGATCTCGGCGGCATTGCCGAGCAGGCCGACGGACTTGGCTTCACCAGCCTTCGTCCACTTGTCGATCAAAGCAAGCGCTTCGTCGAGCGTCTTTGCCTTCTCGTCGACATAACGGGTGCGCAGGCGGAAATCGATGCGGGTTTCGTCTGATTCGACGGCAAGGCAGCAGGCGCCGGCCATGACGGCCGCCAGCGGCTGTGCCCCGCCCATGCCGCCGAGACCACCCGTCAGGATCCACTTGCCCTTGAGATTGCCGTTATAGTGCTGGCGACCGGCTTCGACGAAGGTTTCGTAAGTGCCCTGCACGATGCCCTGCGTGCCGATATAGATCCACGAGCCGGCCGTCATCTGGCCATACATGGCAAGGCCCTTCTTATCCAGCTCGTTGAAGTGATCCCAGGTCGCCCAATGCGGCACGAGGTTGGAGTTGGCGATCAGCACGCGCGGCGCATCCTTGTGGGTGCGGAACACGGCAACCGGCTTGCCGGACTGCACCAGCAGCGTCTCGTCTTCGTTGAGCGTCTTCAGCGTCGCGGCGATACGGTCGAAGTCGTCCCAGGTGCGGGCGGCGCGGCCGATGCCGCCGTAGACGACCAGCTCGTTCGGGTTTTCCGCAACGTCCGGATCGAGATTGTTCATCAGCATGCGCAGCGGCGCTTCGGTCAGCCAGCTCTTGGCGTTGAGCTCCGGACCACGAGGCGCGCGGATTTCGCGGATATTATGGCGTGGGTTGGTCATGTCACATCTCCAAGGAGGGCAGGATGTTGGTTGAAATCGAGGCATTGAGCACGCCGGAGCCGATAAGCTCGCTGGCGGCTTTCAGGTCGTTCGCCATGTAGCGGTCCTCTTCCAGCGACGGCACGGCGGCGCGGATCGAAGCAATGGCAAGGGTCAGTTCCGGGCTGGTCGTCAGCGGCGCGCGCAGCTCGACGCCTTGGGCGGCGGTCAGCGCCTCGATGCCGATGATGCCGAAGAGGTTTTCGGTCATTTGCAGCAGGCGGCGCGCGCCATGACAGGCCATGGAAACATGGTCTTCCTGGTTGGCGGAGGTCGGGGTCGAGTCGACGGAGGCCGGATGCGACATCTGCTTGTTTTCGGACATCAGCGCCGCCGAGGTCACTTCGGCAATCATCAGGCCCGAGTTCAGGCCTGGCTTCTTGGCGAGGAAGGCCGGCAGGCCGTAGCTGAGCGCGGGATCGACGAGCAGCGCAATGCGGCGCTGTGCGATCGCGCCGATTTCGCAAACGGCGATCGCAATCTGGTCGGCAGCAAAGGCAACCGGCTCGGCATGGAAATTGCCGCCGGAAACGACAGAATTGTCAGACAGGACAAGCGGATTGTCGGTGACGGCATTGGCCTCGACTTCAAGCGTGCGGCCGACAGAGCGCAGGAGGTCGAGGCAGGCGCCATCGACCTGAGGCTGGCAGCGGATGCAATAGGGATCCTGCACACGCTCGTCGCCTTCGATATGGCTTTCGCGGATCACGGAACCGGCCAGCAGCCCGCGAAGGGCTGCGGCGGTATCGATCTGACCCTTATGGCCGCGCAGCGTATGAATATCGGGATGGAATGGGGCGGAGGAGCCCATCGCAGCATCCGTCGACATCGCGCCGGTGATGAGGGCGGCCTGGGCGGCACGATGGGCGCGGAAGAGACCCGCAAGCGCAAGACCGGTCGAGACTTGCGTACCGTTGATCAGCGCCAGCCCTTCCTTGGCGGCGAGCACGACCGGCGTCAGGCCGGCCTTTTCGAGCGCCGCCGCGCCGGAAAGCCGCTCGCCGGCATAAAAGGCTTCCCCATGCCCCATCATGACGGCGGTCATATGCGCGAGCGGCGCGAGATCGCCCGAAGCACCGACGGAACCCTTTTCGGGAATGACGGGGACGACGCCCTTTTCGAGCATGCCTTCGATCAGCCGCACCAACTCCAGCCGCACGCCGGAGGCACCGCGCCCGAGCGAAATGAGCTTCAGCGCCATGATGAGGCGAACGACGTTTTCAGGCAGCGGCTGACCGACGCCGCAGCAATGCGAGAGGATGAGATTGCGCTGGAGCGTCGCGACATCGGCGCTGTCGATCTTGATCGATGCCAGTTTGCCGAAGCCAGTGTTGATGCCGTAAACCGGCGCATTGCCGGCAGCGATTTCGGCAATACGGGCGGCCGCCTTGGCGATGCCGGCATCGAAGGACGCATCGAGCTTAGCCGGCTCACCGCTCCAATAGATCGTCGCCAGCTGCTGCAGCGAGACGGAACCCGGATGGAGAACGACAGTCATCGGTTGAACCTCTTTCCCTTAAAGACATGTGCATGGAGGGGATTGAAGCCGATGCGGTAGACCAGCTCCGCCAGGCTTTCGACATCCCAGATGGCAAAATCGGCCGACTTGCCGGCCTCGAGCGTCCCCGTTTCGCTCAGAAGACCAAGGGCACGCGCGCCTTCGCGGGTGGCGCCGGCGATGCATTCCTCGACCGTCAGGCGGAAAAGGGTGGCCGCCATGTTCATGGTCAGCAGCAGCGAGGTCAGCGGCGAAGTGCCGGGATTGGAGTCGGTCGCAATGGCGATCGAGACGCCCGCTTCACGCAGGGCCTGAACCGGCGGCTTCTGTTTCTCGTTGATGGCATAGAAGGCGCCGGGCAGCAGCACGGCAACCGTACCCGCCGCAGCCATCGCCTTGACGCCATCCTCATCGAGATATTCGACGTGATCGGCTGATAAAGCACCATAGGAGGCGGCAAGCTTGGCACCGCCGAGATTGGAAAGCTGTTCGGCATGCAGCTTCACCGGAATACCGAGCGACTTGGCAAGATCGAAGACGCGCGCGATTTCCGCCGTCGAAAAGGCGATGCCTTCGCAGAAGCCGTCGACGGCATCGACAAGACCTTCGGCATGGGCCTGGCTGAGGCCCGGCAGCACGACGTCAGTGATATAGTCGCCATTACGACCTTTATACTCCGCTGGCGCCGCATGCGCGCCGAGATACGAGGTGACGACGCGAACCGGGCGGACTGTCTCCAGCTTGCGCGCGGCCCGCAGCATCTTCAGTTCGGATTCAATGTTGAGGCCGTAACCTGACTTTACTTCGATTGTCGTTAGGCCTTCGGATAGCAGCGTATCGAGGCGCGGCAAGGCCACAGCGACAAGCTCATCCACCGACAGCGCCCGCGTTGCATTGACGGAGGAGACGATACCGCCGCCGGCACGGGCGATTTCTTCGTAGCTCGCGCCTTCCAACCGCATTTCGAATTCGCGGGCGCGATTGCCGCCATAAACGATATGCGTATGGCAATCCACGAGCCCGGGTGTCACCCAGCGCCCTTCGAGGTCGATGCTTTCGGCGCCCGATGTATCGGGCAGATCGGCCTCGCTGCCGGCAAAGACGATACGGCCGCCCTTGGTCAGGATCGCGCCCTTCTCGATAGTACCGAGCCGGGCCTCGCCCTCTTTCAAGGTTGCAAGGCGAGCGTTGCGCCAGACGCGGCTTGCCGTATCGCCGTCCTTGCCATCTTCGGAAAAATTATTCCCACCCATCAGCTTTACGCCTTTCCTCGTTGGCTCATAATGTATATACATAATCGAAAGGCTGACAAGAGGGATTTTGGACTCCATGTCCGAAAGGAAAGGGTGAGACCATGACGAGACTTCATGCACGCTCGGCACTGCTTGGCGACGGATGGCACGAGAATGTAAGGCTGACCCTCGAAGGCGGCCGCATCGCCGAGATCGCGACCGATGTCGCTCCCGAAGCCGGCGACGACAGGCAGGATGTTCTGGTTCCGGCGATGCCGAACCTGCACAGCCACGCCTTCCAGCGCGCCATGGCCGGCCTTGCCGAAGTCCGCGGCCCGGCCAATGACAGCTTCTGGAGCTGGCGCACCGTCATGTACAAATTCGCTTTGTCGATGACGCCGGACCATGTCGAGGCCGTCGCCGCACAGCTCTATATGGAAATGCTCGAAGCCGGCTTCTCCCGCGTCGGTGAATTCCACTATTTGCATCATGACAAGGATGGCAGCCATTATGCCAATATCGCCGAGCTGGCCGAGCGCATTGGCGCCGCCAGCTCCGAAACCGGCATTGCGCTGACGCTGCTGCCCGTCTTCTACGCTCATTCCGGCTTCGGCGGTGCCGCTCCCATCGACGGCCAGCGCCGCTTTATCAATTCGATCGAGAGCTTCGAAGCCCTTATGGCCGGCTGCCGCCCCGTCACGAGCCGCCTGCCTGGCGCCGAACTCGGCATCGCGCCGCACAGCCTGCGGGCCGTGACACCGGAAGAGCTGGCAAAGCTCGTGCCGATCGCCGGCGATGGGCCGATCCACATCCATGTCGCCGAGCAGGTGAAAGAAGTGGAGGATTGCATCGCCTGGTCGGGTGCCCGGCCGGTGCAATGGCTGCTCGACAATGCGCCCGTCAATGAGCGCTGGTGCCTGATCCATGCCACGCACATGACCGAGGATGAGACGCGGCGCATGGCTAGAAGCGGCGCGATCGCCGGCCTTTGCCCGATCACCGAAGCCAATCTCGGCGATGGCGTGTTCCCGGCACCGCTATTCTTGAAAGAAGGCGGCCACTACGGCGTCGGTTCCGATTCCAATATTCTCATCTCCGTGCCGGAGGAGTTGCGGCAGCTCGAATATTCGCAGCGCCTGGCGCTACGCGCCCGCAACGTCATTGCCACGACGGGCGGTTCGACCGCCCGCATGCTGTTCGACGGCACTCTGGCGGGCGGTGGCGCGGCTCTCAAGGCACCGGCCGGCCTCGCCGTCGGTAATCACGCCGATATCGTTTCGCTCGATGTAAGTGCGGTACCCTATCTCTCCGGCGACCGTATTCTCGATCACTGGACCTTCGCCGGCGGCGTCACCGTGGACGGCGTGTGGGCCCTGGGTAAAAAGCAGGTGGACGGGGGCCGACATCTGAGGAGAGAGGCAATCACCACGCGATTCCGCAAGGCGATGGCTGAACTTATCGGTTAAAAACCGCTTTTCCTCCCATCGATTGACCCCTAAATAACTTGCGGGAAATTCCATGTCTCACACGGAACAGATGGGTGGCATGACCACGAGCAAAGAGGCGACCCTCCATCAGCGCATCTTGAGCGATATCGAAGGCCGGATCGTTTCCGGCGCCTGGCCTCCAGGGCATCGCATCCCGTTCGAGATGGACCTGGCGGAGCAGTATGACTGCTCGCGCATGACGGTAAACAAGGTGCTGACCCAGCTTGCGCGTGCCGGCTTGATCGAGCGGCGAAAGCGCTCGGGCAGCTTCGTCACGCATCCGCAGGCACAATCCGCCGTGCTTGAGATTCACGACATCAAGTCCGAGGTCCTGTCACTCAATCTGCCCTACTCGCACAGGCTGATAAAGCGTGCCGAGCGGCGTGGGCGGCCGGAGGACGCGCGCAGGCTGCAGTTCGTCGGCTCTATCCCGGTGATAGAGATCACCTGCATCCACTATGCCGGTCCGCGCCCCTTCTGCCTGGAAAATCGCGTCATCAATCTCGACGCGGTGCCGGAAGCGGCGAAGGCAGACTTCGAAACGCTGCCGCCAGGCCCCTGGCTCCTCAACCAGGTGCCGTGGAGCACCGCCGAACATCAGATCCGTGCCATATCGGCCGAAGGCGACGCCGCCGCCAATCTCGATATCCAGAAGGGTGCGGCATGCCTCGTCGTCGAACGGCGCACCTGGAGCGCCGCCGGTCCGATAACCCATGTCCGCCTCACCTATCCCGGTGATCGTCACAGCCTTGTGGCGCGCTTTACGCCCGCAAGCTGACCATTCCCGGCGCCAACTTAGGGGCGCTGCGGCGACTCTGTCGGCGGCGGAATGAGGCTATCGGATTGCCGGACAGGCTGGGCAGGATCGACCAGCAGGATACTGAGCGCAATCAGAACCAGTGCCAGAATCAGGAGGATTCCGATCAAAAGCGGACGAATCGCGGTCATTTCGTTCTCCAATCTCCCCAGCCCAGCGACAAGCGCGATAGGGAATTCGAGATAACCAGCGCAGTCTAACGGTAAACGTTAAGCAATGCTTGATGTTCTGCGAAAAAATGGGCTTTTTCCAGGAATTTCTGCCCGCGCCGAACGGGATAGCAATCTCACGCTTGTTTGAATGGCGGGTGATGGAAGCGGCGCATAGGATCGCGATGTAGATGGCTTCGAAGCCGCCCCGCGGCTTCCGTCGACCAATTCCAACCTTCTTACCAAGCACGACCGGCGCATCGCGCGGCCGATATTTCAAGGGAGACCCCACCCATGGATCGCAAACGTCTGATCGCGGCTGCGCTGATGCTCTCCGTCCCCATGCTTGCCGCGTTGCAAAGCGCCGAGGCTGCCGAGCGTGTAAGGGTGCGTGGCACCGTGGAAAGCCTCGATGGCGACACGCTCAAGGTCAAGTCCCGCGACGGCAAGGACGTGACAGTCGCGCTGAGATCCGGCTGGAACGTCGGCGGCGTCGTCAAGGCCGCCGTCAGCGACATCAAGCCCGGCGACTTCGTCGGCATCGCCTCGCAGCCGACCGACAGCGGCATCAATGGCGCGATCGAAGTCGTCATCTTCCCGGCCTCGATGAAGGGAACCGGCGAAGGCGATCGCCCCTGGGATTCAGCGCCGAACAGCTCGATGACCAACGCCACGGTCGCCAATGCCGTGACGTCCGTCAGCGGCCCGACATTGACCCTCACCTACAAGGGCGGCGAACGCAAGATCAAGATTCCGGATGGCACGCCCGTAGTAACACTGACATCGGCAACGAAAGCAGATCTGAAGCCCGGTGCCGGCGTCTTCATCACCGGCGAGCAAACCGGCGAAACCACCGTCTCCGCCGACCGGGTTGCCGTCGGCCTCAACGGCACCGTGCCGCCGATGTGATCGCTCCGATCCAGTAACTCCTTTTCCCTTGTCGATGTCGGCGAACGACTGATACGCCGTGTCGTCGGCTCGACGCCATATGACGACGGCCGATAGTTATTCGCCGACATGCAGCATGGCCTCGGCCAACGAAATGTCCGACTTGATCTCCCGCGTCGACATCGACGTCACGGTATGCCGGACGCCCGGCAGCCGGTTGAGCTCCTGCCGAAGCAACCGGTCGAGCGCCGCCATATCGGTCGCCAGAATATGCAGGAGATAATCCGCCTCGCCCGTTGTCGCATGACAGCGCCAGATCAGCGGATGGCGGCGTACGGCGGCTTCGAAGGCATCGAAGCGCTCGACATCGATCGACACCTGCACGAAAGCCTCCAGCCCGAAGCCGAGCTTGGCCGGGTCGAGAAGCGTCCTGTATCCCCGGATCATACCCGCTTCCTCCAGCGCTTTTACGCGCTTCCAGCATGGCGTCTTGCTGAGACCGGCCAGATCGGCAAGCGCAGCAAAGGAGAGGCGGGCATCAGCCTCCAGCGCGGTAATGATCTTACGATCTACGGCATCCAACTCCATCGTTCTCTCCATAGCCACAAAGATGATCGATCGTACTCTATTTTTTCCAAAATGGATGACAAATAGGAACAATGTTCAAGCTGAATTTCGTATCCTTGAAAGCGAGCAAATATGCTGGACGGCCGAAGGCCGGAACAAAGGGGACGAAGATGCAGAAGAAAGACTATTACGCGCGCATCGAGGCGCCCGAAATGCGCGACTACGGCGTCTACCTACAGTGCGACAAGCTGCTCGCCTGTCAAAAGCCGTTGAACGGCATGGTCAACGGCGACGAACTGCAGTTCCAGATCGTCCATCAGGTCGAAGAACTCTGGATGAAGCTGATGGCCTATACGCTGGTCGATGTCATCGGCTTCATGGAGGAGCGCAACACGCATCGCGTCGTGACCCTTATGGGCCGCGTGCACCGGATCATGCGCATGATGACGACCCAGCTCGATCTTCTGGAAACCATGTCCCCGAAGGAATATCAGCAGATCCGCCTGCAGCTCGGCAATGGCAGCGGCCAGGAATCGCCCGGCTTCGGGTTTCTGCTGCGCATGCCACCGGATCTCTGGCACGCCTTCAAGGCGAACTATCTCGATGCCGCCGGCCTGACGGTCGCGGATATCTATGACGATAAATACGATCACGGCGACAGCTACGTGGTGGCCGAAGCGCTGGTCGAGTATGACGAACTGTTCCAGAAATTCCGCGCCAATCACATCTATCTGATTCAGCGCTCCATCGGCCTCGGCTCTAAATCGTTGAAAGGTCGTCCCGTGGAGCTGCTACAGGCCGGCACGCGCCATCGCTTCTTCCCCGATCTGTGGGATATTCGCCACGAAATGACCGATCGCTGGGGTGGCCAATATGGCGTCGTCCGCGATTCCATTTCCAAGCACGACGCGGCCGAATAGGTTCTGACCGGCGACCGTCTTCCGCCGCTTCGGTGGCGGAGGGCCGCCCGGACAAGATTAAGCGAGCTGCGCCAAGCCTCAGCACTCACGCTCTAAGACGCATCGGCCCGCCATGGGCAAAAGACACCGTCTCGCCGCTCGCAACCTCCTGGTTGATCCAACCTTCCCTTCACAGACGCAGGCATTACCAGCGCCGCCCACCCCGACACCCGTCTCCTAAAGCGCGTCGCGATCTTTCAGAGTCGTTTCCCGCGCTTTAGGTTTTTGATTTTGTGCATGTCGTTGTCGCAAAACCGCTGCACACTTTTGCGCGACATGCTTTAGGCAAACGACCGGCAGGCCACAGCCTCGGCTGGAAGCGATGCAATGACCATTGAAATATAGCCTATTGCATAATTTTGTTATCGGTCATATTTATTTAGTGGTCTCATAGCACGATCCTCCCGGAGCCCCGCATGACGCAAGTTCAGGAAGCTGCAGTACAGGGGCGCGCATGGCAGTTTGCCAGCCGCGACGAGGACGATCGTCCGAGCCTTCCCGAAGTCAATGCCACGGTTAAGGTTCCTCATGGCGGCAGCTGGATTCGGCGCCTGATTGCTTTCGTCGGCCCCGGTTACATGATCTCCGTCGGCTATATGGACCCCGGCAATTGGGCGACCGATCTCGCCGGCGGCGCGCAGTTCGGTTATACGCTTCTCACCGTCATCATGCTGTCGAACCTGATGGCGATCCTGCTGCAAGCGCTTTCCGCAAGGCTCGGCATCGCCACCGGCCGTGATCTCGCCCAAGCCTGTCGCGATCACTATCCACGGCCGGTCAATCTGGCACTGTGGTTCGCCTGCGAGCTCGCCATCATTGCCTGCGATCTTGCCGAAGTCATCGGTACGGCGATCGCATTGCAGCTGCTCTTCGGAATTCCGCTGATCGGCGGCGCGCTGATCACCGCGCTCGACGCATTTTTGTTGCTGCTGCTGATGAGCAAGGGCTTCCGCTACCTCGAAGCTTTCGTCATCGCGCTGCTGACCGTCATCGCCATCTGTTTTGCCATCCAGATCGCCGCGGCCGCACCGCCGGTGGCCGCGATCCTCCAAGGCTTCATCCCCTCGCCCGAAATCGTCACCAATCACGAGATGCTCTATATCGCCATGGGCATCATCGGCGCGACGGTCATGCCGCACAATCTCTATCTGCATTCCTCCATCGTCCAGACCCGCGCCTACAAACGCACTGAAGAGGGCCGTCGCGATGCGATCAAATGGGCAACCATCGACAGCACCGTCGCCCTCATGCTGGCGCTCTTCGTCAATGCCGCGATCCTGATCGTCGCAGCTGCCGCCTTCCACACCAGCGGCCATTCCGACGTCGCCGAGATCGGTCAGGCCTACGAGCTGTTGTCGCCGCTGCTCGGCCTCGGTATCGCCTCCACCCTTTTTGCGATCGCGTTGCTCGCATCCGGCCTCAACTCGACCGTAACGGCGACGCTTGCCGGCCAGATCGTGATGGAAGGCTTTCTCCGGCTCAGGATTCCGCACTGGGCAAGGCGACTTTTGACCCGCGGCCTCGCAATTATTCCGGTTGTGTGCGTGACCGCCATTTATGGTGAAAAGGGCACTGCGAACCTGCTCGTGCTGAGCCAGGTCGTGCTATCAATGCAATTGCCCTTTGCCGTCATTCCACTGGTCCAATTTGCCACGAATCGCGAGAAAATGGGCAGTTTCGTCATCCCCAGAAGCGTCGCGGTTCTCTCGTGGATAGTTGCCGCGATCATCCTGGCACTGAACTTCAAACTGCTCTACGACACCATCTTCGGTTGACGAATCATCTTGAACGCGCAAATCTCGCCCTGTGGATGATCACGGCAGTTAACCGACTCGTAATATTTGCCTAGATTTTGCCATGATTTGCCCTAGTTTGGGCCCACCGCAATCTGCAGGGTTCCTCACTTCATGGCCGAAAGTCCATTGCGCGTTCAATTTCCTGCAGAGGCTGCGATCCAGGCGCGGCCGCATCACGATTTTCATATTCCCTTTCTGCCGCGCTCTGCCCATCTTCGCCACCTGATCGTCATCGGTCTCGCAGGCACTGCCTCCTTCGGCCTGCTCGCCACCGTGCTCTATCCCCTGCTGGCGCGTCACACGATCGAACGGGCGACGCCGGTGCGCACGGCCCAGCTCGCGCGCTCTCAACCAGCCATGCGCAAAGCCAGCCGGCTGGCTGCAAAACAGCGCTTCGACGGCGCCCGCTTTGCGCAGGTGGCCGAAAAATTATCCAGCGGCGAAACCCGCATTTTCACCTATCATCGCACGACGCTGGTCTTCAAATCCGACGAAACCGCCCTGGCACGTGACGGCGGGGGCGCCATGAGTGCCTCCTATGGCGACGAACGCGCCGACAATGTGGCATTTTCGCCGCCTTCGCTTTCCGATATCCGCCACGGCATCTATCCGCAGACCACGCATTACGATGCCGTGCGCCGCTCTCGCTTTCCGGTTCGCGGCGTGCCGCTGAACGTCAGCGTAGCGCGCGCGACGACCGGCGAAGCCGGGCGCGAGTTCCACAGGCTCGTATCCATGCCGAAGGACAAGCAGGATCTTCAGGATATCCTGGCGTCTGCCGGCCTCGGCAGCGACGCCGGCGACGAGCTGCAGCGCGCCCTGGAGACCGATACCGTTTCCCCCGGCGACAGCCTGGAACTGCTGCTTGAGAAAAAAGGCCCCAATGCCCGCCCGAAGCTGATCATGGCGCGCCTCAGCGGCGACAAGACGCCAGAGCGCGTCGTTGCCCGCGATGATGCCAATGGCTTTGTTCCGATGGCCAATGACAGGCTGTTTTCCACGCTCTACAGCGAAAGCCAGGCCGAAGCTCCATCCTCGACGGAGGTCGCCGCGGTCGATTTGAAGGGTGTCGACGAGAGCGACGAGCGGGCAGTCAGCGACAAGCTCGAAAGAGCCGGCCTCACCAAGGAATATGCCTCGCAGCTCATCAAGCTCGCCAAGGCCAAGGGCATTTCGCTCACCAGCATCGATGATGCTCCCGACAGCGTCGACCTGCTCTTCCGCAAGGCGGAAGATGGCCGCACCGAACTGATGTTCATCGAATTCCATGCCGACGGCGACACGCATCGTTTCTATCTGCATAAGAATGAAGGCGAAGGCCCCTCGGAATTCTACGACGAGAGCGGCCACTCGATCGCGAAGTCGCTTGTGCACCGGCCCGTGCCGAATGGCACGCTTGGTGACGGCTTTGCCTGGCGCATCCATCCCATTCTCGGTGTGAAGAAATTCCACAACGGCGTCGATTTCCGTGCGCCGATGGGAAGCCCCATCCAGGCCGCCGGCGACGGCGTCGTCGAAAAGATCTCCTGGGAAACCGGCTACGGCAAATATGTCCGCATCCGCCACGACGGCGGCTACGAGACCACCTATGCCCATATTTCGGCAACGCCGTCGGATCTTCGCGTCGGCCAGCGCGTCACCCAGGGCCAGGTCATCGCCTATGTCGGCTCGACGGGCTACTCCACCGGCCCGCATCTCTATTACGAACTGCGCGTCAACGGCCGTTACGAAAATCCGCTGACAGCGCAATTGCCCGCCGGCACCAATCTAACCGGCAAGTCGCTCGACAGCCTGCGCTCACAGGTCAACCACGTCGAGAACATCATGAGCTACCTCGACGTTCCGCCGGCTCGCGGCAATCCCTCCGCCCCCTTCGCCAACTTCGAGCAGGGGCCGAGCTTCGGGCCGAATTCAGGATCGGATTTCGGACTGAATTTGGGACCGGGCTTTGGGCCGAGCCATTTCGGCGCGCCGTCTCCATAAGCCAGCCAGAAATCCGCACGAACGTCCTTCCCGATCCTTGCAAACCCGATTCCCGCGGGCGGCAATGGCGCCTCGATGACGAATGCGATAACAATCCTTCTGTATTTCGCCATGGAGAAGATATCGCCGCGCGCCATCTGACGCGATGCCGGATATCCTCACATGGTAACCTGCAAGGAGCAGAAATTGGCGCGCAAGCCGTTGCCGGAACCAAAACCCATGCTGCCGAATGAAAGCAGGCGTCTGCGCGCAGATGCGCGACGCAACTATGGCAAGTTGATCGAAGTTGCAGCACAAGCTTTCGCCAGCCATGGCACCGCCGCCTCCCTGGAAGACATAGCTCGCCGCGCGGATGTCGGCATTGGCACGCTCTATCGCCATTTTCCGAGCCGGGAACACCTGGTGGAAGCGGTTTATCATCACGAAGTCGAAGCACTGTGCGATGCCGCCGAAGAACTTTCACGCGAGCGCCCACCGGATGAAGCTCTGGAGGAATGGATGCATCGCTTCGTCGGTTACATCGCGACGAAGCGGGGCATGGCCGACAGTCTGCGCATCCTTTTCAACAGCAATTCCAAGCTCTTCGCCGACAGTTACGGCAAGGTGCCGGTCGCGCTCGCAAGTCTCATCGACCGCGCAGTCGCCGCCGGCGCGATCCGCACCGACGTCGACAGTACCGACGTGCTGCAGGCACTTTCCGGCACCTATTCCATGCCCGATTCACCGGAATGGTATGACCGATCCCGCCGCCTCGTACGCCTCCTCATGGATGGCCTACGCTGGGGGGCCTTGAAAACGCCGGGGTCGCAAGGGACCTGATAATCGGCAGGATGCTTCCTATATCCCTTTGAACTGAGATTGTCAGGCGAGTTTGGTTCTGCTGCAGTTTCGTGCATGGCCCCGCATCGCGGGGAGAGGGCTAGGGTGAGGGGTAGACCACATAAGCGGCAGCAGAACCAAACTCATCTGACATTCACCAAAGTTGAGGAGAGCCAGAATGTCCGAAAGAGCAGTCAAGATCCCCGGTCCCGATCATCCAATCACGATCGAGGAAAAGCAGGCCCATGTCATCGTCTCCGTCGCCGGCAAGGTGATCGCCGATACGCATGAGGCCCTTTCGCTCAAGGAAGCATCCTATCCAGCCGTCATCTATATCCCGCGCAGGGATGTCGACATGTCCTCGCTGGAAAAGACCAGCCACGAAACCTACTGCCCCTACAAGGGCGAATGCTCCTATTACAGCATTCCGGCCGGCGGCGAGCGCTCGGTTAATGCCATATGGAGCTATGAAAACCCCTATCCATCCGTCAGCCGGATCAAGGATTACATGGCCTTCTATGCCGATCGCGTCGATTCCATCGATGTGAGAACCTAAAGAGCCAGGCCGCTCGCGGCGTCGAAGACATAGACCTGCTCCGGGCTCACCGAGACATTCAGCGGCTGCCCATAGCGCACCGGCGCCTCGCCATCGACAACAGCCGTCACCTGTTCGCCGGCAAGGTCGAAGAGCACGTGTGTCTGGGCGCCGGTCGGCTCGACCAACAGCGTCTGACCGGTAAGGGGCGAACCGGCACTTGCAAGGCTCAGATGCTCGGGCCTCAAACCAACCTTCACGCTCTGGCCCGCCTTCACCTTGCGTTCCCCAGCGATGCGGATCGGCGTGCTGTCCTTCAGCCGCACGGCAGGAACGCCCTCGACGCCTTCGACCACGCCATCGAGAAAATTCATGGCCGGCGAGCCGATGAAGCCGGCGACGAAGAGATTGGCCGGCTTGCGATAAAGTTCGATTGGCGTGCCTTGCTGCTCGATGCGGCCCTGGTTCAACACCACGATCCGGTCGGCCAGCGTCATCGCCTCGATCTGGTCATGGGTGACGTAGATCGAGGTCGTCTGCACCTTCTGATGCAGTGCCTTGATCTCGGAGCGCATCTGCACGCGCAGCTTCGCATCGAGGTTGGAGAGCGGCTCGTCGAACAGGAAGACGGCGGGATTGCGCACGATGGCGCGGCCCATGGCGACGCGCTGGCGTTGACCACCGGAAAGCTGCGCCGGCTTGCGGTCGAGCAGCTTGGTGAGATCGAGCATGCGTGCGGCTTCATTGACCCGCTGTTCGATCACCTGCTTGGTCTCGCCCGAAAGCTTCAGGTTGAAGCCCATATTCTCGGCGACCGTCATATGCGGATAAAGCGCGTAGGATTGAAAGACCATGGCGATGTTACGCTCGCGCGGCGTCATCGAGTTGACCACCTGCCCGCCGATCGACACATCGCCATCGGTGATTTCCTCCAATCCGGCGATCATCCGCAGAAGCGTGGATTTGCCGCAACCGGAGGGGCCGACGAGCGCGATGAACTCTCCGTCCTCGATCGAAAGCGAGATATCGTGGATGACGGTCAGCGCCCCATAGGCCTTGTGGATGTTATGCAGTTCGACGGATGCCATGTTGTTTGCGCTCCAGTAAGGCTCAGGATTTCACGGCGCCGGCAGTCAGACCGGCAATGATGTGCTTCTGCGCCAGGAAGAAGACGATGACCGTGGGCAGGATGGTCAGCGTGATGAAGGCGAGCACCAGCTCCCATTCCGTGCCGAATTCGCCGCTATAGACCATCATGCCGAGCGGCCAGGGATAGATCGAATCCGAGTTCAGCATGATCAGCGGCAGGATATAGCTGTTCCAGCTGCCGACGAAGGAGATGATGCTGACGGTCGCGATGATCGGCCGCGAAAGCGGCAGCGAGATATGCCAGAAGAAACGGATATAGCCGCAACCGTCGACAAAGGCCGCCTGGAACAATTCTTCCGGAAGGTTTCGAAAATAATTCCGGAAGAGCAGGATGCTCATACCGAGGCCGAACGCCACCTGCGGCAGCACGACGCCCCAATAGGTGTTGAGCAGGCCGAGATCGCGGATGCGGATGAAGAGCGGCAGGATGGCGGTGGCGGCCGGAAACATCAGGCCAATGAGGAAATAGTTCAGCAGGAAATTCGAGCCGAAGAATTTCACATGCGCGAAAGCGAAGGCGGCCATGGCCGAGACCGACAGCGTCAGGAACACTGTCAGCACGGCGATGATCAGAGAATTCATCATCTGCCGCCAGTAGCGGTCGCCGAACAGAATGCCGGTATAATTCTCGAAATGCCACTCGGCCGGCAGACCAAACGGGTTGGTGCGGAGATCGCCGAGCGTCTTGAAGCCGCCGAGCGCCGTCGTCAGCAGCGGGATCAGCACGATCGCGGCAATGATGGTCAGCGACACATAGAGATAGATCTTTGTGCCGGTGGTCAGTCGAACGGATGAGGCCAGATCAGTCATTGCGCATAAATATCCGTTTATAGCCGAAGGCGAGGGTGACGCAGATCACGAACAGAACGACGCCGACGGCGCTGCCGAGTCCGACCTGCATGCGGGTGACGCCGAAATTGTAGAGGAAGGTCACCATCGTCTGGGTCGAGTTGAACGGGCCGCCGCCGGTGAGCGGCATGATCATGTCGAAGAGCTGCAGCGATCCTACGACAGCGAAGAAGACAGACAGACGCAGCGTCGAGCCGAGCAGCGGCAGCGTCACGTAGCGGAATTTCTGCCAGCCGGTAGCGCCGTCGATCTCGGCCGCCTCGAGCACGCTCTTGTCCAGCGACTGCATACCGGCGATGAAGAGCATCATGTGAAAACCGAAATATTTCCACACGATCACGCCGAGCACGGCATACATCGCGAGATCCTTATCGGCGAGCACGTAGGGCGTTGGCGTGCCGAGGAAATGCGCGATCGCGGCAAACAGGCCGTAGTCGCCGTCATAGACGAAGCGCCAGATCAGACCGGCAGCCACTTCGGCCAGCACGTAAGGCAGAAAGAAGATCAGCCGGAAAAGCACTACGCCGCGAATGCGGTGCGCCAGCATCGTCGCGAGCCAAATGGCAAGCGGCACCTGGATGGCGATCGACACGACGATGATCAGCGCATTGTTCTTGAGCGACGTCAGAAAGGCGCCATTCTTGAAGAGAACCTGGAAATTGCGCAGCCCGACGAACTCGGTCGGCGGGCCGTAGCCGTTCCAGCGATAGAGGCTGTACCAGGCAGCTTCACCCATCGGCAGGATGACGAAAATGGTGAAAAGCAGCAGCGCCGGTGGCAGGAACAGCAGAATGACGGGCAGGCGGCCACGCGCCGCCGGCGACTTTCGTTTCGCTGCGGGTCTTACTCTTGCGACGGAAGGCATGGCGGTCGTGGCGCTGACATCGGTCATGGGCAGTCTCGACAGTTGCAATTCAAAGAAGAACCGGCGCCGGCACAAGGGAGAGGCCGGCGCCGGAGGGCGCTAGAGCTGGTCCTGCTCGAAGGCATCCTGGACCTGCTGCGCGCCATCCTTCGGCGAAATCTGGCCGGAGACGATGCCGACGGCCACATCGTTGACGACGCGGCCGACCGAGGGGCCGAGATCCTGGTCGAAGAAGTTCTGATGCCAAGTCGAATGCGCCAGCTGGTCGGCAGCCTCGTGCATCAGCGGACCCTTGACGCCATCTTCCGCACCGACGGCAACCGGGATGATCATGCCGGCTTGCGCCATGGTGCGCTCGTTTTCGGCATTGGTGAGATAAGCGAGGAAATCGAGCGCCTCGGGCGGGGCTTTCTTGGTGACAGCCCAGCCGTTCAGCCCGCCGAGCGTATCAGTCGGAAGGCCGGCACCGCCGGTCACGGCCGGGAAGGCGAAGCGGCCGATATTGTCATCCGCCAGACCCTTGCCGTCACCGGAATTGGTGCGCTGGTTGGCAACGGTATTTTCGAAGCCGAGGATCATTGCAGCCTTGCCGTCGCCGAAGACGCCGAGCGCCTGCGGCCAGGTGGTGCCGAGATAGCCGGGCTGGAAAGGTTCGAGCTTGCCGAGCTCTGCAAGCTGTTCGCCGGCCTTGATGATAGCCGGATCGTTGAAGCCGTTGCCCTTGCCGTTCTTGGCGTCGTTGAAGACCTGCTGACCGCCGTCGCGCATCACCAGATAGCTCCAGTAGAAATGGATCGGCCATTTCTCTCCGCCGCCGCCGGCGATCGGCGCAATACCGGCAGCCTTGATCTTCTTGACTGCGGCCAGATAATCGTCCCAGGTCTTGATAGAGCTCGCATCGACGCCAGCCTTGGCGAACAGCGCCTTGTTATAGAAGAAGGAAACCGTGCCGAGCTTATACGGAACGGCGCTGATTTTGCCGTCGAAGGTCAGGCCCTTGATGGCCGCCTGATTGTAGCTCTTGAGCCAAGCGCCATCCTTGGCGTTCATTGCCGAAGTCAGATCCAGCAGCGCGCCGGTCTGCTGCTGCTGCTTCAAGACACCACCGCCCCAGCTGAAGAAGAAATCGGGCGCGTCCTTCGATTGCAGCAATGTCGGCAGCTTCGCCTTGAACGCCTCATTGGCCAGGAACTGCATCTCTATCTTTGTGCCGGGATGCTTGGCCTCATACTGATCCGCGATCTTGCGCCAGACGGCGACATAATTCGGATCGGTTTCCAGATGCAGCCATTTGACGACGGTATCGGCAGCAGCGCCCGTCGCGCCGGCGAGAATCGCCAGTCCAGTCGTGGCGGCGACAGCCGCGATGCGAAGGGCTTTGGCCCCGCGTAGATGGATCATGATTTTCTCCTCCCAAGGGAACCAAGAGCCTCAGATATTTTTTCCCTTATGCGGAATAATTCAACGGAGCTTTGCTGAAATGTCAACCGCCAACGCTAAATTTTCGGCAGACCGTCTGCAAAATGGCTTGACATTGGGCAATGGCCATAGGCTATTTAATTCGCATTCCGTTAAAAATATCAGGCCGCAGCCGAGCGGGTCCGTCATTCGGCGCCATTCTCATGAAAACAGCAGATCCCGAGCTTATGCGGGCGATAAACCGCTTCAATGTGCTGGATACGATCCGGCGGGCGGGCTCCATCGCACGTATCGAAATCAGCGACCGCACCCAGCTTTCCACGACCACAGTCTCGGCAATCACGGCCTCGCTGCTGGATGACGGGCTGATCCTGGCCCGCACCGAAGGCGACCTGCGCGAGGCGGCCAGCCGCGGCCGGCCCCGCGTCATGCTGGAGCTCAACCCGGATGCCGCGCGCGTCGTCGGTGCGAAAATCGCCGCCAATCGCATGGTCTTCGTCGTGACGGACTTTTGCGGCGAGGTTCTCTCGACGCTGACACTGGCGCTGCGCGTCGACCGCCAACCGATCGGCGTTATCGCCGATCTCCTCGAGGATGGCGTGCGCCGCTGCGTCGTTGACGCCAATCTGGCGCTGGACGAGATCGATTCCGTCTGCCTCGGCCTGCCCGGTGTCGTCGAGCACCGCACCGGCCATGTCCGCACCAGCCCGATCTTCCGAGAAGCCGGCGTCGATTTCGCCAAGGAAATGTCGGAGCGGCTGGGCGTGACCACCATCGTCGAAAGCGATGCACATGCCATCACGCTCGCGCACCACTGGTTCGGC
Source organism: Rhizobium sp. AG207R (assembly GCF_027109195.1). Classification (NCBI taxonomy): domain Bacteria; kingdom Pseudomonadati; phylum Pseudomonadota; class Alphaproteobacteria; order Hyphomicrobiales; family Rhizobiaceae; genus Rhizobium; species Rhizobium sp. AG207R. Next base: position 332,240 of record NZ_JAEPVT010000003.1, read on the forward strand.
AAGGCGAGAGACCTGGACGACATGGTACTGGTATCGCTAGAGCAGACGCTGGGCCTGGGTGTTCTGCATGGCGGCCAGCTCTTTCGCGGCGCCGGCGGCCTCAGCCACAACCTTGGCGACCTCGTTCTCGGCATGGGACCACAGGGCATCATTCGTTTGGCAAGCCTTGCCGGCGAGAGCGCCATTCTCGGCGATCAGCCGAGCGGCCGTTTTGCCGAAGCCATCCGCCTCGGACGCGGAATGGCGCATGCCAAGACGCTGATCGATGCCGAGGATGTCTCGCTCATCAGCGCGGCCATTCGTGCCGGCGAGGCCTGCGGCATGGCGCTCGCCAACATCGTCACGCTGTTTGCCCCGCCGCGCGTCATTCTCGTGGGTTCGAGCCTGGCGCTCGGCCAGCCCTTCCTCGACAGCCTGCGGGAGGCCTATTCACTGGCTATTCCACCGTCGATCAGGGGTGTGACCGAACTGGTTTTCGACCAGTCGACCGACGAGACCTGGGCGCAGGGCGCCGCCGTCGTGGCACTGCGCGAACTCTACGAATCGCCCTGGGGAACGACGGGGCCGGCACCGGCCCTGTGATTTCGCAAGACAGCAAAGACAATTCATCTGGAGGAATCTTATGAACAAGGTCGGCATCGGCATCATCGGCTGCGGGAACATTTCCGGCGCCTATCTCACCGCCATGAAATCCTTTCCCATTCTCGACATCAAAGGTGTCGCCGACCTCAATCGCGAGCTCGCCGAGGCAAAGGCCGCTGAATTCGGCTTGAAAGCGGTCGACATCGCCACGTTGCTGGCGGACCCATCGATCGAGATCATCGTCAACCTGACCATTCCGAAGGCGCATGTCGCCGTCGGCCTGCAGGCGCTCGAAGCCGGCAAACACACCTATTCGGAAAAGCCGCTCGGCATCAATTTCGCCGAAGGCAAGAAGCTGGCGGATGCCGCTGCCGCCAAGGGGCTGCGCATCGGCGCTGCCCCCGATACCTTCCTCGGCGGCGGTCACCAGGCGGCGCGCGCCATCATCGACGAGGGCGCGATCGGCATCCCGGTCGGTGGCACCGCCACCTTCATGTGCCCCGGCCATGAGCGCTGGCATCCGAATCCGGCTTTCTATTATGAAGTCGGTGGCGGCCCGATGCTCGATATGGGTCCCTATTACATCACCGATCTCGTCAATCTGCTCGGTCCCGTTTCCCAAGTCGCAGGCTTTGCCGTCACGCCGCGCAAGGAACGCATCATCACCAGCGAACCTCGTAATGGGGAACGCATCCCCGTGCATGTGCCGACACACGTCGCCGGTGTCATGGCCTTTGCCAATGGCGCGGTCGTCCAGATCGGCATGAGCTTCGATGTCGCCGGCCACAAGCATGTTCCACTCGAAGTCTACGGCACCGAAGGCACGCTAATCGTGCCCGATCCCAACCGCTTCGGCGGCCCGGTGGAGTTTTTGAAGAAGGGCGGCGAATTTGCCGAGCGCGAGATCACCGCGCCCTATGCCGACGGCAATTACCGTTCGCTCGGCGTCGCCGATCTGGCGCACGCCATCCGCTCGAACCGTCCCCACCGCGCCAATGGCAGCCTCGCGCTGCATGTGCTCGAGGTCATGGAAGCCTTCCAGACGGCTTCCGATACGGGTCGCACGGTCGCCATCACGACGCAAACGGAGCGTCCCGCCCCTCTGTCCGAATCCCTGGTGGATGGGCAGATCGGCCGCTAACCAAGTAATTTCAGGAGGATTATCATGCGTGAAGCACTTATCGTCTGGGGCGGCTGGAGCGGCCACGAACCGCAGGAATGCGCCCACATCATCCGCGACATGCTGGAAGAGGACGGTTTCAAGGTCTATCTCGAAAACAGCACCGAGGCCTTTGCCGACCCTTCGATCCATGATCTTAGCCTGATCGTGCCGATCGTCACCATGTCGAAGATCGAGAAGGAGGAGGTGAAGAACCTCGCCGCTGCGATCGAAAGCGGCGTCGGCATAGCCGGCTATCATGGCGGTGCTGGCGATAGTTTCCGCGAGAGCGTCGAGTACCAGTTCATCATCGGCGGCCAATGGGTCGCCCATCCCGGCAATATCATCGACTATACGGTCAATATCACCCGCCCGGACGATCCGATCATGGAGGGGATTACCGATTTCCCCTACACGTCGGAGCAATATTACATGCATGTCGACCCCTCGAACGAGGTGCTGGCGACCACCACCTTCACCGGCGATCATGCCTACTGGATCGACGGCGTCGTCATGCCGGTCGCATGGAAGCGCAAATACGGCCAGGGCCGCGTTTTCTATTCCTCGCTCGGCCATCAGGCCAAGGAATTCGACGTCCCGCAGATGAAGACCATCTTCCGCCGCGGCGCCAACTGGGCGGCGCGCTAAGTCCCGTCCATTTCGAAAACTGCCGCTCCTCATAATGCTTGAGGGGCGGTTCTGCGTCGGTAAACGATGACGGCGCGAGCGCGCACATGGCAGATTTCATCGCTTCGAGCAAATGATAAGCAGGCAGGGCAGACGCCCGTGAATGGAGCTTGGGCATGAGCTCCATCCCGCATCCTGCCATCGATCACCTTCCCTATTCACCGCCGGATATTGCAGATCCTGCCTCGCACTCAGTGCCAGGCTCCGAAACGCACGACTGTTCGGACGGGCGATCAGGCTCCGTCCGGCCATGATGCGAGTGGACGCATCGAAAGGGACACCAGCCTCCATTTGCAATTCCAATCGATTGCTTACCGGATTGAGAATAAATCGCTAAAGCACGCCAGAGATGAGATTCATGAAGCGAAACTGAAACGCGGTCAATTTTCGTTTGACATTCCTTTATCTTCATTTATCGTCATTCTTGTTTCGGTTTTCGCGTGAGGGATGCAAATCGAAACAAGGGGAGGAATAATTGTCCGAAAATCAGATCAATACGGAAAACGGCTTGGTTTGCGGCATCGGCCGCACCTCCATTGACCTCGCGCGGCACCATTCAAGCCGATGCGATGTTTCCGCAGGCAGATCGGCACAATCCACCTCCCGACAACCATAATTTCAGCAATAGACACCGCCCGGCGACGGCATTTCCGGACGGATCAGTCTCTTCGCGATCCTCGCGGCAGCATCGATATGCGGCGCATGGAAGGAATCTATCGTGCTTGAACTCAGGGGCGTATCGAAGTCTGTCGGCGGCGAAACCCATATTGCCGAAACAAATCTGACGCTGCAGCGCGGCACGTTGAACGTGCTTCTGGGGCCAACGCTGTCTGGCAAAACGTCGCTGATGCGGCTGATGGCCGGCCTCGATAAGCCGACCACTGGCACGATCCACGTCGATGGCAAGGATGTCACCGGCCAGCCGGTGCAGCGCCGCAACGTCGCCATGGTCTACCAGCAATTCATCAACTATCCCGCCATGACCGTTTATGACAACATCGCCTCGCCGATGCGGTTGAGCGGCAAGAGCGCGGCGTCCATCGACAAGGAAGTAAAAAAGGCAGCCGATCTTTTGCGCCTCGGCCCCTTCCTTGATCGCCTTCCCTTGAGCCTTTCCGGCGGCCAGCAACAGCGTACGGCACTTGCCCGCGCCATCGTCAAGAATGCCGGCCTCGTGCTGCTCGACGAGCCGCTCGCCAATCTCGACTACAAGCTGCGTGAGGAGCTGCGCGCCGAATTGCCGAAAATCTTCGCCGAATCCGGTGCCATCTTCGTCTACGCCACCACTGAACCCTCCGAAGCGTTGCTCCTTGGCGGCAATACGGCGACCCTGGCGGAAGGCCGCATCACGCAATTCGGGCCGACGATCGATGTCTTCCGCAATCCTCGCGACCTGATTACCGCCACCACCTTTGCTGATCCGCCGCTAAATACAATCGCGCTCGATAAACGCGGCCGGGAATTCCTGCTCGACAGCAATATTCGCCTGCCCGTACCAAGGGGCTTGGAGGATCGGCCGGATGGCCGCTACACAATCGCCTTTCAGCCGCATCATCTCGCGCTCGCGCCGCAGACGCCGGAAGCCGTCGCCGCCCCGGCGCGTGTCATGGTGACCGAAATCACCGGCTCGGAGAGCTTCATTCATATCGATTTTGCCGGTCAGCGCTGGGTGATGCTGACACAGGGCGTGCAAGATATCGATGTCGACGATGCGATCGATGTCTACATCGATCCGCGCCACATCATGGTCTTCGACACCGATGGCGCCGCCGTCACCCCCGCCCTGCAACAAGCCGCCTGAGGAGAGACTATGGCCCGCATCGATCTTGACCACATCAGGCACGCCTACAACGATCATCCTAAATCCGACGCCGACTATGCGCTGAAGGAAGTGAACCACAGTTGGGAGGACGGCAGCGCCTATGCGCTGCTCGGCCCTTCCGGCTGCGGCAAGACCACGCTTCTCAACATTGTTTCGGGCCTGGTGCAGGCTTCCGAAGGCCGCATCCTCTTCGACGGCAAGGATGTGACGCGGCTGTCGACCCAGGAGCGCAACATTGCGCAGGTCTTCCAGTTCCCGGTCGTCTACGACACGATGACGGTCTACGACAATCTTGCCTTCCCGCTGCGCAACCGGCATGTCCCGGAGACAGAGGTCAAGCGCAAGGTCGATGAGATCATCGAGATGATCGGCCTTTCCGACAGCGCCCACCGCAAGGCGCGCGGCCTGACGGCCGATGCCAAGCAGAAGATCTCGCTCGGCCGCGGTCTAGTGCGCTCGGATGTCAACGCCATCCTGTTCGACGAGCCGCTGACCGTCATCGACCCGCATATGAAGTGGGTGCTGCGCTCGCAGCTGAAGCAGCTCCACCGCCGCTTCGGCTTCACGATGGTCTATGTCACCCATGACCAGACGGAAGCGCTGACCTTCGCCGACAAGGTCGTGGTCATGTACAATGGCGAAGTGGTGCAGATCGGCACGCCAAACGATCTCTTCGAGCGCCCGCGCCATACTTTCGTCGGTTATTTCATCGGTTCGCCCGGCATGAACGTCATGCCTGTCGAAATCGAAGGCAATAGCGCGCGTATCGGCAACCGTATGATCGCGCTGCCCGGCGCGCCGAAAGAAAAGCGGGCCGGCCGTTCCGAACTCGGCATTCGCCCCGAATTCGTCCGCATCGGCCGCGAGGGCATGCCCGCCACAGTTACCAAGGTCGAGGATCTCGGCCGCCGCAAGGTGGTCCGCGCCAAACTCGACGGCCAGGAGATCGTGGCGGTCATCGGCGAGGACCAGACGGTGCCGGCCGAGCCGCACATCGCCTTCGATCCCGCCGGCATCAATATCTACGCCGACTCCTGGCGCATCGAGATGGGAGCCTGACGATGGACAAGACCTGGAACAACAAAGCCTGGTTCATGCTCATTCCGGTTCTGCTGCTCGTCGGCTTTTCCGCCGTCATTCCGCTGATGACCGTCGTTAACTATTCGGTGCAGGACACCTTCGGAAACAATCAATTCTTCTGGGCGGGCACACAGTGGTTCGAAGAGATCCTCCATTCCGGTCGTTTCTGGGATTCGATGATCCGCAACCTGATCTTCTCCTTCGTCATCCTGGCGATCGAGGTGCCGCTCGGCATCTTCATCGCGCTCAACATGCCGAAGAAGGGCATCGGCGTTCCCGTCTGCCTCGTGCTGATGGCCTTGCCGCTGCTGATCCCCTGGAACGTCGTCGGCACGATCTGGCAGGTCTTCGGCCGCAGCGACATTGGCTTGATGGGCTATGTCCTCGTCAATCTCGGCATCGACTACAATTACGTCTCCGATCCGGCGGACGCCTGGGCGACGATCATCATCATGGACGTCTGGCACTGGACGAGCCTCGTCGTGCTGCTTTGCTATGCCGGCCTCGCCTCCATTCCGGATGCCTTCTACCAGGCGGCCAAGATCGACGGCGCCTCGCGCTGGTCCGTCTTCCGCTACATTCAGCTGCCGAAGATGAACCGCGTGTTGCTGATCGCCGTGCTGCTGCGCTTCATGGATAGTTTCATGATCTACACCGAACCCTTCGTCGTGACGGGCGGCGGCCCCGGCAATTCCACGACCTTCCTGTCGATCGATCTCGTGAAGATGGCGCTCGGCCAGTTCGACCTCGGCCCGGCCGCGGCCATGTCGCTGATCTATTTCCTGATCGTGCTCCTACTGTCCTGGGTCTTCTACACCGTCATGACCAATTACGATGCGGGAGAAAGCCGATGAGCGGCAAACCCCTCTCCACCACGGCCGATAACGCCGCGATGCACAAGATGGCCGCTTCCGACGCCGCCGCGAACGCGACTGCTGCGACAAGCGCGCGGGTTGCCCGCCGTCACGGCGAAAAGGGGCGGTGGGCGTGGCTTGTGCCGACGCTTTATATCGTCTTCCTGCTGTTACCGATCTACTGGCTCGTCAATATGAGCTTCAAGACCAATGAGGAGATCGTCAGCGGCCTAACGCTCTATCCGCACCAGCCGACGCTGCGCAACTACACGATCATCTTCACCGATCCGTCCTGGTACAAGGGCTACATCAACTCGATCACCTATGTCGTCATGAACATGGTGATCTCGGTCGCCTGCGCCCTTCCCGCAGCCTATGCCTTCTCGCGCTACCGCTTCCTCGGCGACAAGCACGTCTTCTTCTGGCTGCTGACGAACCGCATGGCGCCGCCGGCGGTCTTTGCACTGCCCTTCTTCCAGCTCTATTCGGCCTTCGGATTGATCGATACCCATATCGCCGTCGCGCTGGCGCACTGCCTCTTCAACGTGCCGCTGGCGGTCTGGATCCTCGAAGGCTTCATGTCCGGCGTGCCGAAGGAAATCGACGAGACGGCCTATATCGACGGCTATTCGTTCCCGCGCTTCTTCATCAAGATCTTCATTCCCCTGATCGCAAGCGGCATCGGCGTCGCCGCCTTCTTCTGCTTCATGTTCTCCTGGGTGGAACTGCTGATCGCCCGCACCTTGACCACGACCGACGCCAAGCCGATCGCCGCCATCATGACGCGCACCGTCTCGGCCGCCGGCATGGATTGGGGCCTGCTTGCCGCCGCCGGTGTCCTGACCTTGGTTCCCGGCGCGCTCGTCATCTATTTCGTCCGCAACTACATCGCCAAGGGCTTCGCGCTCGGCCGCGTCTAAAGGAAAACCGCCATGAATACAGACTTTTCCTGGATGGCCTGGACGCTGCCGACGGCGCTGTTTTTCGCGACGATCCTGCTGCTGCTGATCGGCATGGCTGTGTGGGAGTATGTTTCGCCCGGCGGCCATCCGCGCCTCGGCATCCTGCGCTTCGAAACGACGCGTGGCGACCGGCTGTTCATTTCGCTGCTCGGCGCCGCCTTCATCCATCTCGCCTGGCTGGGTCTGGGAGGCCCAAGCCTGTGGTGGGCTCTTGCTCTTTCCGTGATCTACGCCATCGGCGTCTTCCGTCTGGTCTGACGCGGAAATTCAAACCGTTACCGCCCCGTTGCCCATCCGGTCATGCGGAGCAGTAAGGCAAATCGATACAGATGGCCGGAAATCCGGCTGGCTGACAATGCACTCGCAACCTGTAGGGAGGAATATATGCGACGGCATCTCTTGACGACAACGGCAGTTGCCTTGCTGGCGCTCGCCGGCACGGCGCATGCCGGCATGAACGAAGCCAAGGCATTCCTGGACAAGGAGATCGGCGATCTCTCGACGCTCTCGCGCGCCGACCAGGAAAAGGAAATGCAGTGGTTCATCGATGCGGCCAAGCCTTTCCAGGGCATGGAAATCAAGGTCGTGTCGGAAACCCTGACGACACACCAGTATGAATCGCAGGTTCTGGCCCCGGCCTTCACCGCCATAACAGGCATCAAGGTCACCCACGACGTCATCCAGGAAGGCGACGTCGTCGAAAAGATCCAGACGCAGATGCAGACCGGCCAGAACCTCTATGACGGCTGGGTGAACGATTCCGACCTGATCGGCACGCATTGGCGCTACAAGCAGGTTCGCAACCTGACCGACTGGATGGCTGGCGAGGGCAAGGACGTCACCAATCCGGGCATCGATATCGCCGATTTCATCGGCACCAGCTTTACGACTGCTCCCGACAAGAAGCTTTATCAGCTCCCCGACCAGCAGTTCGCCAACCTCTACTGGTTCCGTTACGACTGGTTCAACGACCCGAAGAACAAGGCCGATTTCAAGGCCAAGTATGGCTATGAGCTCGGCGTACCGGTCAACTGGTCGGCCTATGAGGATATCGCCCAGTTCTTCACCGGTCGCGATGTCGACGGCAAGAAGGTCTTCGGCCATATGGACTATGGCAAGAAGGACCCGTCGCTCGGCTGGCGCTTCACCGACGCCTGGCTCTCCATGGCCGGCAACGGCGACAAGGGCCTGCCGAACGGTCTGCCGGTTGACGAATGGGGCATCAAGGTCGATGCCAATTCCCGTCCTGTCGGCTCCTGCGTTGCCCGCGGCGGCGATACCAACGGACCGGCCGCCGTCTACTCGATCCAGAAATATCTCGATTGGCTGAAGGCATACGCTCCGGCGGAAGCCCAAGGCATGACCTTCTCGGAATCCGGCCCGGTTCCAGCACAGGGCAATATCGCCCAGCAGATCTTCTGGTACACGGCCTTCACCGCCGACATGGTCAAGCCCGGCCTGCCGGTCATGAATTCGGATGGCACGCCGAAGTGGCGCATGGCGCCGTCGCCGCATGGCGTCTACTGGAAGGACGGCATGAAGCTCGGCTATCAGGACGTCGGCTCCTGGACGCTGATGAAGTCGACCCCGGTCGACCGCGCCAAGGCCGCATGGCTCTATGCGCAGTTCGTCACCTCGAAGACGGTGGACGTGAAGAAGAGCCATGTCGGCCTCACCTTTATCCGCGAATCCACCATCCGCGATAAGAGCTTCACCAAGCGCGCGCCGGAGCTCGGCGGCCTGATCGAGTTCTACCGCTCGCCGGCCCGCGTGCAATGGTCACCGACCGGCACGAACGTTCCTGACTATCCGAAGCTCGCACAGCTCTGGTGGCAGGCGATCGGCGATGCCGCTTCCGGCGCCAAGGATGCGCAAGGAGCCATGGATGCACTTTGCGCCGATCAGGAACGTGTCATGCAGCGCCTGGAACGCGCAGGCGTTCAGGGCGACATCGGACCGAAGCTCGCCGAAGAGCACGATCTTGCCTACTGGAACGCCGATGCCGTCAAGAACGGCCATCTCGCTCCGCAGCTGAAGATCGCCAACGAAAAGGAAAAGCCGATCACCGTCAATTATGACGAACTGGTCAAGAGCTGGGCCGACGCGAAGAAATAAGCAACCGCACTTGGAGATGCGGCGGTGCCGGGGTCTGAAAGGATCCCGGCATTTTATCGTTTCAGAGCTCCAGCATGACCTTTGTCAAAAACGCCGCCGCATGGAGGCGCTTGGCACAGGCAGGGACCGCAAATCAAAATCAACTGAACCCGATCCGCCAGCTGTCATATACTTGACACATTCCGTCTACGCGCAAACTATCCTTACCCGGGTCAAGACTTTGATGCCTGTTTAAAATCGTTAATGCGACGAGTTGATTTCCGGAATTTCATAAAGGAGAACGGAGTGGAAAATAGATATCTAGGGCGCCTGACATTCGTGATCGGCCTCGCGTCTGCCTTGCCGGCTTTGGCCGCCGATCTGCCGGCCGCCATGCCCGACGACAATCTCAATGCCGTTCTTTGGGATCAGACGTCGGTGGAGGCGCAGGCCAACGCGCTTGGTGCCTATGCGCTCGGCCGTATCAGGCTCGACGAAGCGCTGGCCGACAAGAACTGGACCGCAGCTCCGGTCGAGCAAACAGGTAATTTCCAGGACTTTCCGCCCGCCATCATCCTCGATGTCGATGATACCGTGCTCAATACGTCGCCTTATCAGGCGCGTAATGTCACGGCGGGTACGAGCTTCAAGCCGGAAACCTGGACGCAGTATGTGAATGCCCAACAGGACAAGCCGATTCCCGGCGCGGTGGAATTCACCCAATATGCAGCATCAAAAGGCGTAAAGGTCTTCTACGTCACCAACCGCACCGCCGATGAGGAAGGTCCGACCGTTGAAGAAATGAAGCGCTTCGGTTTTCCGATGGGCGACAATGTCGACACTTTCCTGAGCGCCAAGGAGCAGCCGGACTGGGGTTCTGCCAAGGGCACGCGCCGCGCCTTCATCGCCAAGAACTATCGCATTCTCCTGATGTTCGGCGACAATTTCGGCGACTTCACTGACGACTACAAGGGTACGGTCGAAGAGCGCCAGAAGGTCTTCGAGGCCAATGCCGCGCATTTCGGCCACGACTGGATAGCCATCGCCAATCCGACCTATGGCTCGTTCGAAAGCGCACCCTATAAGGGGGATTACAAGCTTGCGCCGGAAGAACAGCGCAGGATGAAGCAGGATGCACTGAAGCCCTGGGATGGGAAGTAAACATTGGCAGTGGAGGTTGAGGAGGGTCCGCACCCCCCTCTGTCACTTCGTGACATCTCCCCCACAAGGAGGGAGATTGGTCGCGCGGAATTCTAACCTGCCTCAAGCTAATATCACGCCCGCTGAAATCGAAATGAACTGCTTGGATAAAAGCGGCGGCAAACTCCAAACAATCTCCCCCCCTTGTGGGGGAGATGTCGCGATAGCGACAGAGGGGGGTACAGCCTCTCCCGTTACAGGAAAGCCTCCGATGAGCTTCAATCAACCCTTCCGCTTCAATTTCGCCGCACCTTCTTCCACCAGCCGCTTCGCCGCCTCGGCGACCGTGATCTTACCGAAGGCGAGCTGGTCGGCGACGGGGCGGGCGACGTTCGCGTCGAATTCCTGGGAGCCGAGCGGCGCCGGCACGGGATAGGTGCCGACCTGATCCTTCAACAGCTCGATATAGTGCACCGTCTGCTGCTCCACCGGATTGAGCGTCGGCAGGATGGCGGCGCGTACGGCGGGCGACATCGGCACGCCGCGTTCGACGCCGAGGATCTTGCCAGCATCGACATCATTGACGAAGAAATTGATGAACTTGGCGGCCGCTTCGCCATTCTTGCTGGTGGCACCGACGCTCCAGATCAGCGCCGGACGGTAATAATGGCCGGAGGGACCATCTTTCTTCTCGCGTGGCAGCATGGTGACGGCGAGCTTGCTCTTGACAACAAGCTGATAGCCGACGAGCTGGTTGGAATAAGCCATGCCGATGGCCGATTTGCCGAGCGCCAGGCAATTGCTCTCGATAACGTTCTGGTCGAGCGTCTGGACATCGGCGGAGACCGTACCGCCGCGTTTGCGCAGCTCTTCCCAGTAGCTGTACCATTCCTTGGCATCGTCGACACCGAAGCCGAGCCCGCCCTCTTCCGTAAAGAGGCTCTTGCCGCGCTGGCGCAGCCAGACATCGAGCACATAATTATAGCGTGCGCCATAAGGACCGCCCCAATAGCCGCGCTTGCCGGCAGCCTTGGTCATTTCCACGGCGAGATCGGCATATTCGGCCCATGTCGTCGTCGGACCGGGCGGCGTGAGCCCCGTCTTCTTGAACATGTCCTCGTCATAGAACATTGCGAAGGAATTCAGCCCGAGACCGACACCATAAAGCTTGTTGTCGACCGTGGTCAGCTTCAGCACGTCCTTGCCGAAACTGTCGACATTCAGTGTCGAGGGCACGAATTGGTCGAGCGGCATGCAGGCGCCGCGCTTGGAATAGTCGGAGATCGTGCTTGGCTCGAGCTGGAAGACATCGGCGATGTTCTGGCTGGCCATGCCGGTGGCAAGCTTCGCCCAATAGCCGTCGCCGCTGATGCTCTCGCCGATGACGGACAGATCGGGGTTCTTGCTGTGAAACAGTTCGGCAACAGCGACCGTGCGCTTGCCGCGATCGGGCGAACCCCACCACATCGCCCGGAGCTGCGTCGCGTCGGCAAAGACGGGCATTGCGCTTCCCCCAAGGGCAAGGCCAGCTGCGGTTCCGGCAGCTCCGATCATGAAAGAACGACGATTCATGCGCATGAGATTCCTCCTTCTCTTGCGTTGTCATCCGCGGCGATCTCCCCGACGCCTTCAGCGGACAAGTCAACGCGACGATATGCAACTTCATTGCACTGTGCAATAAAAAATCTTTCTATTGCAAATTTGCATAAGTTTGCATAGCGTTTGCGACATGAACGATATTCGCTCCAAACGCATCAGGCAGGCCGACATCGCCACTGCCGCCGGCGTCTCCGTCTCGACGGTGTCGCGGGTCCTCACCAATGAACCCGGCATCAGCGAGACGATCCGCCAGCACATCTTCAAGGTGGCAAGCGATCTCGGCTACCCGCTGAAGACCGCAGCCGAGACGGCGGCCGGCGGCCTTGCATTGATCGCCAGCGACAGCGTCACCGGCGGCTTGAGCGTCTTCTATGAGGGTATTCTGGAGGGCCTGAGGGCGGGCGCTGCCGAGCGCGGCATGCGCTTCGACATCCGTCTCATTCGGGAGGCAAGGACGGAACCGGAACTGGTGAAGGAATATCTGCAGACCGCCGGTGCCGAGGGCCTCTTTCTCGTCGGCATCGACCCCTCGGAAGAGCTCTGCCGGTGGCTCGAGACCAGCGGCACGCCGACCGTGCTCGTCAACGGCACCGACCCGAAGCTGCGCTTCGACGGCGTTTCACCCTCGAATTTCTTCGGCGCCTACAACGCCACCCGGCGCCTCCTCGATGCCGGCCACCGCCGCATCCTGCATCTGACCGGCTCGCATCGCCAGACGATCCGCGAGCGCATCCGCGGCTTCGAGGCGGCGATCGCTTCGGTGGAAGGCGCTGAAGGCCGCATCGTGCCGATGAATTTTCGCGGCAGCTCCAGCCAGGAAGCCCATGACAAAACCGCCGAGATCCTTGCCGCAGGCGAAGGCTATACCGCCGCCTTCTGTATGAACGATTTCATCGCCGTCGGCGTGCTGGACGCCGTCACCGAAGCCGGCCTGCGGGTGCCGGAGGATTTCGCCATTGTGGGCTTCGACGATCTTCCCTGTGCCCTGATGACCAATCCGCGGCTGGCAACCATGCGCGTCGATCGCGCAGCCCTCGGCCGGGAAGCCATCGGCCTAATGATCGCACGCTTCCGCGACCGCGATGCGCCGGCCCGCCACATCTGCCACGGCGTCCCGCCGATCGCCGGCGGCACGCTGCCACCCGAAACCTGAAACTCAATCCCGCCGCGGAAACGATCGAGAAGGCCGAACCGATGATCTATGACCCCGCCAGCGCCAATCCGCTTGCCGGCAACCCGCTGAAGACCCTTACGGACATGCGCCGCGCGCTGACCGACCTGTTCGATCCGTTGCTGCCTTATTTTTCCGAGGGCAATGCCCGCGTCCGCATCGATGGCGCAGGCGCCCATTTCGACCGGGCAGCCGCCGATCTCGAAGGTTTCGCCCGCCCTCTCTGGGGGTTGGCGCCGCTCGGCGCCGGTAGTGGCGACTTCAGCCACTGGGGCCGCTACGCTGAAGGCCTCGCCAATGGCGTCGACCCGAAGCATCCGGAATATTGGGGCACGGTCAACGGCCGCGACCAGCGCATGGTCGAACTGGCCGCCCTCGGCTTCGCGCTGGCGCTCGTGCCGGAGAAGATTTGGGAGCCGCTCGACCAACGTGCTCGTGACAATTTGATCGCCTACCTTAAGCACGCCCGCACCTTCGACTACGCCGACAACAATTGGAAGTTCTTCCGCATCTTCGTCGATATCGCGCTCGACCGGCTCGGCGCCACCTTCGACCGCAGCCTGACGGAAAGCTACCTGAACGAGCTCGACGGTTTCTACATCGGTGACGGCTGGTATCGCGACGGCAATGTCCGCCGTATCGATCATTACATTCCCTTCGCCATGCACTTTTACGGGCTGATCTATTCTAAGCTCGTCAATGACGACCGCTCCGAGCGCTACCGCGAGCGCGCCATCCTGTTCGCGAGGGATTTCCGCCATTGGTTCGCGCCCGATGGTGCTACGATCCCCTTCGGCCGCAGCCTGACCTATCGCTTCGCATGTGCCGGCTTCTGGTCGGCGCTCGCTTTTGCTGATGTCGAGGCGCTGCCTTGGGGCGAAATCAAGGGCCTGTGCCTCCGGCACCTGCGTTGGTGGTCCGACAAGCCGATCGCCCATCGCGACGGCACCCTGCCGATCGGCTTTGCCTATCCCAACCTGCTGATGTCGGAGAATTACAATTCCGCCGGCTCACCCTATTGGGCCTTCAAGGCCTTCCTGCCGCTGGCACTTCCCGAAACGCATCCGTTCTGGACTGCGGAAGAAAAGCCACCAGAGAGTGAGCCGGCTATCATCCCACAAAGACACCCCGGCATGGTCCTGATGCGCGGCAAGAATAATGTCGTTGCACTCTCCTCCGGACAGGAAAACCAGCAGATGCGCTTCGGCGCCGAGAAATACTCGAAATTCGCCTATTCCGCCCGCTACGGCTTTAGCGTCGAAAGCGATGAGCGCATCTTTGCCGGCGGCGCCTTCGACAGCATGCTCGCCTTCAGCGACGATGGCCTGCACTACCGCGTGCGCGAAACCAATGAAGAGGCGAAGCTCGCCGACGATACGCTTTACGCCAAGTGGTCGCCCTATCTGGATGTGACGGTGGAGACCTGGCTTATCCCCGCAACGCCCTGGCACATCCGCCTGCACAGGATCACTACGCCGCGGCCGCTACAGACGGCAGAAGGCGGCTTTGCCAGTGCCCGGCGCGACTTCGAAGCCGACACGCTTTCCTCCGCAACCGGTGCCGCTTATGCCGTCGGCGAAGAGGATTTCAGCGGCATTCTCGACCTCGGCTCGACGATCACACGTGAAGGCATCGCGCAGAAAGCGCCCCCAAACACCAACCTCATCGTTTCCAAAACGCTGGTGCCGCAATTGCGGGGCACGATTCCTGCTGGCGAGACCATTCTCGTCTCAGCCGTACTTGCGGAGAAAGACCCAGCTGCCGTCGATCACGCCTGGAGCAGGCCGCCAGCCAAACCCGATATCGACGCACTGCGCGCCCTCATCAGAGACAAGGGCGTTACGGTCAGCGCCATTGAGGCGCCGGGCCGCCTGCCATGACGCCATCCCTCTCCGGCCGCCCCGCGATATCATTCGCCATGCTACCGTCGCGCACACAGCACGTCCTGCCCGAGGCGCTCATTCAGCGCCTCGATTCTATCGGCCGCGTACTCGATGCCGCACCGATGCAAAGCTTCGACGATTCGCGTGCGGCCAAGCTGCTCGCGGAAACCGAAATTCTGATCACCGGCTGGGGGGCGCCGACGATCGATGGTGCCGCGCTCGCACAGGCGCCGCATCTCAAGCTGGTGGTTCATGCCGCAGGCACGGTGAAAGGACTAGTGGGCGACAGCCTATTCGATCGCGGTATCCTGGTGAGCCACGCGGCACAGGCCAATGCCCTGCCGGTTGCCGAATTCACGCTTGCCGCCATCATCTTCGCCGGCAAGAAGGTCTTCCGCTTTCGCGATTTCTACGTCGCCGACCGCAACCGCAACCGGACGGTACCAATGCAGGCCGACGCCATCGGCAATTACGGCCGCACCATCGGCATCATCGGCGCCTCGCGGATCGGCCGGCGGGTGATCGAACTTCTGGCGCCCTTCAACTACCGCGTCCTGCTCTATGACCCGATGGTCAATGCGGCCGAAGCGACGCGCCTCGGTGTTGAAAAAGCCGAGCTGGATGCACTGATGGCATCGGCCGACATCGTCTCGCTGCATGCACCCTCGCTGCCCGCCACACGCCATATGATTAATGCGCAACGCCTATCGCTGATGAAGAAGGGCGCAACGTTCATCAATACGGCGCGCGGCGCACTGGTCGATGAAGCGGCCCTGATCGCCGTGCTGAAAACTGGCCATATCGACGCGATCATCGACGTCACCGATCCGGAAATTCCAGAAGCCGCCTCGGCGTTTTACGAGCTGCCGAACGTCTTCCTGACGCCGCATATTGCCGGTGCCGTCGGGCTGGAGCGGACCCGCCTCGGTGAGATGGCGGTGGATGAAGCCATCCGCTTTATCGAGGGCAAGCCGCTCCTCTATGAAATCCGCCGCGAGGATATGGCGCTGATGGCATGATGCGGCGCAGCAAATCCATGAAAACACCCTGAAATCGCCCCATTTCGGCACAGGCAAACAACCCGTTTTTAATCATTCCGCGCTAGCAATCTCATGGGCGTCGGTCCGCCAAAAGCTCTGCCTCGAACTTTTGGAAAGGATCATGCGCCGGTAGGTTGTTGCTGCATATCTCGTGCTTTTGAAAGACGCACGGCGCAGCAATGAAGAGGTTCTAGTAATGCGTACCCGCGTTCTTTCCATTCTGGCCGTAATGCTGCTCGGCGTGCTGGCGGGCTGCGCCACCGCACCCCGCCATACCCGCAACATCTGCGCGATCTTCGATCAGCGCGATGGCTGGTTCAACAATTGGCAGCGCGCTGCCGAACGCACGGAACGCAAATACGGCGTGCCGGTGCCGATCCTGATGGCGACGATCTATACCGAATCCGGCTTCCGGCCGCGCGCCCGCCCGCCGCGGCGCTATTTGCTCGGCTTCATTCCCTGGAAACGCCCGACGACGGCTTACGGCTATTCGCAGGCGCTCGACGGTACTTGGGACAAATACAAGCGCGAAACCGGCAATTGGACGGCAAGCCGCACCAATTTCGCCGACGCCATCGACTTCGTCGGCTGGTATCACTACCAGACGCACCTGCAGACCGGCATTGCCCTGAACGATTCCTACGATCTCTATCTCGCCTATTATTCCGGCGCCAAGGGTTATCTGCAGGGAGCGTGGCGCGGCAATGGAACCGCTCTTGCCGGCGCCAAGCGCTTCAACGGCATGACGCGGATCTACGCGCAGCAGCTGCCGAGCTGCAGCTGATCTCGAAACCCGAAAGCTCAATACCGCGGCCCTAAGGCCGCGGCTCCAGCAAATTCAACCCGCCATCTTCGCCCCAGATATCGGCAACCGACACCTGCTGGCCGGTCTGGCTGCTCTGTAGCGCGGCAATGCCACAGAGGACCGACATCGCCCCTGCCCGCGAACCTGCTCGCTGCTTGAGTTCGTCATTCGGGCCGGAGCGCAGCAGCATGTTACGCAGCCGGTCGTCGCCGCCATAGTGCCCGCCGGAGGAGTGCGGCACCCATATGCGCTCGACATCGCCGAAATTCTTCATCACGACGATCTCGTCGGCCGGCGGCGTTGTCCAGTTCTGCTTCTCGTATTGGCGCAGCTCGATGCGGCCCTTGTGTCCGTTGAAGGCGATGTGATGACCTTCGATCGGCATATAGGTATTCAGGGAATAGGAGACGTTGACACCACTGCGATAGCGGATGGAGGCGACCATCGTATCGGGGATGTCAATATCCTCGCGGAAGACGCAGGCGTCGCGCACATACCCATCGACGGATGAGGGGTCTTCATAGAGGCTCTCGAGCAGCGGCGTTGCGCTGATGTCGAGATAATAGTCGCACTCGCCCTTGTAACGACAGGTGCGACAGCGCTCGCCGCGGAACGGGCCTTTGCGGCCGTAATGCTTGAGATCGGCAAAGGCGGCGACCGTTTCCGGATCGGAATCCAGATACCAATTCAGAAGGTCGAAATGATGCGTCGCCTTATGAACGAAAAGGCTGCCGGAATTTTCGACATAAGCATGCCAGCGGCGGAAGTAATCGGCGCCATGGCTGGTGTCGAGATACCAATGGAAGTCGACCGAGGTGACATCGCCGATGATGCCTGAATTGATCAGCTCCTTGATCTTTGCAGCGGTCGGCGCGAAGCGGTAATTGAAGGAAATATCAAGCCGTTTGCCGGTACGCGCCTCGGCATTGAGAATGCGCTTGATCTTGTCGACGGTCGTCGTCATCGGCTTCTCGCTGATGACATCGGCGCCAGCCTCCATCGCCTTGACGATCAGATCGTCATGGGTGGAATCGCGGGTGCAGACGATGACAAGATCCGGCTTTTCCGTCCGCAGCAATTCGTCGAAGTCGGTATAGATGGGCACCGATGCGCCGATATACTCCAGAGCCCGCTTTGCCCGCATGGCATTGAGATCGCAGACCGCCACGAGCTCGACCTCGTTGCTCCAACGCTCGACCAGATCCTTGCCCCACATAGTCGTGCCGCGATGACCCGTCCCGACCAGAACATAGCGTTTCTTCGATGACTGCATCTGCTCCTCCACAATCTGCAAACAGCGATAATGAGGCCTCGGCGGCCTGAATTCATTTCGGCGGCGTGCCCCTCACCCCAACCCTCTCCCCGCTAGCGGGGAGAGGGTTGGGGTGAGGGGCCAAGCGCGACAAGGCGTCGGACGCAAAATCCTATGTCAACGACCTTTCCATCGCCGCCCAATCCGGCTCGACCGACGAGCCAAGGCCGACGGCACCGATGACGGAGCCGATCGCAAGCTGCCCCGCTTCGATCCGCAACCGCGTGCGGCCATTGCTGATGCGGTAGAGATCGGAATGCACGTCGGCGAAAGCGGCCTGCTCCGCCTCCGGCGCGCCGGCCATGCCGTCGACATAATGATGACCGTTGCGCTCGATATGCGTCATGCCGATGAGCGATGCGAGCGCCAGATCCTGCTGCACGGCAAGGCCTCCTTGCGTCGTCAGATCCTCGGCCGACATGAAATAGGGAATGCCGTCCTCGGCACTCCATTTGGCGACGCGCGCGCGGTTCAATAGCGAGCGATAGAAGCCTTTGCAGGATTTCGAGGAGATGCCGGTATAGCCAAGCCCCCTCGCCGTGACGAAGGCATCGATATCGGCATCGGATTCGTCGATCTCCACCGGCTTGAAGGCAGCAAGCGCCTTCACCGGCTTCTCGAAGGCATGGGCGCGGGCGATCGGCTGCTCAACGAATAGGATCGAAGAGGCAAATCTTGCCAGCCTCGGCTCTTCCTTCACCCGGGAAAGCAGATCGGCAACAGCCTCTGCAGAGGCAAATTGCTCGTTGCCGTCGAGCGTCACAGAATAGTTCGGCACCTTGGCATCGATGACGGCAGCGACGCGGCAAAGGCGGTCGATATCCGCGTCGGGAACGCCCGACACCTTCACTTTGAAGAACGTCAGCCCATAGGCGTCGATCGCCTCTTCGAAACTTTCCGGCAGGCCGTCGTTCAGCCGCTCGCTTGCCGGGATATCGGCGCGCACGATCGCATCCACCAGACCGACAGTGTGGCGCGCGGCAAGGCTTGCCGAAGGCTCCAATGTCGAGAGGAAACCGGAGAGATCGAAGCCCGAGAGATCACGTGCTGTGGAGGTATCGATGCCGGGGCGGTTCGCCTTGATCGCTTCCGCGACGGTCAATCCCTCCAGCCGGCAGAGCGCATCGAGAATAGCCCGGTTGGCAAGTGCCAGGCCGAATGATGCGACAAGCCCGTTCAGCTTCTCCGCCGCCGCTTGGGCATGATGTGAGGCCTCGACGGCGGCATGCAGGCCGAAAGCCGTTCCCGCACCAGCACCTCTTAAGGAATTAAGCGCCAGGACCAGCGAACGCCGCAGCTGGTTTTCATTGTCGGCATTGGAAAGATCGGGCGATTTATCGAACCATTTCGGCACCATCAACTCGGCGGCCATACCCTCGGCCGAGCGCCCTTGCACATCCACGATTCGCACGCGCAGAAAGATCTGCCGCGCCTCGCGCAAGGTTGCTGCACCGAAACGGAAAGGAAGCCGCAGCTTGACCGGCCGCTCGAATGTCTCGGCCTCGACAAGCCTGATGGTCAATGGTTCGGTCATGATGCTGGTCGGCTCCTGTGATGGTCAGGCAAGTCTATTTGCATAGGGCACCAATATGCGTGGCCCCTCACCCAGCCCTCTCCCCGCCTGCGGGGAGAAGGAGTTTTCAAGCCCATGACCAGCACGAAACCAGTAACGGCCAGCTGGTTTGCTCTGTCGCCCCCTCTCTCCGCCTCAACGGGGAGAGGGCTGGGGTGAGGGGCTATTCAGTTCATTGCAGAAGCGGTTCTTCAAATCTCCGGCCACGCCGCATTGTAACGACAGGCACACGCTATCTCCTCCATGCCCGATTCCCTCCAGAACCAGGAAAGCAAATGCTTAGTCGCCCAAGCAATGTAACCATATGGTTACAAGATCGCGCGTTACCTCCGGCGTTGTCAATCACCTTTTGAAAATTTCTCGAACCGCCGCACTGCCGAACACTACGCGCGGATCGAAGCGAGCGTGACGGCAACGATATGCTCACCCCACTCATTTAGCGCATCCGGTGCCATCAGCTTCCGCGCGAAAATCGTCGACAAGGTGTGCCGGTTCGACAGATAGAAAAAGCCGAGTGCCGCGATCGTGAGATAGACTGATATGGGATCGACCGCCGGCCGGAAAATGCCAAGCGCCTCCCCACGGCGCAGCACGTCTGCAAGTTCGTCGATCAGATGCGAATGCATGGCCGAGACTTTGTCGGAGCGCTGCAGATAATGCGCATGATGCAGGTTTTCGGTGGCAAGCAGGCTCAGAAACTCAGGATGCGCTAGAAAATGCCGCCAGGTGAACAAGGCCAGCTCCCGCATCCCCTCTTCCGGATGACGATGCGCCAGATCCAGCTGCTTTTCTGCATTACGGATCGTCGCATATGTCGCCTCCAGCACGGCGAGATAGAGCCCCTCCTTGTCGCCGAAATAATGATAGAGCATCCGCTTGTTCGTTTGTGCCCGCGCTGCAATCGCATCCACCCTGGCGCCGCCGAAGCCATGCGCGGCAAATTCCTCCGTCGCCGCGTCCAGGATCGTGGCATGGGTGCGCTGCGGATTGCGAGACGCTTTTCTCGACCGCTTGCCCAAGGTCTTGCCGGCATCCGCTTGCGCTTTATTTTCAGGCTCTTGTCTCGCCCTGACCGCCATGGACGATCTCCTTCCGAACGGTAGCATTAGCGACGGATGCTGCCGGTTCCGGCATGCATCGTTTTGATTGCCGCACGATTGGCGCTTGACAGCGGTCGCGTTTCTATCCAACTTGTAACCAAATAGTTATATCATGCAAAGCAGTTCGTAAATCATCGGTTCACTGGGGAGGAGACCAGGATGACGTTGACGATCGATCGCCGGCAGTTGCTAGCCGGCATGGCAGCCACGCTTGCATTCAGCGGTATGGGACTTTCACGCGCCAATGCGGCAACCGCGATGCGCCTTCTTTGGTGGGGATCGAAGGAGCGTAGCGACCGGACATTTGCGGCGGTAAAGGCCTATCAGGCCAAGAACCCGGATATCACCATCGCCGGCGAATCCTTCGGTTGGGACAGCTATTGGACGCGCTTGGCCACCCAGACCGGCGGCGGCAACGCGCCCGACCTCATCCAGATGGATTATCGTTACATCTTCGAATATGCCCGCCGCGGCGCGCTGCTCGACATGACGCCCTATCTCGGCAAGAGCTTGGCGATCGAGGATTTCGGCCCGGCCAACATCGATTCCGGCAAGGTCGACAACAAGATCTACGGTGTCAGCCTCGGCGTGAACTCCTTCATGGTCGTCGTCAACACGGCCGCCTGGACCGAGGCCGGCGTCGAACCGCCACATGACGCCATGACATGGGAGCAGATCGGCGATGCCTGCGCCAAGGTCACGGCTGCCAAGAAGCGTCGCGGTTTCTACGGCACGGCCGACGCAAGCGGCGGGGAGCCGGCGCTCGAATGCTGGCTGCGCCAGCGCGGCAAGGCGCTGTATACGACGGACGGCAAGCTCGCCTTCGAAGCGAAGGACGCGACCGAATGGTTCGATCTGTGGGGTCACATGCGCAAGATTGGCGCCTGTGTTCCGGCCGACGTGCAGGCGCTCGATCAGCAGACGCTCGAAACCGATATGCTTGTCACCAAAAAAGCAGCGATGAGCTTCGCCCATTCCAACCAGTTCGTTGCCATTCAAGGTCTGAACAAGGAAAAGCTCGATATCGTCTCCTATCCGGCCAATGCCGACAGCAAGCCCGGCCAGTATCTGAAGCCGTCGATGCTGATGTCGGTTTCGGCGACGTCAGCAAACAAGGATGCCGCCGTCGCCTTCGTCAATTATCTGGTCGAAGACCCAGAAGGCACGAAGGCACTCGGAGTCGAGCGCGGCGTTCCGCCTTCAAAAAAGATCCGCGACCTCCTGACGCCGGATCTGGATCCCGTCAGCAAGCAGGTGGTCGACTATATCGGCCGGCTGACGCCGCACGTCGGAGCGCTGCCGCCATCCCCACCGAACGGCGCCGGCGAGAATGCATTCCTGTTGAAGAAGATCGCCGAGGAGGTGGCCTTCGGCAAAACCAGCGCACAGGACGCTGGAACGAAGTTCACCGAACAGGCAGCAGCAAACATTACGCGAGGCTGATACCGTGGGTACAAACAGCAAGAGCGTTGCCGGCGGCTTGGCCGTCGGCGCGCGCGCGCCGTTGCGCGTGGAGACCTCCTACAAGGCGCCGAGCGCATTCGCGCGCAACGCACCCGGCTATCTCTTTCTTCTGCCGTGGTTCATCGGCTTCTTCGGACTAACCCTCGGACCGGCGATCGCCTCGCTCTATCTATCCTTTACCGACTACAATCTGCTGCAGTCTCCCAATCTCGTCGGCATAGACAACTATGTGCGGATCGCGACGGCGGACGACAAATTCCTGTCGTCGATGAAGGTGACGCTGTTTTATGTCGTCTGCTCCGTGCCGCTGAAGCTCGCCTTCGCGCTGCTGGTGGCGCTGCTGCTCAACCGCGGCATCAAGGGCCTGCCGGTCTATCGCGCCATCTTCTATCTGCCGTCACTGCTCGGCTCCAGCGTCGCCATCGCCGTGCTGTGGCGGCAGATCTTCGATGCTGACGGTATCGTCAATACCCTGCTCTGGTACGCCTTCGGCATCAACGGGCCGAGCTGGATCTCCAATCCCGATTACTCGCTCTATACGCTCGTCATTCTCGCCATCTGGCAGTTCGGTTCGCCGATGATCATCTTCCTCGCAGGCCTGCGCCAGATCCCGACCGATCTTTATGAAGCCGCCAGCCTCGACGGCGCCTCCAAGGCACGGATTTTCTTCAAGATCACCCTGCCGCTTCTGACGCCCGTGATCTTCTTCAACGCCGTCGTCCAGACGATTGATGCCTTCAAAGCCTTCACGCCGGCCTACGTCATTTCCTCCGGCACCGGCGGGCCGATCGATTCGACGCTGTTCTACACGCTCTATCTCTACCAGGAAGCCTTCGGCTATTTCCGCATGGGCTATGCCGCCGCACTCGCCTGGATCCTGGTGATCATCATCGCGATCTTCACCGCCTTCTCCTTCCTCTCCGCTCGTTATTGGGTCCACTACGATGACTGACGCGAAGCTCACCCATTTTGCCGAGGACATGAAGCCGCCGCGCGAGCGCCCGTGGTTCCTCTCCGTCCTCATCCATGTCGCTCTCATCGCCGCGTCGATCGTGATGCTCTATCCGCTGCTGTGGATGCTGTCCGGCTCGATCAAGGACCAGAACGAGATCTTCGGCACGGCCTCGCTGATCCCCTCGCAATTCGATTTCAGCTCCTATGCCCGCGGCTGGTTCGGCGGCCAGGTCACCTTCGGCAAATTCGTCTGGAATTCGGCCGTCATCGCCGTGCTTTCGGTCATCGGCAACGTCATTTCCTGCTCGCTGGCGGCTTACGCCTTCGCGCGGCTGAACTTCTGGGGCAAGAATTTCTGGTTCGCGCTGATGCTGGGCACGCTGATGCTGCCCTATCACGTCACGCTGATCCCGCAATATATCCTCTTCCTCAAGCTCGGCTGGGTGAAGACCATGCTGCCGCTCGTCGTACCGAAATTCCTGGCCGTCGATGCCTTCTTCATCTTCCTGATGGTGCAGTTCTTCCGCGGCATTCCACGCGAGCTGGACGAGGCCGCCATGATGGACGGCTGCAGCCCATGGCGCATCTACTGGCGGATCATGCTGCCGCTGTCGCTTCCCGTTCTGGCGACGGCCGCCATCTTCTCCTTCATCTGGACCTGGGATGATTTCTTCGGGCCGCTGATCTACCTCTCGGACATCAACACCTACACGGTACAGCTCGGCCTGCGCTCCTTCGTCGACTCCACCGGAAGTTCCGACTGGAGCAGCCTGTTTGCCATGTCGAGCCTGTCGCTGATCCCGGTCTTCCTGATCTTCCTCTTCTTTCAGAGGCTGCTGATCGACGGCATCGCGACCGCCGGCCTCAAACGCTGATTATGAACCCCGCAGTCCCGAATACCCAAGGTTTGGGACTGCGAACCAACAAAACCACGAAAGGAAATGTCGCATGAGCGCGCTGCGCTTCGCCGCCATCGGCCTTAATCACGATCATATCTACGGCCAGGTCAACGTCATGCTGCGGGCCGGCGCCGAACTCGTCGCCTTCCATGCGGTGGAGAACGATCTCGCCGCCACCTTTGCCGAACGCTTCCCGCAAGCGAAACGCATCGCTGACAAGCGCGAAATCCTGGAGGACCACTCCATCGCGCTGATCGTTAGCGCCGCGATTTCCAGTGAGCGCGCCGATCTCGCTATCGAGGCCATGCGCCACGGCAAGGACGTGATGCTCGACAAGCCCGGCATGGTGACGCTGGATCAGCTCGCTGAAGTGCGAAAAGTGCAGGCCGAGACCAAGCGCATCGTCTCCATCCTCTATTCCGAACATTTCGAGACGGCATCGACGGTCAAGGCCGGCGAATTGGTCAAGGCGGGCGCCATCGGCAAGGTCATCCACACGACCGGCCTCGGCCCCCATCGGCTCCGCAAACCCACCCGGCCGGACTGGTTCTTCGACCGTAAGCGCTATGGCGGCATCATCGCCGACATCGCCTCGCATCAGTGCGAGCAGTTTCTGTTCTTCGCGGACTCGCTGGAAGCCGAGGTGCTGTCGGCGACGGTGTCCAACCGCGCCAATCCGGAAACGCCGGGCCTGCAGGATTATGGCGATTTCCATGTGAGGACGCCTGACGTCACGGGCTATGTCCGCGTCGACTGGTTCACGCCGGATGGTCTGTCGACATGGGGCGACGGCCGCCTCTTCATCGTCGGCACGGAAGGGACAATCGAGCTGCGCAAATATATCGACGTCGCCGGCCGGCCCGGCACCGATCACCTCTTCCTCACCGATCGCAAGGGCATGCAGCATATCGACTGCAGCGGAGTGGAGCTGCCCTATGGCCGCCAGCTTGTAGCCGACATCAGAGACCGTACCGAGACGGCTATGGGCCAGGAACATTGCTTCAAGGCCATGGAGCTGGCGCTGAAGGCGCAGGCGCTTGCCGAGGCTACATCGCTCAAGAACGCTTAGAGGTAACTGCGTCATGTCCGACATCAAGAAAGTCGCGATCATCGGCCTCGGCATCGGCCGCTCCCACATCGTCGAAGGTTATCTGCCGCATCCGGATCGCTTCGAAGTCGCCGTCCTCTGCGATCTCAACGAGGAACGCCTGAACGCCGTCGGCGACGAATTCGGCATCGCGAGACGCCTCAAGGACTTCTCGGAAGTCCTCAACATGCCCGCTATCGACATCATCGACATCTGCACCCCGCCCGGTTCGCATTTCCAGCTCATCATGCAGGCGCTTGCCGCCGGCAAACACGTGGTCTGCGAAAAGCCGCTTGTGGGATCGCTCGCCGATGTCGATGCGGTCATCGCGGCCGAAAAGACCGCCAAGGGCCGGCTGATGCCGATATTCCAGTATCGCTATGGCGACGGCATCCAGAAGGCCAAGCGCATCATCGCTTCGGGTATTGCCGGCAAGCCCTATGTCGCCACGTCGGAGACGCATTGGGTGCGCGGCGCCGATTATTATGCGGTTCCCTGGCGCGGCAAGTGGGATACCGAACTCGGCGGCGTGCTGATGACGCACTCTATCCATCTGCACGACATGCTGACCTATCTGATGGGGCCGATCGCGGGCCTCTTCGGCCGCGTCGCCACCCGCGTCAACGATATTGAGGTGGAGGACTGCGCCAGCGCCAGCCTGTTGATGGAAAACGGCGCGCTCGCCACCATCAGCGCAACGCTCGGCTCGCAGGAGCAGATCAGCCGCCTGCGCCTCGCCTTCGAAAACGTCCTGATCGAAAGCAATCACGAGCCCTACAGCCCCGGCCAGGACCCCTGGAAGATCGTCCCCGCCAATGACGAGATCGGCGCGAAGATCGATGCGCTGCTCGCCGACTGGTCGCCTATTCCCAACCGTTTCAACACGCAGATGAGGCTGTTCCACGACGCGCTAGTGTCCGGCGGACCGCTGCCGGTGACGACGGCCGATGCCCGCCAGGCACTGGAACTGGTCACGGCATTCTATGAATCGTCGGAAACGCGCACCGAAGTCCGCTTCCCCGTCGGGCCGGAAGCCAAGAAATACAAGAGTTGGAGGCCGTCATGAACGTTGCCCCGCGAGCCATCAGGACTAACAAGGAGGGAGCGCCTATGGCGACAAGCGTATCGCTGCAGAAGGTTATCAAGCGCTACGGCGAGCTTCAGGTGGTTCACGGGATCGACCTGGAGATCGAGCCGGGGGAGTTCACCGTTTTCGTCGGGCCCTCCGGCTGCGGCAAGTCCACGCTCCTGCGCATGATCGCCGGCCTCGAGCCGATTTCCGGCGGTGGCCTCTATCTCGACGGCAGCCGCATGAACGATGTCCCCGCCTCCAAGCGCGGCATCGCCATGGTCTTCCAGTCCTATGCGCTCTATCCGCATATGACCGTTTACAAGAATCTCGCCTTCGGCCTGGAAACGGCCGGCATGAAGAAGCAGGACATCCAGCCGCGCGTCGAAAAGGCGGCCGAGATCCTGCAGATCAAGCAGCTGCTGCAGCGCAAGCCGAAGCAGCTTTCCGGCGGCCAGCGCCAGCGCGTCGCGATTGGCCGCGCCATCGTGCGCGAGCCCAACATCTTCCTCTTCGACGAGCCGCTTTCGAACCTCGACGCGGAACTGCGCGTGCAGATGCGCGTCGAGATCGCCCGCCTGCACCAGCGCCTCGGCAACACTATGATTTACGTCACCCACGACCAGACCGAAGCCATGACCATGGCCGACAAGATCGTGGTGCTGAACGGCGGCAAGATCGAGCAGGTCGGCGCGCCGCTCGACCTCTACAACAAGCCGAAGAACAAGTTCGTCGCCGGCTTTATCGGCTCGCCAAAGATGAATTTTCTCGATGCGAAAATCGTCGCCTCCGACGACGGCTCCGCCGTCATCGATCTCGCCGGCCAGACGGTGCGCCTGCCGCGCCGGCTAGGCAGCCTCCAGCCGGGACAGCCGGTAACCCTCGGCGCCCGCCCGGAGCACCTGAATGTCGGCGATCGCGGCCTGGCGCTCGGCAATGCCCGCGTCGATCTCGTCGAACATCTCGGCGGCCAGACGATCCTCTACGTCACGCTACATGGCGGCCAGGCGCTGACGGTCGCGCTGGAAGATCAGCAAGCCATCCGCGCCGGCGAGACGGTTAGCATTCATATCGATCCCGAGCGCTGCCACCTGTTCGGGCCAGATGGGATGACGTTGTAGGAGAGCTGGTGTGAAGAGTTATCTCGCCCCTGGCGGGCGAGATAACTCCTCGTGCCGCCATCAACTACACCTCGACGATCCGCCGGCTGCCGATGGCGCGGATCTGACCGGATGGAATGACATCAGCCGGAACGCCCTCCCGCCGGTACAGGCGAATCCGCCGGCTGCCCGGCGCAAGATGGAACCAGTCGTCCTCGGCCCGATAGGCTTCTAGATCGATCTGCACCGATTGTGCCAGCCGGTCGCTGATCAGCTCCAAATACCAATCCTCACCTTCCTGAAGAACCGATGCAGTGATCTCGGCATCGTGAAAAGCTTTCGTTCTGCCAAGCGGGAAGTAGAAGGCCTCAGCGATCACCGCGCCGGTTACCGAGTTCGTCAGCCGAGCCACTACGACATCATGTGATGGCGGACCGAAACGGAAAGCATAGGTCGTGTCAAAGAAGGCGCCAAACAGATCAGTGCAGGCTATCTTTTGCTTGGCGCGGGCTTCGAGCACCAGATCGCGGCCGCCACCGACGACGATCTGACGCCCGTCACGCAGGCAGGAGACTTCGACGGTGAGGTCAAGCGCTGCATCGCTCTCATTCATGACGTGTACGTCGAGACCGTTCGTACCTTCATCCATCAGAAGCACCTGTACTGGCCGGAAGGCACGGCGCAGCCCATACCAGACCGGCTTCGGCTCTCCGGTCGAATCGATCACGCCCCAGCCGGCGCCGGGAAGCAGATCCTGCAGCGTCCAGACAAGCGCGCCATTGCAGCCGGAACCTCGGCGGCGCCACTCCGCATAGGTCTCCTCGGCCACTTCACCGGTCACCGCCCGCGAGAGGTTGAGATAGAGATCCGGGTCTTCCCGCCGCAATCGGTTGGGCTCGAAACCGTAAAGCTCCTGAAGATAATGATCACGCACATCCTCGAAATCCCAGGATGCGCCGCGATCGCGCGGTACCCGCTCTTTCCATAGCGGACTATGGACTGCCGGAACCGGCAGATGCTGCCCCAGAGTACGGGCTTGCGGCACATGCGCGAAAGCCAGGCTCTCTGCGGCGAAGCGGACGTCGGCGCGGCGCGCATCGGCAAGCGGCCGCATATACGCCCCGACGCCATAATAATGCGTGACGCCGGCATTTGGCGAAAACGGCATCGGCCCGCCCGAGGGCGAGTTGACGACATAGGGCACATCCGGCCGCAACGATTGCACCAGTGGCGGGATGATCTCCTCGACAACAGGGCTTTTCCAGAACTGTTCGGGCAGGCCCATCATGGCTGCCTGCTGATGGATCTCGCTGCCGCCGCAAAGGATGGCCAGCGAAGGCGACAGCCGAGTGCCGCTCAGGAACTGCGAAGCCTCCGCCTCGACATGGGCGTTGAACGCCTTGTCATTCTTCGGATAGTCGAAATTGGCGAACATGAAATCCTGCCAGACCAGCAGGCCAAGTCCGTCGCACAGGCGGAAGAATTCCGGCGTTTCATATGCCATGGTGCCGCCGATACGGATCATGTTCATGCCGGCTTCAGCCGCCAGCCGTAGCCAGGGTTCATAATCGTCGCGGCCATCAGGCAGGCGTACGATATCGGCAGTGGTCCAGACCGCGCCGCGGCAGAAAATCCGCTCGCCATTCACGACAAGAGCGAAATCCTGGCCATCGGCGCCGCGATCGACCGACAGCCGACGGAAACCGGTCTTTCCGAGCGCATGCTCCACGCCATCGACGACGAGCGAGATATCATGGAGCTGCGGCACGCCATGCGTATGCGGCCACCAGGGCACCACATCGGGAATTTTGAGGATTGCGGTATAACGGCCGGCGCTATCCTTTTCGAAGGCCTGCTCCGTCTCTCCGCAGCGCAAAAGCAGCTCCTCAACCGTGCCCTCGATCGAGAGCGAGGCATAGAGCCTACCCTCGCCATTCTCAAGCAGGTCCGGCCGCAAGGAGAGATCACGAATGACAGGCGCGCTCGGCCGCAGCAGCGAGATCGGCCGCCACGGACCGACGGCCTGAACATCCGGACACCAGCCTGGCATATGGCCGAGCAATGTCGTGCGCACCATGCGCAGGCCCTGGGGCGTGATCATCTGCGGCCGCCAGCGGGCGCGTGGCCCGGGCTCGGAAAGCTTCGGCTCCAGCGCACGGAAGCAGAGCGCCAGCTCGTCACCGCCAAGCAGGGTGACGTCAAGGTCATGGGCCTCGAACATGCTTTCGGACACAAGGATTTGCTGGCCGTTGAGGAAGACTTCGCAAAGCGTCGCCAGCCCCTCCAGTCGCAGGACCGCCTCGCCCGCCTCCACATCCACCAGACGGCAGATGTACCAGGCATCGCGATCATGAAGCGGCTGCGGCCTTGTCCGGTCGAAACGCCCGGCCTTTTCCAGCGCCTCCGCCACGGTGCCCGGCACGGGCGCGGGAATGAAACCTGAGGTCAGCGGCACATCGGACGGTAAGAGGCAGGTGCCTGCCTCCGTCAGTACCAGATTCCAACCTTCGCTCAGCCGCATTCCGCCGCCGAGATCCGCCAAGCGCCCGCCCATGACATCTTCGGGGGATTACCCCCGCCCCAATATGTTCAGAAATAACCCAGCCGTATCGCGGATCAAACGGAAGCCCGTCAAAGCTTCCGTTCAAGTTCGCTCATCATGGAATCCCACGCATCGGCGGCGGGATCAAGCGCCGTGCGCAGCGGCTCGAATTTCTTGCGCGTGATGGCGCGGGCAAGCTGGAACTGCACCGATTTTGCCGTCTCGGAAATTTTCCGCGCTTCGCCAGCCGCGTTACCCAAATCAGCCGCGAGCCAATCGAAATGGCTGCCGGCCAGTTCGAAATTGGCGCCGAGCTGACGCAGCGTGTTGAAGGCATATTTATGGAAGAAGCCGAAAGGCCGTTCGGCGATCGCCTCCACCTGCGCCGGGAAGACCTCGGCGAAGGCGCGGATCGGATTGGCCTTGGGGCGACGGCGGAAATGGAAGGACAGAAGCTGCCGCGCCGTCTCGCGGATTCCAGCGTCAGCGGGTACCTTCTCCGGAAATTTCGCAAATTCCGTATAGGGCAGGAAGGGCAGGTCCTCGTCCGTCAGATGCAGCTGGAACAGTCCGTCGAAATCCTCGCCCGACAGCTGGAAGAAGCCGCCATTGTGGAAATAATCGAGCGTGCGGCCTTCCATATCGAGCCGGTTGATCGCGACCGTCGTCTTGCCGTGTTCGCGGCGATAGCCGACGCCTTGCGTGTCCGGCATGAAGAAGGAATCCATCTCCACCAGGCAGAGCCGGCCGCGGCCGATCTGCTCGGCGACATGGTTCTCAACCTTGTCGTAAATCGCAAGCTCGGTGCAGCGCACGCCATAGAGCGCTTCCAGATCCTCGAGCGGCACCTTGAAGAAGGTGAACTGATCGCCCTCGAAATCCTGTGTCACCGTGAAGCCGAGCATGGCTTCGGGCGGCAGCTTCAGGCTCGAAAGCACCTCGATCCAGAGATCGATGTAGCAGTTGGTCTCAGGCCACATGCGCTCACTGTCGTGCAGCGCATGTGGCTTGTAGGCGGCGGGGTCCAGTCCCTGAAACACGGAAGCCATGGGTGCGATCAGCCCCACAGTGCCTTGCGCACGCTCTCGGGCCATTCCTTGGTGTCGAGACCATGGGTGTGGAACAGCGCCAGCGCGATGCGCTCCAGGCCGAAGCCCACGCAGGCCGTGTGCACGACGCGGCCATCGGCAAAGTTCAGGCCCCATTTCGTGCCGAAGGCATCCTGATGGTAGTTGAAGCTCATGCAGGCGGTCGGCTTGGCGGTCGAGGTGATTGGGATCAGCAGCTCGAACTTCAGGTTCTGGTCGCGCTGGTTGTTGGCGAGCATCTTGCCGGCCCGGCCGAAGAACGGGTCGTTGGCGACATCGATGGTGACGTCGAGGCCGACGGCCTTCATCATCTCGACACCGCGATCCATCCAGCTCTGGCGGAAATCCGTCACGTGCTTTTCGCTGCCCATGCAGACATATTCGCGCATGCGGAAGAGCTGCTGGCGGGCCGGGTCCTTGGAAGGCTCATGGCGGAAGCAATAGGATTGCAGATCGTAAAGCGCGCCGTCTTCCGGAATGGCGCCGCGCTTGGCAACCGTCGGATAGAGCGGATAGCAGGCGGCGGGCGTCAGCACGATATCGGTGGCCTGCTGGTCTTTCGTCCAGTCGTCGCCGACTTCCATGCATTTGAGCAGGCTCATGTGATCGAGCTCGTTGCCGCAGAAGCTGTGCACGGTGCCGGCTAGCTGTGGGAAGCTCTTCATATAGCCGCTCGTCTCAAAGAAGGCGCGGTTCATGCCGGGCGGAAAGCGGATTGCTTCGGCGCCATCGGCGCCGCCGAATTTGTCGATCAGGCGCTCGAAAGCGGAAATAACGTCTTCGAACTGGCCGCTGCGCCCGTAGAGGCCATCAACGCCGGTGTCGATCAGCAGGCCGGATTCGAAAAGACGGTCGAGAAACGATGTTTGCATATCCATGACGGTTACCCCAACAGGCTGGTATCTTGTTTGTGGACGAGCAGCATGGTCGACGTATTGCCGAGAATGCGGTCATTCGAAATCATCAATTGCGCCGAGTGCGCGTCGCGCAGGTGGCGGCCGAGGCTGTAGGGCGTACCGTTCTTGTAGCCCATGATGCCGCAGATCAGCATCGCATGATTGATGATCGGCAGGATCATCTCCGAGGATGCGATCTTGACGTTGTTCATCGCCACGGCGAAAGCCATCGACGACAGGCGGTCCGCATCGAGCTTCGCCTCCTCATAGGCCTTCAGCCCGGCAACCACATTGGATTTCACCATCTGCAACATGCTGGAGGCTTCGGCGAGACGCAGCGCACCGGGCGGCGGTGCGCCGGGAGACTTGCGGGCAGCGGCACGAACGAAAGCTTGTGCGCGCGAAACCGCATCGGCGGCAATGCCATACCACACACCGCTCCAGAGCAGGTGCGAGCTTGCCAGCATCGATTGCGCGGCGATCTCGGCAAATGGCTTCGGCAGGATCTGCTTGGCCGGCGCCACGCCCTTGAACAGGAAGCCGTCGGAGCAAGTGCCGCGCATGCCGAGCGTGTTCCACTCGATCGTGCGCTTGATCTCGTATTGATCCCTAAGGAAGCAGGTCAGCACCTGATCGGAAGACGCCGCCTCGGCATGGCTGCGCGAGGTGATCAGAATGGCGTCGGCATGGGCGCCATAGGAGATGACGGTCGCATCTTTTTCGAGATAGCAAGTATCGCCTTCGACCTTGATGGCGCAGATGCTGTTGCGCAGGTTGCCGCCGATCCCGCCCTCGGTTGTCGCCGAGGCGAGCAGCAGCTGTTCCCTGGCGATGCGGCGCATGAAAT
This sequence comes from Rhizobium sp. AG207R, assembly GCF_027109195.1. Lineage (NCBI taxonomy): Bacteria > Pseudomonadati > Pseudomonadota > Alphaproteobacteria > Hyphomicrobiales > Rhizobiaceae > Rhizobium > Rhizobium sp. AG207R. Next base: position 365,049 of record NZ_JAEPVT010000003.1, read on the forward strand.
CGCAGTGCCAGTCGCTGTCGGCGCCGTGCTCGACCAGGCTCGATAGCTTGATCTGGTGCATGGCGAAGACCATGGCGCTTGCAGCGCAAGCCTGACCGAGGATCGAGCAGAGCTCGGCGATTTCGGTCACCGACGCGCCTTCACCGCCAAGATCGGCGGGGATCTGAATGGAGAGCAGCTTCTCGGCGCGCATCGCGTCGACGGCTTCGCGTGGGAACCGGCCTTCGGCATCGACGGCATCGGCGTGCTGGCTGGCGATCGCTGCGACGCGGGCGGCGCGCACCGCCGCTCCTTCGCCCGACCCAACCTCGAGTAAAGCGACCGCCGCAGTCATTATGCGACCTTTCTACTATCGAGGATCATGCCGACAGTTCTTTCGATCGCGGCAATGCTGGCGAAGGACTTGCGGTTCAGCAGGTTGTCGGGAAACTCGATGTCGAAGGCTTCCTCGATGCCGAGCATCAACTGGACGGAAGCGAAAGAAGACAGGCCGGTCGCATAAAGATCGGCATCGTCTTCGATTTGATCAATAGCAACGGGAAGCGCGCCGAACTTGGCCAGCAAATCGCGAATCGTCTTGTTCATAGTCTAGTCCCTTCTGGCAATGGTAAGCATAACCGCAGTTACGCCGTCTTATCCTTCACCAAGAAGTAACAGGCAAAATAGAACATTCCGCTAAGCGACGTGGTAAACACAAACAACTTATACTTGGTAGAGAATTGCTATATTCAACACTTGTCTGATTAAAATTTACCTTCCGTAAGCCATATAAATGATGACTTCCGCAAAAATATTATATTTTTCTAATATTATGCCATGTCGATTTTTGGAAGAGCTAGGCATCAAAAAAGGTTAACGCACCAAAATTCGCCACTACGTTTTATTCGAAAATAACAATCACAATCAGAGCGTCAGTGCAATAAGATCATAAGTACGCACTTTAGCTTTGCGGCGGATAAATATGCTCGCCGCCGCGATAGTCTGAAATCGAGTAGCAACCTTCACCCAGCTCACGGACGGAGCTCTGGCCGATATCGGCCTTGCCATAGCCACCGGGGATATCGAGAATGTAAGTGGGCTGGCAAAGGCCGGAAATGCGGCCGCGCAGGCTTGCTACGATTGCCTGCCCTTCGGCGATACCAAGGCGGAAGTGGCTGGTTCCGGGCGCAAGGTCCGGATGATGCAGGTAATAGGGCTTCACCCGCGTCTCCACGAAAGCCTTCATCAGCGCGGCCAGCACCTCCGGATCGTCGTTGACGCCCTTCAGAAGGACCGACTGGCTGATAAGCACGATTCCGGCATCGACCAGCCGGGCGCAGGCGGCGCGCGCCTCCTCCGTCAGCTCGCGTGGATGGTTGGCATGCAGCGCCACATAGATGGTCTTGCCGCTCGCCTTCAAAGCCGCAATCAGCGCCGCATCGATCCTTGACGGGTCAACGACGGGGATGCGGGTATGGAAGCGGACGATCTTCACATGGTCGATCTCGGCAAGCTGCCCGAGAATCTCTTCCAGCCGGCGCGGCGAGAGAATGAGCGGATCGCCACCGGTCAGGATGACCTCCCAGATCTCCTTATGGTCGCGGATATAGGCAAAGGCACCGTCCAACGCATCCCCATCCAGCGTCCCAAGTCCCTGCGGCCCGACCATCTCGCGGCGGAAACAGAACCGGCAATAGACCGGGCAGACATGCACGGCTTTCAGCAAAACGCGATCCGGATAGCGGTGTACGATGCCTTCGACCGGGCTGTGCGCGTGATCGCCGATCGGATCGGCGCGTTCCTCCGAAGTGACGGTAAGTTCGGCGGCATCCGGCACGAACTGCCGGGCAATAGGATCGGCGGGGTTTGCGGGGTCGATCAGACGCGTAACGGTCGGCGTCAGGGCGACGGCATAGCGTTCCGCCACCGCTTCCAGCGCCGCTGCCTGATCGGCATCGATCAGCCCGGCGCGCTCAAGCTCTCCGATGGTCCGGATCGGGCGCACCACATTCATGCGTCATACTCCGCGACCGGTGCCCACAGCACCTGCTCGATCCGTGAGGCGCCGGTTGCCAGCATCACGAGCCGGTCGAAGCCTAGCGCGATGCCGCTCGCCTCGGGCATGGCGGCAAGCGCCTCCAGAAACTCCTCGTCCAACGGATAGGTCTCGCCATAGACACGCTGCTTTTCCGCCATTTCGATCTCGAAGCGACGACGCTGCTCTTCGGCATTGGTCAATTCGCCGAAAGCATTGGCCAGCTCGACGCCGCAGGCATAGAGCTCGAATCGCTCGGCAACGCGATGATCCCTGGCCGATGGCCGCGCAAGCGCCGCCTCAGAAACGGGATATTCGTCGAGAATGGTGGCGCGTCCGAAGCCCAGATTCGGCTCGATCTTCTCCACCAATACGCGGCTGAAAAGATCCTGCCACAGATCGTCGTCGGCAACGCGAATGCCCGCCTTGCGCACATCCGCCGCCAGGCGCTCGCGATCCGTCGATCCGTCGAGACCGATGGAGGCGAAGAGATCGATACCGGCATATCGTTCGAAGGCGGCCGCGACGCTGATTCGCTCGAGCGGGAGAAATGGATCGATCTCCGCGCCGCGGTAGCTGAGTTTCTTCGCCCCGACCGTCTCGGCCGCCAGCGCCAGCAGCGCGGCACAATCCGCCATCAGGATTTCGTAGCTCTCTCCTGCCCGATACCATTCCAGCATGGTGAATTCTGGATGGTGCAGCGGCCCACGCTCGCGATTGCGATAGACGTGGGCAAAGCAGGCGATACGCTCCTCGCCCGCCGCAAGCAGCTTCTTGCAGGCAAATTCGGGTGATGTGTGCAGATAAAGGGGCGATGCCTTGCCGTCGGTCGTCAGCGCCTCGGTCTCGAAAGCATGCAGATGAGCCTCGTTGCCGGGCGACACCTGCAGCGTCGCCGTATCCACCTCGATGAAGTCGTTACGCGCGAAGAAAGTCCGCAGCGCCGCCTGGATGGCATTGCGGCCGATCAGGAACGGCCGCCGGTCCGCATGGACATTGCGGGTCCACCAGGGGGACGCTTTGCTCGTCTTTGGCTTCATTCCTAGCTTTCTTCAGGGCACCGGCCGCCTTGGGGGTGGCTATTTCCGTTGATTTAGGGTAGTTGCGCCCCCAAGCAAACAAAAGCTGCGTCTCGGAGAGCATTTCGACAGTCCCTCTACGACGCAAAAGGCAGCGTTACAAGGAAGTCTTATGGTCAAGGTCATCGCCTCTTCGGTCCGCAAGGGCAACGTTCTCGACGTCGACGGCAAGCTCTACGTCGTTCTCACCGCACAGAACTTTCATCCGGGCAAGGGTACGCCGGTCACGCAGGTCGACATGCGCCGCATCGTCGACGGCGTGAAGGTGTCCGAGCGCTGGCGCACCACCGAGCAGGTCGAGCGCGCCTTCGTCGAAGACGTGAACTTCCAGTACCTCTATGAAGACGGCGAAGGCTTCCACTTCATGAACCCGGCCACCTACGACCAGGTCGTCGTCGATGCCGAAACCATGGGCGACCAGAAGGCCTACCTCCAGGAAGGCATGACCTGCATTCTGTCGATCCATGAAGGCGTTCCGCTGGCGCTCGAACTGCCGCGCCACGTCACGCTCGAGATCACCGAGACCGAGCCGGTCGTCAAGGGCCAGACGGCATCTTCGTCCTACAAGCCCGCCATGCTCTCGAACGGCGTGCGCACCATGGTTCCGCCGCACATCAACGCCGGCACCCGCGTCGTCATCGCAACGGAAGACAATTCCTACGTCGAGCGCGCCAAGGACTGAGCCTCGGCCACCTGCTTGCATGAAGAACGCCTCGTCCTGGTGACGGGGCGTTTTGCGTTTTGGGAAAATTGAAGCCGGAGGGGCAGCGACTGCGCGAAGACTTACCGTACCGCCCTGGTTGCGGTGGACCTGGTTACGGCGCACTGGCCTTTTTCTCATCCACCTGCGCCGCACCGGTAGTTTCGGAAGGCGTTTGCATATCGGTGCTGTGCTCATGCGGAGCCAGGGACTGCAGATGCAGGACGCGCGGCGACATGGCGTGCATGAAGGCGTCGGAGCGGCCGATATAGATAAGGGTTGCATCTTCCAGCTCAGCCAGCAGAGCAAAGGCCTTCGCCTGAACCTCGGCCTCCAGCCCTTCCAGGGCATCGTCGAAGACAACCCATTTCGGCTTTGCAAGCAGCAGATGCGCAAAACCGACGGCTTTCTGCTCTTCGGTATCGAGCAATCGATCCCAGCGAGCCTGCGTATCGAGACGGCTCTTCAGACGGCCAAGCCCTACCTTGTCGATGACGGCATCGACGGCGGCATCGTCATAGGCGTCCCGATCGTCCGGAAAACAGATTGCCTCCCTGAGGGTGCCGGTCGGCACATAGGGCGTGTGCGGCACGAACAGCATGTCGTCCATCGGCGGCAGGCTGACCGTGCCGGAACCGCTATACCATTGATGCGCCAGCACCTCGAACAGCAGCCTGCGATTCACGCCGTGATCGCCGTTGATCATCACATGCTCGCCGGCATTGATCGTGACCGTACCCTCCGCGATCCGGAAGCCGTTTTCCGTCGCCTCGTCGCTGGTCTTCGTCGAAATCTCCAGATCGGTCCAGACCATCGTGCCCGGCGCCGCCTTTTCGAAGACGAGGGTGTGCGGCATCGGCATTTTATCGTCCATTTCCGTCAGTGCCTTGCGGAAATCGGTCACGCGCATCAGCGTCGCACGCCATTCGGCAATCGGGCCGAAATTGGCGACATACCAGCGCAGCGCGGAATTGACCTGATTGAAGGCGCCGACGGCCACCATCAGCTGACCGAAGGTCAGGCCGCCGGAGAAATAGGCGGGCGCGGCAACGAGGATGGGAATGATCAGCACCAGCCAGCCATAGCCGGCCGAAACCCAGGTGAGATTGGTATTGGCGATGGCAAGCTGACGGATGACAGCAAGCACGGCCGATATGTCGAGATTGATCCGCCGGCGCTCGTTCTCCTCGCCTCCGGCGATGGTGATTGCCGGCATATGCTCATTGGCATGCATGAGCGCGAAGCGCAGCTCGGCTTCCTTCGAATAGCGGTCTGCATTCAATCTCACCAGACGCCGGCCAACAAATTGGCTGAGGAAAGAGGCGGATCCGGCATAGAGGATTGCCGCCCAGACCATGTAGCCGGGAATGGAGAAGCTCATGCCCCGGAGGTGAAAGACCATGCCGCTGGAGAGCTCCCAGAGCACGCCGATGAAGCTCAAAAGCAGGATCGTCGCCTGTACCAGTCCAATGGCAAGCCCCGTCGAGCTTTCGGCAAGATTGCGGGCGTCCTCATGCAACCGCTGGTCGGGATTGACGCCGATCAGGCCGGAGGAGGCAAGACGAAGCGCACGCTTGGCCTGCAGCCATTGATCGACCAGATCGCGCGCCAGCCCCTCACGCATGTAGAGCGCGGTCATCTGGTTGAGCCAGGCCTGAACGACATTGAGGACCAGCAGCGAGCCGGCGATGATGCCGAAGACGCCGAGTTGATGGAAGAAAGCGGAAATATCGCGCCTTGCCAGCGAATCGTAGAAGGGCGCATTCCAGCTGTTGAGCAGCACCTGGACATAAGCCGTGACCAGAATGATCACGAAAAGCGCGATGGTCAGGGAAATGATCTTGATGCGAACAGCCGAATTCCAGAAAGCGGAGAACATCATCCTCAGCCGAAAGAAAAGGCTCAAATCGTATCCGACCTGTTCATTTCCCTGGATATTCGGCTTGGCTTGCTTTTCAACTGCCATCAGCACTTCCCTGCGACGCGTCCCGTCAGTTAATCATGACCCGCCCTCATGTCCACCCTTGCAATAGATCGGTGGGATCACATTCCTATATACACGGTTTCGCGTCTTGAACCGAATAAGGTCAGCAATTAGCTTGCGCTCGAAAGATTGAGAAAGCCTTCCGATGCAATTCCAGGGAACCGCCGACTATATCGCCGACAAGGATCTGATGGTCGCAGTCAATGCCGCCATAAGGTTGGAGCGTCCGCTTCTCGTAAAGGGCGAACCCGGTACGGGCAAGACCGAACTTGCACGCCAGGTGGCGGCCGCGCTCGGTCTCGACCTGATCGAGTGGAATGTCAAATCGACGACGAAGGCCCAGCAGGGTCTCTACGAATATGACGCGGTTTCACGCCTGCGCGACAGCCAACTCGGCGACGTCAGAGTTCATGATGTCAGGAATTATATCCGCCAAGGCAAGCTCTGGCAGGCCTTCACCTCGCCGAAGAAGTGCGTGCTGCTGATCGACGAGATCGACAAGGCGGATATCGAATTTCCGAACGATCTCCTGCAGGAACTCGACCGCATGGAATTCCATGTCTACGAGACCGGGGAGACCATTCGGGCCGCGATCCGCCCGATCGTCATCATCACCTCGAACAACGAGAAGGAACTGCCGGACGCCTTCCTGCGCCGCTGTTTCTTTCACTATATCCGCTTTCCCGACATGGAGACGCTGAAGCGCATCGTCGAGGTGCATTATCCCGGCATCAAGCAGGCGCTCGTTCATGCGGCACTGACGCAATTCTTCGAAATCCGCGACGTGCCTGGCCTGAAGAAGAAGCCTTCGACCTCCGAAGCGCTCGACTGGATTCGCCTGCTTGTTACAGACGATATCGATCCCGAAACGCTACGCGCCGATGCGAAGAACGCGTTGCCGAAGCTGCATGGCGCACTGCTGAAGAACGAGCAGGATGTCCATCTCTTCGAACGGCTGGCCTTCATGGCGCGAGGGCAGGGAAGATAATGCAACCCGATGCCGTCAAGGTCTTAATCTATGCCGTTCGGGATGGGCATCTGCTTGTTTTCGGTGAGCCAGATTTTCCCGCCGTCCAGATCCAGGTTCCTGGCGGCACGGTCGAATCCGGTGAGGACATCGTAGCGGCCGCGGCGCGCGAATTCGAGGAGGAGACCGGTTTTGCGCCACACGAACTCTATTCGCTGGGCGTTCACGACTACCATTTCGAAAAGAACGGCCGCGATTACCATCACCAACGGCACTATTTCCGCTGCCATATCTCCGAACGAGCGCCTGCCACTTGGCTTCACTACGAAATGACGCCTTTCGACGGTGGCGACCCGATCGGCTTCCGCTTCTTCTGGCTACCGATCGAAGCTGCCAGGCATCGCCTGGGTTACGGCATGGAAGCCCTCCTTGAATATCTGTAGGCCACATCGCGCCTCCAAGCTCAACCCCAGACTTTCCCCGACGCTTGCCCCATTGACCCGCGGAGATGTCGGGTTTATGAAATTTCCCTCGTGGTGATTTGGCCGGCCGGCTTGCAGCCACGTTAAATAAGTCGCTAAAGGGCCGCGTGCGGACCGGTAGCGATTCTTATCGCGGCCGGTTTTTTTGTATTTGGCGAGTGAAACGATGCCCATCAAGATTCCCGATACGCTCCCCGCGTTTGAAACCCTCCAGAACGAGGGTGTGCGGGTGATGACCGAAACGGTGGCGTTCCGACAGGATATCCGCCCCCTTCAAATCGGGCTTCTGAACCTCATGCCGAACAAGATCAAGACCGAGATCCAGATGGCGCGCCTGGTCGGCGCATCGCCGCTGCAGGTGGAGTTTTCGCTGGTGCGCGTTGGCGGCCACAAGGCCAAGAACACCTCGCAGGAGCATCTGCTTGCTTTCTACGAGACGTGGGAAGAAGTGAAGCACCGCAAGTTCGACGGCTTCATCATAACCGGCGCACCGATCGAGCTGCTGGAATATGAGGACGTCACCTACTGGAACGAGATGCAGGAGATCTTAGACTGGACGACCACCAACGTCCATTCGACGATGAACGTCTGCTGGGGGGCGATGGCGGCGATCTACCATTTCCACAAGGTGCCGAAATATACGCTTACGGAGAAGGCTTTTGGCGTCTATCGCCACCAGAACCTGAAGCCCTCTTCGGTCTATCTCAACGGCTTCTCCGACGATTTCGCCATTCCGGTGTCCCGCTGGACCGAAGTGCGCCGGGCAGACATCGAAAAAGTGCCCGGCCTGGAAATACTGATGGACTCGAGCGAGATGGGCGTCTGTCTCGTGCACGAACAAGCCTGCAACCGGCTCTACATGTTCAATCACGTGGAGTATGATTCCACGTCGCTGGCGGATGAGTATTTCCGCGATGTGAATGCGGGCGTGCCGATCAAGATGCCGCACAACTACTTCCCGCATAACGACCCGGAAATTCCTCCGCAGAACCGGTGGCGCAGCCATGCGCATCTGTTCTTCGGCAACTGGATCAATGAGATCTACCAGACCACGCCGTATGATCTGGAGGAGATTGGCCAGGAAAGGACGTGAGGCTTGTTCATTCCCTTCTTCCTGAAGCTGAGGCAAGCGAAAGTTCCGGTGACGCTCCGGGAATTCCTGTCGCTGCTTGAGGGAATGGAAGAAGGGATTGCCGATTACGACGTGGAGGCCTTCTACTATTTGGCCCGCGCGACGCTGATTAAGGACGAACGCTTCATCGATCGCTTCGATCAGGTCTTCGCCGATTACTTTCGCGGCGTCGAGGCGATCGGCGGCAATGCCGATGGAGAAGCAATGGAGCGGACCGCCATTCCCGAGGAATGGCTGCGCAAACTTGCCGAGCGGCATCTGACCGAAGACGAAAGACGGCAGATCGGGGCGCTCGGCGGCTTCGACAAGCTGATGGAGACGCTGCGCGAACGGCTGGCCGAGCAGAAGGGCCGGCATCAGGGCGGCTCGAAATGGATCGGCACGGCAGGCACCTCGCCCTTCGGCGCCTACGGCTACAATCCGGAAGGCGTGCGCATCGGCCAGGAAACCTCGCGCCATCGCCGGGCGGTAAAAGTCTGGGATCGGCGCGACTTCAGGAATCTCGACGACGGCGTCGAGCTCGGCACTCGCAACATCAAGGTAGCGCTGAAGCGCCTGCGCCGCTGGGTTCGCGAGGGGGCAGCCGAGGAACTTGATCTTTCCGGCACGATCCGCTCCACCGCGGAGCATGGCTATCTCGATGTCCGGACACGGCCGGAACGCCGCAACGCGGTGAAGCTTCTGATGTTCTTCGATGTCGGCGGCTCGATGGATGACCATATCCGCGTCGTCGAGGAACTCTTCTCCGCCGCGCGATCCGAGTTCCGCCACATGGAGTATTTCTATTTCCACAATTGCCTCTACGAAGGCGTGTGGAAGGACAATCGCCGCCGGCGCGTCGATATCACCGCGACGACGGATCTCATCCGCACCTTCGGTCCAGACTACCGCGTCGTCTTCGTCGGCGACGCATCCATGAGCCCCTATGAGATCACTCAGCCAGGCGGCTCGGTGGAGCACTGGAACAAGGAGGCCGGCGAGACCTGGCTCGCGCGAATGACCGGTCATTTCCGCAAATGCGTCTGGATCAATCCCGTGCCGGAAAGCTATTGGGGCCATACGACCTCGATCTCGATGATCCGCCGGCTGATGAGCGACCGCATGTATCCCCTGACGCTCGGCGGGTTGGAGAAGGCGACAAGGGAATTGTCGCGCTAACATCAGGCTTCCTCCGCGCTTAGCCCTCACCCCGGCCCTCTCCCCGTTTTGACGGGGAGAGGGGCTCTACAAGGATCCTCTAGAACCAGAGGCAACTGTCTGCCTCTGTCGTCCCCTCTCCCCGCAAGCGGGGAGAGGGTTAGGGTGAGGGGCCGTTACAGAAACCGCCCGCTCTGTCATAGGCATTGCATACTTCGGGCGCAGCGTAGCGTCTCGAAAGAAAGCCGGACGGAGCCTTGATCCCCCTCTGCTTACCCCTAAATTTCGCCATCGAACTGGTTGCGGAACGGCGCGAATGGAGGCAGGGTCTGACCTCGCATACTCAAAAGCAATGGATGAGCTGATATGACGGAAAGCACTTTGCAGCGGGAACATTTTGGGACGACGGCCGATGGGGATACCGTTTATCGCGTCAAGATCGTCGGTGGCGGCCTGACGGCTCATATCATGTCATGGGGCGCGGTCATCCAGGACCTTCGCCTTGATGGCCACGAGCCCTCGCTCCTGCTCGGCTTCGACAATTTTGCCGATTATCCCCTCCATTCCTCCTATTTCGGCGCCACGCCCGGCCGCTGCGCCAACCGCATCGGCGCCGGTCGCTTCACGCTTGATGGTAAGCAGTATCAGCTGGAGCTCAATGAAAAGGGCGTCACCCACCTGCACGGCGGCAAGGACAATATCGCCAAGCGCAACTGGACCATCGTCGAGCATAGTACCGACCGCGTCGTCCTGAAGATCGTCGATCCCGATGGCCGCGCCGGCTATCCCGGCAATTGCACGATACAGGCGACCTATTGGGTCCATGGCAACGGCGAATTGTCGGTCACCTACGAATCCACAACCGACCAGCCGACGCTCGCCAATGTCTGCCAGCACGCCTATTTCAATCTCGACGGCCGCGACGATGCCCTCGGCCACGACATCATGATCGCCGCCGATCACTATACGCCAACGGACGACAAACAGGTGCCGACCGGTGAGATCCGCTCCGTCGAAGGCACCGCCTTCGATTTCCGCGAGATGGCGCCGATGAAGCGCTTCGAAGGAAGCGAGCAGGCGCTTTACGACCACAATTTCTGCCTCTCTACCGAGCGTACCGCCAAGCGGTCCGTGGTCCTTGCCCGCAGCGTCAATTCCGGCGTCTCGCTCGAGGTGCGCACCACCGAGCCCGGCGTGCAGTTTTATACCGGTTTCAAGCTGGACGTGCCGGTTCCCGGCCATGACGGCCGCAAGATCGGCCCGTTTGCCGGTTTCTGCCTGGAAACGCAGGTTTGGCCCGACGCCATCAACCACCAAGGCTTCCCCAATGCCGTGCTCCGCCCGGGCGAGGTATTGCGGCAGGAAACGGATTATATCTTCACCAAGAACTGAGTTGGGCATGGCCCGCTCATTTGAAAGTCGGCCGGGCGTCCAAAGCGCCCGGCCGATTCTTTTTTGCGATGCGACCAGATTCACCTTGTGAATTGGTTCTAAATAGGTTCTATATAAACACCATGGATAGAACCAGTTTGATCCTCGAATTGAACAATCGCGGTTTGAGCGACGAGACCGCGAGCGGACCGCTTTACAAGCGCCTGGCGCAGGCGCTGACCGGCCTCATCCAGGAAGGTTTGCTGAAGCCGGGCACGGCGTTGCCGGGCGAGCGAGACCTAGCCGGAGCGTTGGAAATTGGCCGCGTCACGGTGCGTACCGCCTATCGCGATCTCCTCGCCTCGGGCGTCATCGAATCCCGCCACGGCAGCGGCACCTTCGTCTCGCAGCATGTCGAGCGCATCGAGCAACCACTCTGGCGCCTCTCCTCCTTCTCCGCCGACATGCGCTCGCGCGGCCGCGAACCGGCGGCGCGCATCCTGTCACGCACCGTCAGCGCACCGGCGCCGGAGGAATCGTTCCTGCTCGGCCTCAGCCTTGATGAGCCCGTGTTGCGGCTCGACCGACTGCGCCTGGCGGATGGCCAGCCACTCGCTATCGAGCGCGCCGTCGTTCCCATCAAGTTTCTGGGCGAAGATGCCATATCCGAAGGATCGCTCTATGACGCCCTTGCTGCCAAGGGTTTCAAGCCGGTGCGTGCCCAGCAAAGGCTGACCGCTGTGACGCTCGACCCGACCTCCGCCTCGATCCTGACCGTGAAGGCCGGCGCGCCGGCGCTTCTGATCGAACGCGTCTCCCGCCTGGCCGACCAGCGCGTCGTTGAATATACCCGCTCGCATTATCGCGGCGATGCCTATGATTTTGTTGCTGAATTGAGAATTGGAGATGACCTATGAGCGAAACCCAATCCCTGATGCTGACGGAAGCCGGCCAATCGCCCGAGGTGGTTGCGACGCTGCTTGAAAAGGAAAAGCCAGCTTTCGCCGAGATCGCGAAGCTCTTCTCGACCGGTCGTCCATCGCTGATCACGACGGCCGCGCGTGGCTCTTCGGACCATGCCGCCACCTTCTTCAAGTATCTCTTCGAAATCTCCTGCGGCGTCCCCGTCGCTTCTGTCGGCCCGTCGATCGCCTCCGTCTATGGCGCACCACTGCATCTGAAGGGCGGCATCCACTTCACCGTCTCCCAGTCCGGCGGCAGCCCTGACATTATCGCCCTGCAAGCCGCTGCCAAGAAGGGTGGCGCCACCACGATCGCCGTGGTCAACGTCACCGACAGCCCGCTCGCCAAGGAAGCCGACGTCGTGCTCGGCCTCAATGCTGGCAAGGAACAGAGCGTCGCTGCGACAAAATCCTTCATCGCCTCGGTTGCCGCCCTTGCCGGCGTGACGGCAGCGATTTCGCAGGATAAGGCCCTGATCGACGGCCTTGCGAAACTGCCGGAAGCGCTTGCCGCCACCTCGGGCATCGACGGCAAGGCTGCCGAGGATGTGCTTTTCAATGCCTCCTCGCTCTATACCGGCGGGCGCGGCCCCGCCTTCGCTATCGCGCTGGAAGCAGCTCTAAAGGCCAAGGAAACAGCCAGCCTTCATGCCGAAGCCTTCTCGCTGGCCGAACTCATGCACGGCCCGATGCGCCTCGTGCAGCCGGGCTTCCCGATCGTCGCCTTCTCGCCCGACGATGCTGCCTTTGCCAACAATGCTCAGGCGCTCGAACGCCTGCAGAAGCTCGGCGCCACAGCCGTCTCCTTCTCGACCGCACCGCTTGCCGGCATAAACCTGCGCATGCCGACGACGGGCAACGGCCTGCTCGATCCGCTCGTGTCGCTGCTGTGCTACTATCGTCTCATCGAGTCGGTGACGCGTCGCAAGGGTTTCGACCCGGACAAGCCGGCTAATCTCCTCAAGGTAACGGAGACCATGTGATGGACTACAAGGTCTTTACCGGCGCCCGCATCTTCGATGGCGATCGGTTTCACGAGGATAGCGCATTGGTGATCGGTAATGGCCGTATCCATGCCATTACCGGTGCCAATGATGTGCCCGACAATGCCGAAACGATCGCGTTGAACGGCGGTGTGCTTGCTCCCGGCTTCATCGACGCGCAGGTCAATGGTGGCGGCGGCCGCATGTTGAATGACGAGCCCTCGGCCGACTCCATGTTTATGATCGCCGCAGGACACCGCCCCTACGGTACGACATCGCTACTGCCGACGCTGATCACCGATGTCGCGGCCGCGAGCGCGGCGGCGATCGAAGGCGCGATCGAGGCGGTGAAAGCCAATCGCGGCGTCGCCGGACTGCATCTGGAAGGCCCCCATCTGGCGCCGGCCCGCAAGGGCGCGCATCTTGCCGAGCTGATGCGCCCGGTCGAAGACAGCGACGTCCGGACCTTCATCCGCGCCCGTGAGGCGATCGGCACCTTGCTGGTGACGATTGCGGCCGAGCAGGTCACCGAGCGGCAGGTGCAGGCACTCGCCGAAGGCGGCGTCATCGTCAGCATCGGCCATAGCGATTGCACGGCGGAAGCCGCCGATGCGCGTTTCGATGCCGGTGCGCGCGGCGTTACCCATCTTTTCAACGCCATGAGCCAGATGGGCCATCGCGCACCCGGTCTCGTCGGTGCGGCGATCGATCACCCTGCCCCCTGGTGCGGCATCATCGCCGACGGCCATCATGTCGATCCGATAGCACTACGCGTCGCGCTGCGTGCAAAGCGCGGCGAAGGCCGGCTGTTCTTCGTCACGGATGCCATGTCGCTCGTCGGCACCGATCTTCCGAGCTTTACGCTGAACGGCCGCACGGTCTATCGCACCAAGGGCGGCTATTGCTCCAAGCTGACGCTCGATGACGGCACGCTGGCGGGCTCCGATGTCGATATGGCCTCCACCATCCGCTACGGCGTCAATATTCTCGAGCTGCCGCTGGCTGAGGCCCTGCGCATGGCGACGTCCTATCCCGCCCGCTTCCTGCGGCTTACCGACCGCGGCTATCTGACGCCGGGAACCCGCGCCGATCTCGTCCACATCAACGACGCCATCGAAGTCACCGAAACATGGATCTCCGGCCAGCCTTCGGCCTAAAATTTGAAAAGGAGGCTCGGCATGACCGCAGTCACGGACAGCTATTTCACCGCCCTCATCGGTCGGCTGGAAACCTTGCGTGAAACGCTGGCCGAGCCGATGTCGAGGGCTTCGGCCGCCATTTGCGCGGCCGCACGCGCCGATCGCCGCGTCTATGTCTTCGGCACCGGCCACTCGCACATGCTGGCCGAGGAGGTGCATTATCGCGCCGGCGGCCTCGCCTTCACCATTCCCGTGCTCGTGGGCTCTGCCATGCTGCATGAAGGCGCCGTTATCAGCTCGGTCTATGAGCGCACCGAAGGGCTTATCCGCCCGGTCTTCGAACGCTACGGCATGCAGCCGGGCGACGTGCTGGTCATCGCCTCCAATTCGGGCGTCAACGCCGCGCCGATCGAGGCCGCCGATTATGGCCGCGAAATCGGCGCGACGGTCATCGCCATCACATCGCTCGCCTATTCGGCCGCCATCGCCAATGGACGCCGGAGATTGGCCGATATCGCCGATATCGTGCTGGACAACGGCTTGCCGCCGGGCGATGCCATGATCGATCTGCCGGGCACGGAGCTGAAGGTCGGGCCGGCCTCGACAGCCGTCGGTACGACGGTCCTGAACGCCATCTTCGCCGATGTCGCTGCCGAACTCTGCAAGGATGGCAATCCGCCCGTCTACCTCAGCGCCAACATGCCGGGCGCCAAGGAAACCAACCAGCAGCTGGTCAAGAAATACCGGCCTCGCAACCCGCATCTCTAAAGCAATTCTAGGAAAAGTGCGCAGCGGTCTTCCGTCCGGGATTGCGTACAGCCAAAGAGATAGAACGGCTCAGAGATTCCGTGAAAAACTGAAACGCTCTCAGGTCCCACCCGAAAGCTCGCAGCAGCTTCCTGCCTGAAACTCATAAAAACAATGGGATAAGGCGGCTGAGCGTTTCCCGTGAAACGCCCAGCCGCTTGGTCAGGCATCATTGTGCCGCGGCATCGGTGGCCGAAGGCTCCTGCGCGGCTTCCGCCTGCTTGCGCCGCCGGCGCAGGACGACATAGAAAACCGGCGTCAGGAACAGGCCGAACAGCGTCACGCCGAGCATGCCCGAAAAGACGGCCGTACCGAGCGATTGCCGCATTTCCGCGCCGGGGCCTGTGGCAATCATCAGCGGCACGACGCCGAAGATAAAGGCGAAGGCCGTCATCAAGATCGGGCGCAGACGCAGGTGGCTGGCCTCGATGGCCGCCTCGACGGCGCTCTTTCCCTCAGCCTGCGCTTGTCGGGCAAACTCCACGATCAGGATCGCGTTCTTGGCCGCAAGGCCTATCAGCACGATAAGCCCGATCTGCGTGAGGATATTGTTGTCCATCCCCCTCAGATGCACGCCGATCAGCGCCGCCAGAACCGCCAGCGGCACGATGAGAATGATCGCAAGCGGAAGGATCCAGCTTTCATATTGCGCCGACAGCGCCAGGAAGACGAAGATGACCGACAGGGCGAAGATATAGATCGCGGTATTGCCGGTATGCTTTTCCTGATAGGCAAGCTCCGTCCATTCGAAGGTCGTGCCCGAAGGCAGGAGGTTCTTCGCCAGCCCCTCCATGATATCGAGGGCCGAGCCGGTAGAGACGCCCGGCCCCGGATTACCTTGAAGGGGGACCGAGACATACATGTTATAGCGCTGCACCAGCGTCGGCCCGGTCGTATCCCGGATATCGACCAGCGTGCCGAGCGGCACGAGCGCTCCGGTCGCCGAACGCACCTTCAGCGCCAGAATATCCTCACGGTCCATGCGATATTGCTGATCGGCCTGCGCGCGCACCTGATAAACGCGGCCGAAGGCATTGAAGTCGTTGACATAGGACGTGCCGAGATTGATCGACAGCGTCTCGAAGATATTCGGGATCGGCACGTTGAGCGCCCGCGCCTTGTCGCGGTCGATCGCCAGGAAATATTGCGGGCTGTTGGCGGAGAAGGTGGTGAAGACGCCGCTGACGCCCTTATTCTGCGCGGCAACGCCCATCATCTGATAGGCGAGCGGCAGGATGCGGCGCATGTCAGCATTTTCCCGGTCCATGATCTGCATCTTGAAGCCGCCGGAATTGCCGATGCCACGGATCGACGGCGGCGGAATGGCGATGATGAAAGCCTCCTCGATGCCCTGCAGGCTGCCGAAGAGCTGGCCGATGATCTTGGTGGCCGTGTCGCCGCTCTTCAACCGCTCCTCAAATGGCTTGAACGGCGTGAAGATGACACCCGAATTCGAGGCATTGGTGAAGGTCGCACCGTTGAAGCCGGCAAAGGCGACGGCATTGGCGATGCCGGGCGTCTTGTTGATGATATCGGTCGCCTTCTGGATGACGGCATTGGTGCGTGCCAGCGAGGCTCCATCAGGCAGCTGCACGACGACGATGGCATAGCCCTGGTCCATGGTGGGAACGAAGCCCTGCGGCACGATTCGACCCATATACCATGTGCCGGCCAACAGACCGGCAAAGACGAGAAGCGCGCAGGCGAGAGCCGCCCACGTCGTGACGAGGTGGCGGACGATCCAGGAATAGCCGCGGCTCATTCGCTCGAAACCCCGGTTGAACCCGTCACCCAGGGCACGGCCGAAGCGCGCGAAGATATTGTTGGATTTCTCGTGACTGTGCGGACGAAGGACGATCGCGGCGATCGCCGGCGAGAGCGTCAGCGAGTTCAGGCAGGAAATCGCCGTCGCGACCGAGATCGTCACCGCGAACTGCCGGTAGAATTGCCCGGAAATGCCGGGAATGAAGGCGGTCGGCACGAAGACCGCAATCAGCACCAGCGAGATTGCGAGCACGGCCGTACCGACCTCGTTCATCGTCACATGTGACGCCTCTTTCGGCGTCATGCCGAGTGCGAGGTTGCGCTCGACATTCTCCACCACCACGATCGCATCGTCGACGACGATACCGATGGCGAGCACCAGGCCGAACAGTGTCAGCATGTTCAGCGAGAAGCCGAAGGCGAGCAGGAAGGCGAAAGTGCCGATCAGCGAAACGGGGATTGCGATAATCGGAATGATCGCCGTTCGCCAGGATTGCAGGAAAACCAGCACAACGATGGCGACGAGAACCGCCGCTTCGAAGATCGTCTTGTAGACCTCGTGGATCGACTCGGCGATGAACTCCGTCGGGTTGTAGATGATGCGGTATTCCAGCCCCTGCGGAAAATCCTGCGACAAGTCCTCCATGGTCTTCTGGATATCGGCGGCAGCGGCGAGCGCATTGGTGCCGGGCCGGGCAAAGACGCCGAGCGCCACCGCCGGGCTGCCGTTCAGATAGCTGTTGGTGACATAATCCTGAGCGCCGAGCTCGATGCGCGCAACATCCTGCAACTGCACGAGACGACCGTTGCCGGTTGCCTTGACGATGACGTAGCGGAATTGCCGTGCGTCGGAAAAGCGCCCCTGGGTCGTGACGGTGTATTGGAAGGCGTTGGTGCCCGAAACCGGCGGCCCGCCGATCGCGCCGCCCGACACCTGCACGTTCTGATCGCGCAGCGCCTGCACGATATCGCCGGCGGTCATGCCGTAGGCCGCGAGCTTTTCCGGATCGAGCCAGATGCGCAGCGAATATTGCCGCTCGCCGAAGAGCTGCACGTCGCCAACACCGTCCAGACGGACGAGAATGTCGCGGATGCGCGTACGGGCATAGTTGGAAATGTAGAGCTGGTCGTAGCGATTGTTCGGCGAGAGGAGATGCACGACCATCATCAGGTCGGGCGAACTCTTGACCGTCGTAATGCCGATGCGGCGGACGTCGTCGGGCAGGCGCGGCTCGGCGATGGCGACGCGGTTCTGCACCAGCACCTGCGCCTTGTCGAGATCGGTGCCGAGCTTGAAGGTGACCGTCAGCGACATGGAGCCGTCGGCACTGGAATAGGAGGACATGTAGAGCATGTCCTCGACGCCGTTGACCTCCTGCTCGATCGGCGTCGCCACCGTATCGGCGATAGTCTGGGCGTCGGCGCCGGGATAGGAGGTGCGAATGACGATAGTGGGAGGCGCAACCTCGGGATATTGCGCTACCGGCAATTGGAAATAGGCGATGCCGCCGACGATCAGCAGCACGATGGAGAGGACCGATGCGAAAATCGGCCGATCGACGAAGAAGTGGGAAAACCTCATTGGCTGGTCCCCTGTGCATCGGCCTGGGCCGGCGGCTCGTCGTTCGTCGCCTGCTGCGGCAGCTCGATCAGCTGCGGTGTCACCTTGACGCCGGGCCGGATCCGCATCAGCCCGTTGACGACGATCGTCTCGTCGCCGGTCATGCCATCGCGGATGACGCGATAGCCATAGAGCTTCGGCCCGAGGCGCACGGGCTTCGGCGTGATATTGCCGGCGGTATCGGCGACATAGACGACGCGCTGATTCTGATCCGAGCCGATAGCTTCGTCGGGGATCAGGATCGCCTTGTAGCTGTTCGAGCCTTGCACCTGAACGCGTCCGAACAGGCCGGGCTGCAGGATGAAATCAGGGTTCGGGAAGCGGGCGCGGACACGGATCGTGCCCGTTTCGTTGTCGACGCGGTTTTCGGCGAAATCGAGCTTGCCTTTGAACGGCTTCTGGCGGGAATCGGCGATGGTCACGGTCACATCCAGCCCGCCGCCGCCCTGCTGAAGGGCACTGCCGTTCTTACGAGCCTCATCGGCATAGGAGAGCAGCCGGCGCTCGTCGACGTCGAAATAGAAATCAATGGGGTCGAGTGACACGATGGTCGTCAGCACGGTCTGATCGGCCTGCACGAGATTGCCGACGGAAATCAGCCGGCGGTCGATGCGGCCGCTGAGCGGTGCGGTGATCTTGGTGAAATCCATGTCGAGATTGGCGCGATCGACAGCGGCCTGCGCGCCACGCACATTCGCTTCGGCGGAAACGAGATCGCGGCGGCGGTCGTCGAGGGTCGACGCCGACTGGCTGCCCGTTGTCGACAGCGATTGCGCGCGCTTGAATTGTGCATCGGCGAGCGTCAGCGACGACTTCGCGACTTCCAGCGAGGCCGTCGCTTCGTTCAGCGCGGTCACGAATGGCCGCTGGTCGATGACGAAAAGCAGGTCGCCCTGCTTGACCATGGCGCCATCCTTGAAATGCACTTCCTGCAGATAGCCGCCGACCCGCGAGCGCACAGAAACTTCATCGACCGCCTGGAAGCGCCCAATGAACTCGTCGCTGTCGACAACATCTCGGACGATGGGCTTGGCAACCGTGACGGGCGGAGCCGGCGGCGCACCCTGCGCCAGCGCCTGGGCGCCCGAAAAAACGGCAAGAACACAGCTGAACAACACGGCACGCGGCAGCATCGGCATGAAGGCCCCCTCGAAAAACCGCATGCGGCATCAGGCGCCGTCATCACGGTAAGCGCTCACGAAATTTGTCTGCAACTTTCTACGAAGAACCTGTCGCCATCAGGCGCAATCCAATCAGGCCGCTTCGGACTTCCCCAACATGCGCCACGGGCCACGTCGGCCCGGGGGTATCAACCGGCCCGTCGTCCGGCAGCATGCGTTAATGTATAAACGGTTTATCGGATTCGACAACAGGGAATGAACCGGCTGCGACCGAGCGCAACCGATTGTTTTTTCTGCATAGTAAAGACGCGCATAGGATGAGCGGATAGGGCCTTAGCCCTCCAGCTCCTCGCGCAGCATTTCGAGCTCCAGCCATTCTTCTTCCATCCTGGTCAGGCTTTCGCGCAGCTTTTCCATCTCCGCGGCAAGACGGTTGAACGTTGCGGCATCCTTGGAAAAGAGGTTGGGATCGGCCATCTTCTTCTCGCGCGCGGCAATCTCGGCCTCAGCCTTGGCCATTTCCTTCGGCAGGTTTTCGAGCGCGAATTTCTGCTTGTAGGAAAGCTTGCCCTTGCCCTTCGAAGCCTCGGAAGCCGACGCCGAAGCTTCGGCCGATTTCGGCTTTTCGGCCGCCTTTTCAGCCCGCCTGCGTTCCTCGATCGCTCCCTTGCGCTGGGCAAGCATGTCGGAATAGCCGCCGGCATATTCGATCCAGCGACCATCGGGCTCTTCCGGATCGGCGGGCGCTATCGTCGAGGTCACGGTACGGTCGAGGAAGTCACGGTCGTGGCTGACGAGGATGACCGTACCGGCAAAGCCGGACACGATTTCCTGCAGCAGGTCGAGCGTCTCGATATCGAGATCGTTCGTCGGTTCGTCGAGGATCAGGAGATTGGTGGGCCGCGACAGGATGCGCGCCAGCATCAGCCGGGCGCGCTCGCCGCCGGAGAGGTTCTTGATCGGCGTGCGCGCCTGTTCGGGCTGGAAGAGGAATTCCTTCATATAGCCGGTCACATGCCGCTGCTCGCCATTGACGAGCAGGTTCTCGCCGCGGCCATCGGTCAGATAGTTGGCGAGCGTATCTTCCGGGTTCAGCTCCTCGCGCTTCTGGTCGAGCGTCGCGATCTCCAGATTGGTGCCGAGCTTCACCGTGCCGCTATCAGGCTCCAGCTGACCCGTCAGCATCTTCAGAAGCGTCGTCTTGCCCGCGCCGTTCGGGCCGACGAGACCGATGCAATCGCCGCGATGCACACGGATCGAAAAGGGCGCGACGATGACCCGCTCATTATAAGACTTGGTGATCTTGTCGGCCTCAATCACCAGCTTGCCGCTTTCCTGCGCATCGGAAGCAGCCGCCTGTACGGTGCCCAAAGCACCTCTATGGCCGCGGTAGCGCGAACGCATATCCTGAAGCTCGCCGAGGCGGCGCATGTTGCGCTTGCGCCGCGCCGTCACGCCGTAGCGCAGCCAGTGCTCCTCGCGCTCGATCTGTTTGCCGAGCTTGTGCTGCTCCAGCTCCTCGGCTTCCAGCACCTGATCGCGCCAGGCCTCGAAATGGGCAAATCCCTTATCCAGCCGGCGCGAGGTGCCGCGGTCCAGCCAAACGGTCGCGGTCGACACTTTTTCAAGGAAGCGACGGTCGTGCGAGATCAGCACGAGTGCGCTGCGGCTCTTCTGCAGTTCGCCTTCCAGCCACTCGATGGTCGGCAGGTCGAGATGGTTCGTCGGCTCGTCGAGCAGCAGGATATCCGGCTCCGGCGCCAGAACACGGGCAAGCGCTGCACGGCGTGCTTCCCCGCCGGAAAGATTCTTCGGATCCTCTTCGCCGGTCAGACCAAGATGAGAGAGCAGATAGGTGACGCGATAGGGATCATCACCAGGCCCGAGGCCGGCTTCGGCATAGGCGGCAACCGTCTTGTAACCGGCAAAATCCGGTGCCTGCTCGAGATAGCGCACGGTCGATGACGGATGACGGAAGACTTCGCCCGATTGCGCCTCGACAAGACCAGCGGCGATCTTCAGGAGCGTCGACTTGCCGGAACCATTGCGTCCGACAAGGCAGATCTTGTCACCCGGCTCCACCTGCAGGTCGGCACCGGCGAGCAATGGCGCACCGCCAAAGCTCAGGAAGATGTCGTCGAGTTTCAGAATGGGAGGGGCCAAGATCAGACTCCGGAAAGGTCATAAGGGCGGGCAAGAACGATGGCCCTGCCGCTGCCGAGCGAGAAGCGCACGTCGCCTTCCGCCACATTGGAAATGGTGCGCGACGCGCCGAAGGGCAAATGAAAATCGTGCAAGGGGTAACGGGCATTCTCGATGAAGAGACCTGTCAGGTCGCTGAATCCGAGGACCGAAAACAGCGAGCCAGCCGGCAGCGCCAGCGTGAGTTCACCCGGCGGAAGCGGCACCGCCTCCTCGTCACCGGAGGTCAGGAAGATATCGAAGCCCTTTTCGGCCAGATGCACGCCGTAAAGCAGGTGCTGGATCGCGTGATCCGACCGCTCGCCGCCCATGGCACCGGCAAGGATCAGCCTCGTGGCACCGCGATCGATCGCTTCCGAAACGGCGATCTCGCCATCAGTCGCTGCCTTCGCCGCCGGATAGGGTTGCCTTGGAACATTCGGAAAGGCCCCCTGCAGATCGGCAGGCGTGGAATCGAAATCGCCGACCCACAGCTCCGGCTCCGCCCCGAGCGCGAGCGCATGGCGCATGCCGCCATCGGCCGCGATGAAACGGCTGCCGGAAACCGCATCGCGCAATCGCTCCGTCAGGCGAAGCTCGCCGCCAAGCAGGATGGTGAAGGTGGTGGACTGGCTCATGAGGCAAGCCCATAGCGCAAAGTCGTATCCCTAGGGAAGAGCGCCATGCTCAAGAACAACCGCGACAACCGCTCAGTCGTCCGTTTCCTTGATGCGCGCCTGGAAAACCCGCTCGTAGCCGCTGACGTAGCGGTCGAACAGCAGCGAGAAATTCTCGATTTCCTCCGGCGTCCAATCGGCGAAGATGCTGCCGATGACGGAATATTTCTGCGCCTGGATCTCCGACAGCAATCGCTGCCCGAGCGCGGTCAACACCACCACGATGCGCCGCGCATCCGCCTGCGACGCCTTGCGTCGCAACACGCCGCGCGTCACCATGTCGGCAACGATGCGGCTCGCCCGCGACGGATCGATCCGCAGCATCTCGGCAATCGTGCCGACGGTGACTTCGCCCGTCTCTTCCGCCCGCCGCACGACATCGAGCACGTCGAGATGAGACAGCTCAAGTCCCGGCGCGACGCTCTGAATGGCAAGCCTGCCGATCATGCGGCGACCTGTCAGTAGGCGCATGCGCGTCATCGCATGGCCGATACGCAGGAGATTCTCGTCGTCGGTCAGGGCCTGGGCTTCAATTTCACGTGTATTCGTCGCAGATGTCATCTTTCCACCATATCAGAGGCGGTAAAGAAATAAAACATGCAAACAGCATTCACCTGTTGTTGACATTTATATGCTAATGGCACATATATCTCAACTGTGAAAACCGGGCGTCCCGCGCATTCGATCGACCGCGCAACGTTTCGGCCAAGTTCGGATTTCCTGCCCCATGGACATGCAGACAAGCTTCACGCCGCTCGTGGCGGATCATAAGCGGCGGCTTATTCTTTTCCTGTTTCTGATGACCGCCATGTTCATGGCAACTCTGGATAACCAGATCGTCTCGACGGCACTGCCGACGATCGTCGGCGAATTCGGGCATCTGGAGCGCTTCGGCTGGATCGGATCAGCCTATCTTCTTTCGCTCTCCGCCGTCATGCCCGTCTACGGCAAGCTCGGCGATCTCTTCGGCCGCAAATATGTGATGATGACGGCGATCGCGATCTTCACGATCGGCTCCGCCGTCTGCGGCCTGGCCGTCTCGATGGATACGCTGATCGCCGCCCGCGTCCTTCAAGGCTTCGGCGGCGGCGGCATCATGGTCTCGATCTTCGCTGTCAACGCCGATCTTTTCGAGCCGCGGGAACGCGCTCGCTACCAGAGTTACTCGAGCCTGGTGCTCATGGCTTCCGGCGCCATCGGCCCGGTTCTCGGCGGCACGATGAGCGATCTCTTCGGCTGGCGTTCGATCTTCCTCGTCAACGTCCCGATCGGCTTTATCGTGCTGGCCGGCCTTGCTACCATGCTTCCCTATCGCAAACCGGCCCGACGCCCGAAGATCGACTATGCCGGCGCAATCGTTCTTGCGCTGACGACGACGAGCATCGTGCTTGCCGCCGACGGCAGCGAACTCTTCGGATCTCTGCTGTCGCCGCAGTGCCTCGGTATCATCGCCTTCGGCGTGATCTGCGCTATCGCCTGGGTCTTCATCGAGCGTCGCGCACCGGAGCCCATCGTGCCGATGACGTTGTTCCGTAACCCGACATTCGGCCTTCTGCTGATCATTTCGATCACAAGCGGCGCCGTGGCCATCGGCATGGTCAACTATTTTGCGCTCTTCCTGCAGACGACGACGGGCCTTTCGCCATCGATGGCCGGGCTGCTGTTCATTCTCCTGACCGGCGGCATCGTCTGCGGCTCACTATCGGCCGGCCGGCTAATTGCCGCGAGAGGGCGCTACAAGCCCTTCGCCGTCGCGAGTGCTGCCTGCAGCGCCATCGCGTTCGGCTCACTTGCCTTCCTGCCTGCCGGTACGCCCATCGTCATCATCGGCGGCCTGATGCTGCTGCACGGCATCGGCATCGGCCTTGCGCAGCAGGTGCCCGTCATCGGCGTGCAGAATGCAGCGGCTTCCCGTGACGTCGGCGCGGCAACGGGTGCCGTCACGCTCTCGCGCATGGGCGGCGCCTCCATCGCCATCTCCATCTACGGCGCCATCATCGCCGCCAAACTCGGCAATGTTGGTATCTCCATATCAGGCGTATCCGATATCGAGCAGCTGACGCCGAAGATGATGGCGGCTTTGCCGGAAGCAACCCGCGAGGCGGTCGCCAATGCCTATGCGAGCGCCTTCAGCCCGCTGTTCGTGACCGCCGCCGGCATCTGCCTTCTCGGCCTTTTGACCGCGCTGATGCTGAAGAACGTGCAGCTTCCGGGGGCGACGAAGAAATTCGAAAGCCCGGCGGTCGCGGAGGCTGCCGAGTAAATCCTCCATGCTGCAATCGGCAAGGGCATCATTTCCCTTGTCATCCCTTCGTCACAAGGCTAAATCTGCCGACGCTCTAACGGGGTGCCTTATGTCCTTCGGACATTTCGGCTGAGAGGCTTTCACCGGCCAACCCGCGGAACCTGATCCGGCTAACACCGGCGGAGGGATTAGACGCGTGACGAAATCATAGCGCCCTTTTCCCCTTCAAGACGAAACCAAAAAGGAGGCGCTGTCATGCAACACCGTTCGCTATTGTCATTCTTCGCAGGCCTGGCCTTTGCCGCCGGAACGTCGTTTTTTGCTGCCCAGACGGCCGAAGCAGCCGACAAGACGCTGACCATCTACACCTATGAAAGCTTCACCGCCGACTGGGGGCCGGGCGCCAAGGTCAAGGCCGCTTTCGAGAAGACCTGCGGCTGCACGGTCAATTATGTCGCCGTCACCGATGGCGTGGCGCTTCTCTCGCGTCTGAAGCTGGAAGGGACGGGCACCAAGGCCGATGTCGTTCTCGGCCTCGATACCAATCTCATCGATGAAGCGAAGGATACCGGCCTCTTCGATGCCAGCGGCGTCGACACCTCGGCCCTCAAGGTTCCCGGCGGTTTCAAGGACGATGTTTTCGTGCCCTACGACTACGGCCATTTCGCCGTGATCTATGACAGCCAGACGGTCAAGAATCCCCCCAAGAGCATGAAGGATCTCGTCGAAGGCGATCCCAATCAGAAGATCGTCATCGAGGACCCGCGCACCTCGACGCCGGGTCTCGGTCTGCTGCTCTGGGTCAAGTCGATTTACGGCGACAAGGCCGCCGATGCCTGGACAAAGCTCAAGGGCCGCATCCTGACTGTCACCCCCGGCTGGTCGGAAGCCTATGACCTCTTCACAAAGGGCGAAGCGCCGATGGTGCTCTCCTATACGACGTCGCCTGCCTATCATATGATCGAGGACAAGACCGACCGCTATCAGGCAGCCGACTTCTCGGAAGGGCATTACATCCAGATCGAGGTCGCCGGCCTCATCAAGTCCTCGCCGAACAAGGAGCTTGCGCGCGACTTCCTCAAATTCATGATCTCCACGGGCTTCCAGGACATCATCCCGACAAGCAATTGGATGATGCCGGTTTCAGCCACTTCGGAGCCGCTGCCGGACGCCTTCAACAAGCTCGTGGTGCCCTCGAAGACCTTCCTGATGAGCCCCGCCGATGTCGACAAGAACCGCAAGGCCTGGATCGACGAATGGCTGGCCGCCACCAGCGGCAACTGATGCCTTGACGACACTCACGGCACCAGAGCGAAGACGCGCCATTTCCGGCGGGGCAGTCAGCCTCGCCGGCATCGTGCTCTTCGTCGGGATCGCCGTGCTCGTTCTGCTCGCCGCCGGCATCGACTCCGGCGGTACCAATCCCCTGGCAGATCCCTACTTGCTGCGCGTCCTGCGCTTCACTCTGCTGCAGGCGGTACTCTCGACGCTGCTTTCCGTTGTGCTCGCCATTCCGGTCGCGCGCGCATTGGCGCGCCAGCCGCGCTTTCCCGGCCGCCTTTGGCTCATCCGGTTGATGGCCGTGCCGATGGGCCTGCCCGTACTGATCGGCGCGCTCGGCCTGCTCGGCATATGGGGCCGGCAAGGTCTGCTCAATCAGGCCCTCGCAACTCTCGGCCTGTCGCATCCTATCAGCATCTACGGTCTTGCCGGCATCCTGCTTGCACATGTCTTCTTCAACATGCCGCTCGCCAGCAGGCTGATGCTTGCCGGGCTGGAACGTGTTCCTGCGGAATATTGGCTTGTGGCCGGCGGACTCGGCATGCGGTCCGCCTCGGTCTTCCGCTTCATCGAATGGCCCATCCTGCGTGGCCTCATTCCCGGCATCGCCGGGCTGATCTTCATGCTCTGCGCCACTAGCTTCACACTGGTCCTGATCCTCGGCGGCGGTCCGGCTGCGACAACGCTTGAAGTGGCGATCTACCAAGCGCTGCGCTTCGATTTCGATCCCGGCCGCGCCGTCATGCTGTCGCTTCTGCAAATCGTCGTCACTCTCGTCATCCTCGGCGCCATGACATTGTTTCGTGCCCCTGACGATCATGGCCTCACCAGCGGCCGCGCCCTGCGGCGCATCGATGGGCAGGCGCCTGCCCGTCGATGGATCGATGCCGCTGTGTTGTCGGCGGCCACGCTCTTTCTCGGCCTGCCGCTCGCCTCGGTCGTCGTTACCGGCGTTGAGGCGAACCTCTTCAGGCTCGCCGGCCAGCCGATCTTTCTGCAGGCGGCTGCCACCAGCCTGGCGATTGCGCTCGTCGCCGGACTCCTGGCCGTCCTGACATCCTTTGGGATCATCCGAGCCCGAACGGTGATATCGGCGGATCGCCGCAAGACCTTCGGCCTCCGCGGCCTGGCAATCGTGCTGAGCGGAAGTTCTTCCCTCATCCTGCTGGTCCCACCCATCGTGCTGGCGACCGGCTGGTTTCTGGCACTCCGGCCCTTGGGCGACCCGAGCCGCTTTGCGGCCATTCTGATCGTCGTCATCAACGCGCTGATGGCGCTGCCCTTCGTCATCCGTGTCATCGAGCCAGCCTATGCGGTCCATGTCCGTCGCACCGAACGTCTGGCGGCAAGCCTCGGCCTTCACGGCATTTCCCGCCTTCGCCTCATCGATTGGCCCGGCCTGCGCAAGCCGCTCTTCACGGCACTTTCCTTCGCCATGGCGCTGTCGCTGGGCGATCTTGGCGCGGTTGCCCTCTTCGGCTCGGACAGCCTGATGACCTTGCCCTGGCTGGTCTATAGCAAGCTCGGCAGCTACCGCACCAATGATGCCGATGGATATGCCTTGATCCTTGGCCTGGTATGTCTTCTCCTGACCATTGCCGGCACGGCCGGCCAGGGTGCACGCGATGACGAAAGCAGACGACATGGCTGACGGCCGCGACATGAAGGAACAGGGCATTGCCATGGCCGGTGTCGAGCTGCGCCTCGGCACCCATGATTTCCGCTTCGACTGTGATTTGCCACAGGGCAAGATCATCGCCGTCGCCGGCCCGTCGGGATCAGGAAAATCGACCTTCCTCAATTTGCTAGCCGGCTTCGAACCGCCGGATCGAGGCCGCGTTCTGCTTGCCGGACAGGACGTAACCGGCCTGCATCCCGCTGAACGGCCCGTGTCGCTCGTCTTCCAGGACAACAACCTCTTTGCTCATCTCGACCTCTTCACCAATATCGGTCTCGGCATCAGCCCGTCATTGAAGCTTTCGAAGGAGGACGGGGAAAGGGTTTCGCAAGCCCTGGCGCGCGTCGGCTTGCCCGGCTTCGAGACGCGCAAGCCGGGGACACTCTCCGGCGGCGAACGCCAGCGCGCCGCCTTCGCGCGGGCGCTCGTGCGCGACAAGCCGATCCTTTTGCTCGACGAACCCTTCGCCGCCCTCGATCCCGGCCTGCGCTCCGGCATGGTCGAACTCCTGAAAACCCTGCATCGCGAAACCGGCAATACGGTGCTGATCGTCTCGCATGATCCGGCCGAAGTGCGGCGCCTTGCCGACCACGCCGTCTTCATCGATGGCGGCGCCATCAAGCTCGCCGCTCCCATCGGGACCTTCCTGGAGACGGACGGCATTCCGGCACTGACCACATTTCTGCAACATTGATTGCGTCGCAGCATCTTGCCGCCGGTTTTGCCTTAATTTCGTCGCGGCAAGCGGCTGAAAGTCCTGGGGAATGCTTGCTAAAATACAACGCCGCCACATTTAAACGGAGTCTCGCTATGCAACCGGTGCCAAAATCGGCTACAGCAAGGGGTGGAGACTGTCCGGGTAAATGCGGATCGATGGGGGCGGAAGTAACCTTTGTCGGCGCACGACGATGATCGGCCCGGTAAGGATCAACCGGATTTGGCGCCGAGCCGGCATGACAGCGAAATGAGTAGGATGCAGGTCCTGAAGCAGAGCAAGCGAGCACAACGAAGGATCGATGCGACCGTCGCAGCCCGTTTGCGCCGCTTTGTCCCCGTCCTTACGGCCGCGGCGATGTTGAACGGCTGCCAGACGGTGCTGGATCAATCCTACCAGCCGAGCGTTTCTCCCTCCGCCAATCCGCAGATCGTCTCCGAAGTCCAGAAGAACGACCCGCGCGCGCAGATGGGCGCTCGCGAGCATCCGCGCATCCTCGCAAGCTATGGCGGCGAATATAAGGACGCCAAGACCGAGCGGCTCGTCGCCCGCATCGCCGGCGCCTTGACCAGCGTGTCGGAAAATCCGCAGCAGTCCTACCGCATCACCATTCTCAACTCTCCCTCGATCAACGCCTTCGCGCTGCCGGGCGGCTATCTCTATGTCACGCGCGGCCTGTTGGCGCTCGCCAACGACGCTTCAGAAGTCGCTGCCGTGCTGGCGCATGAAATGGCGCACGTCACCGCCAACCACGGCATCGAAAGGCAGAAGCGCGAGGAGGCCGAAGTCATCGCTAGCCGCGTCGTTTCGGAAGTCCTGTCGAGCGATCTGGCCGGCAAGCAGGCGCTTGCCCGCGGCAAGCTGCGCCTTGCCGCCTTCTCGCGCCAGCAGGAGCTGCAGGCCGACGAGATCGGCATCCGCACGCTCGGCCAAGCCGGCTATGATCCTTATGCCGCCGCTCGGTTCCTGAACGCGATGGAAGACTACAGCCGCTTCATGTCGGCCAATTCCGACGTCGACCAGAGCCTGGACTTCCTTTCGAGCCACCCGAGCACGCCGCAGCGGATCGATCTTGCCAAGGCGCATGCCCGCGAATTCGGCGAGGAAGGCAAGGTCGGCGACATCGGCCGCGATTATTACCTGAACGGCATCGATGGGCTGCTCTATGGCGACAGCCCCGAGGAAGGCTATGTGCGCGGCCAGACCTTCCTGCATGGCGGCCTCGGCATCCGCTTCGACGTGCCGCCCGACTTCCGCATCGACAACAAGGTTGAAGCCGTCATGGCGACTGGCCCGGGCGATATCGCCATCCGTTTCGATGGCGTTGCCGATACCCAAAACCAGAATCTGACGAACTATATTTCCAGCGGCTGGGTCACGGGCCTCGATCCCAATTCGATTCAGTCGATCACCGTTAATGGCATGCCGGCCGCGACAGCGCGCGCCTCCGCCGATCGCTGGGATTTCGATGTCACGGTGATCCGCGATCGCACGCAAATCTTCCGTTTCCTGACGGCAGTGCCGAAAGGAAATATCGCCCAGCTCGATCAGACCGCAAATGTCCTGCGCGCGAGCTTCCGGCATATGACGCCGGAGGAGGCGGCCTCGCTGAAGCCGCTGCGCGTGCGTGTCGTCACCGTCAAGCCTGGCGACACCATCACCACGCTCGCTGCCCGCATGATGGGCACCGATCGCAAGCTCGACCTGTTCAAACTGATCAATGCCCTACCAACCGGGGCGACGATTGCGCCGGGCGATAGGGTCAAAATTATCTCGGAATAGATCGCTCCCAGCCGGGAGAAGATCTGCCTCAGGCGTAGCTTGCCATGCGCGGGTCCGCATCGACAAGCGCATTGCGGAGCTTGTCCAGGGCGCGGCTTTCGATCTGCCGCACGCGCTCCTTGGAAATACCGAGATCGGCCCCGAGTTCTTCCAGCGTTGCGCCATCTTCGACAAGACGACGCGCCCGGATGATCTTCATCTCGCGCTCGTTGAGATGCTTCAGAGCCGATGCCAGCCAGATGCGACGGCGTTCGCCATCGATCATGTCGGAGACCTGCTCGTCGGGAAGCGGTTCGTCGCTGATGAGAAAATCAATGCGTTCGGCGCTTTCGGAATCGCCGGCGATCGAAGGCGCCTGCAGCGAGGTGTCGCTACTGGAAAGGCGCGCATCCATCGTCTGCACGTCGGCGAGGCTGACGCCAAGCGTGACGGCGATTTCCTCGTGGATGGACTGGACGGTAACGCTGGAATTGCTGCGGGCAAGCTTGGCGCGCAAACGGCGCAGATTGAAGAACAGTGCCTTCTGGGCGGAACTCGTGCCGCCGCGTACGATCGACCAATTGCGCAGGATATAGTCCTGGATCGAAGCGCGGATCCACCAGCTTGCATAGGTAGAGAACCGAACCTCCCGTTCCGGTTCGAAGCGGGCTGCCGCTTCCAGCAAGCCGACATAGCCCTCCTGCACCAAATCGCTCATCGGCAATCCGAAATTACGAAATTTCCCCGCCATGGAAATGACGAGGCGCATATGGGCGGTTGCGATCTGATTGCGGGCACCACGATCCTCGTGATCCTTCCAGCGAATAGCGAGATCGTGTTCTTCGTCGCGATCGAGATAGGGAGCAGCCATCGCAACTTTGATCATGCGCCGATCTGCAGACATATTCGTCATATGCATCTCCTAGGTTCGGCCTCAAATCGTCTCTATGCCGCGGTCGACGAAAAGGGCAGCAAGCATCGCTTCCGAACATCGCTGTTCGGATGGAAATCAATGAATGAAATTGCGAATTGGAAACCGATATCCGGCTGGCCGGATTATCGATGACTAGTCTAGTTCGATCTCATCGAACGGGTCTGACGATTGAAGCATCTTCAGATCGCCGGGGAGCTTCGAGTGAAAACGCATAGGCCGGTCCTCGTGAATGTCTACAATACGGCCTGTATGGAACCCCCTCTCCACAGGAGAGTACCCACACCGACCGCCAACACGAGGCTTAAACGCGGCAGAACGGAAAAGGTTCCAAAGAAAAAAACCCGGCACGAAGGCCGGGTTTTTGAAGCAATGGTGGCGTCTTGGCCTTATGCGGCTTCGTCCTGCGAGTCGTCGTCGTCGACGACCTTGCCGCGCTTCGGGCCCTTGTTCAGATTGGTCTCGACAAGGCGAACGGCTTCGGTTTCCGACATCTTGTTGACGGCGGCGATTTCGCGCGCCATGCGATCAAGAGCAGCTTCGTAAAGCTGGCGCTCCGAATAAGATTGCTCCGGCTGGTTCTCGGCACGATAGAGATCGCGAACGACCTCCGCAATCGAGATCAGATCGCCGGAATTGATCTTGGCATCGTATTCCTGCGCGCGGCGCGACCACATGGTGCGCTTTACGCGGGCCTTGCCCTGCACGACCTTCAATGCACGCTCGACGAAATCCGTCTCGGAAAGCTTGCGCATGCCGATGCTCATGGCCTTGGCCACCGGCACCTTCAGGCGCATCTTGTCTTTCTCGAAGTCGATTACGAACAGCTCGAGCTTCATGCCTGCGACTTCTTGTTCTTCGATCGCAGTGATCGTACCGACGCCATGGGCCGGATAAACGATCGCTTCACCAGTCTTGAAGCCGTGGCGTGCTGCTGAAGGTTTTTTCTGCTGGGTCGTCATTCTTTTCAAAAACTCCCTGTTACGCGCCCCGTTAGGGCCGGGGTGCCGGGTCAGTCAGGCCCGGATGAGACGGACGTACCGTCGGGTCACTTCATCCTGGTCCAGCCAGACTTATGCAAACAGAAACCCATCCATCGCGATCCGGGACCCGACAACACAATACGTTGATATGTCAAGGAAACCGCGTACGGATTGGTGATTTGCTTTCGTGATGGTTTTGGGCATGCGAAATGCCGCGGTGGATCAGTGTGAGGAACCTATCACAAAAATCTGAGGAAATCAATAATTTGCTGCACGCGCGCCAAAATGGCCACGTTGACCGACCAGCGGCCCAACGGCAATGATTCGCTTTCTGCGATATCGACTACACCTTTATCGACGGCCTGTCACGACCTTCGATCAGTCGCCCGCGCCGGGGTTGGCCGAGAAATATTTCTCGAATTTACCCGGCTCGCCGTCCATTTCCTTGGCTTCCGGCATCGGGTCGCGCTTGACGGTGATGTTCGGCCAGATGGCGGCGTATTCCGCATTGACCTTCAGCCACTTGTCGAGACCCGGCTCCGTATCGGGCTTGATCGCCTCGGCAGGACATTCCGGCTCGCAGACACCGCAATCGATGCATTCGTCGGGATGGATGACGAGAAAGTTCTCGCCTTCGTAGAAGCAGTCGACGGGGCAGACTTCCACGCAGTCGGTATATTTGCAGCGGATGCAATTGTCGGTCACGACATATGTCATGAAGCACTCCAGGAATGTCTCTAGTTCCCGCGGATGCGCAACCTGGAACGTCGCACCTCTCCGCGGAGCCGAACGGGCACACGAATGCGTCACGCACAAACGCGCCGTCCGGCGGGTTACCGGCAGGTTGATCGTGAGGTATCCACTTTGCCAGCCAATTTCAAGGATAAACAATCTTGAAAACCGCCTGCGACAGGCAGAGTTTTCTAATCGTCGTCGGCGGTGAGGCGGTCGATTGCGCGCCGATCTCGTTTCGTGGGTCTGCCGCTGCCCGGTGCGCGCAACGCCTGCTCGAACGGGGTGAGACGTTTTGTCTCATCCGGCGGCGGCGTCAGATCTTCGTAAAGCAGCCTGGCTTCCTCGAATGGCCCCCTGCGTTCGCCGGACGCCCGCACGATCAACACAATATCGCGACGCTCCAGCGAGAGCTCGATCCGATCGCCTGCCTTGACGCCGAAGCTCGATTGGGCGATCCGCTCACCATTCACCCTGACACTGCCGTTTTGCACATAGAGCTGGGCCAGCGAACGGGATTTCACCATGCGGGCAAAGAACAGCCATTTGTCGATGCGCTGGCGCGAACCGGAAAATGGCTGTTTCTCGTCCGTCATGGCCTATTTCTTCATCTGCTCCTTGAGGGCAGCGAGCTTGGCGAAAGGAGAATCCGGATCGATCGGCTTTTCCTTGCGCGGCGGCTTGGCTTCGAAGCGCAGCGGCTGCGATGCGCCGCGATTGTTACGATCATTCCGGTCGCCACGTTCCTGACGATCGCCCCGTTCGCCACGGTTGCCCTGATGCTGCGGACGGCCGCCTTCGCGGTTGCCGCGCGGACCCTTGTCGCCGCCACGAGCTTCGCGATTGTCGCGTCCGTCGCGACGATCACGACCGCCTTCGCGATTGCCTTCACCGGCGGCTTGCTCGCCGCCGCCACGGCGATTGCCCTGGTGACCACGGCCCTCGCCCTGCTGGCCGCGACGATCGCCATGGCCCCGGCCACCCTGGCGCTGCTGATGGTCGTTGCGACCACCCAGACGCCAAAGCAGAACCGGCTTGGGCTCGGCTGCTTCCGCGGCAACGGCACCAGCTTCGGTAGCCTCGGCAGCCTCAGTAGCTACGGCAACCGGTTCAGCCGAGACATCCGCAGCCGGAGCTGCTTCCTGGGTAACAGCTTCCGTTTCCTTAGCCGGCTCTTCGGTCGCAGCGTCGGCATCATCATGATCGGCCTTCTCGGCTGCGGCTTCTTCAGCTGGTGCGGCGGGCGTTGCAGCCGCATCTTGCTGAGCGAGGAAGGCCGCAGCCTCCTCCGCCCTCACCGAATCGGCGCGATAACCGAGACCCTTGAGAATTTCCTCCATGTCCTCAAGCGTCGCGCCGAGAATGGAGAGCATCGCGGTCGTCGTCGTGAAGCGACGGCCGTCATAGGCGCCGTCGGGGCGCGAAGCCTGGCCAGGCTTCCACTGCAGGAGCGGACGAATGAGGTCCGCCAAGCGCTCCAGAATGTCGATACGCACCGCGCGCTTGCCGAGGAACCGGAAGCCTGCAAGCTTGTAGAATGTGCGCTCATATCCAGGATCGGTAACGACCGAGGTACGGCCGGCAGCTAGAACCGGAATCAGATCGCCATAGCCGGGCTTGTCCAGGCCGTCATTCTTCAGTGCCCAGAGCAGCGTAATGAGCTCGGCCGGAGCGGGTTTCAGAAGGGCGGGCACGAAAATATGGTAGGCGCCGAAGCGAACGCCGTAACGGCGCATCGAGGCACGCCCGTCCTGATCCAGCGACTTCACTTCTTCCGTAACGTCGCGGCGGAACAGAACGCCGAGATTCTCCACCAGCTGGAAGGCCAGTCCCTTGGCAAGGCCCTGCAGATCTTCGGCGCGCTGGAGATCGTCCAGCGGCTTCAGGACGGTGCTGATGTGGTGATTCACGAAGCGTTCAATACGAGCAGCGACATGATCGCGCGCATTGCCGGTCAGCTGCTCGTCGGCGAGCAGGATGACGCGCGGACGCATGACATGATCGCTGCCTGACAGGCGCGCGACGGGATCGCCGAGCCAGCGCACGAGGCCATCGGCACTGATCGCGAGATCGCCGTTGCCGGCCGCATGCAGACGTGCGGCACGTGCCTCGAATTCCAGCGCCAGCGCCTTTTGCGAGGCCGTCTGGACAGCCTTGGCATCAGGCCCTTCGGTCCCTGCGATAGGCGTGAACCGGAATCCGGTCAACTGTCCCACATGATGTCCCTCAACGAAGACATCTCCATTCACACTGATTTCAGCTTCCAGCATCGCATTCTCTCTCAGGCGCTTCATGAGCACAGATGTCCTGCGATCAACAAAGCGTTTCGTCAACCTCTCATGTAACGCGTCGGACAATCGATCTTCGATTTCCCGCGTCTTTTCTTGCCAGTGTGTCGGATCGGCAAGCCAGCCGGGCCGGTTCGACACATAGGTCCAAGTCCTTATCTGCGCGATTCGCGCCGAAAGCGTGTCGATCTCGCCGTCCGTCCGATCGGCGCGATGCACCTGTTCGGCCAGAAAATCCTCTTTCACCGTGCCATAGCGCACGAGATCGGAAAAGAGGGCGGCAATGAGATCGGCGTGCTGGGCAGGCGTGATGCGCCGATAGTCGGGAAGCGCACAGGCCTCCCACAATTTCTCAACCCGAGCCGGGTTGCTGGCAAGATCGACTATCTCCAGATCGCGTGACAGATATTCCAACGCCTGCTGGTCTACCGCAGGCAGCGCCCGCGTCAAGCCCTGCACGCGAGGCGCGTCTTCCAAACTTGCACGCAACGCCGCGATCGAAGCGAAATCCAGATCCTTGCTGCGCCATTGCAGCACCTTGACCATATCGAATTCGTGTCCCTCGATCCGGCGCACCAGCTCGTCATCGAACGGGTCCACCTGCCCCGTCACCCCGAAAGTGCCGTCCTTGAGGTGACGGCCGGCACGACCTGCGATCTGGCCAAGCTCGGCCGGATTGAGGTTGCGGAACTGATAGCCGTCGAACTTGCGGTCCTGGGCGAAGGCGACATGATCGACATCGAGGTTGAGCCCCATGCCGATCGCATCTGTCGCAACCAGATATTCGACATCACCTTCCTGATAGAGGGCCACCTGCGCATTGCGGGTACGTGGACTGAGCGCCCCGAGAACGACGGCCGCGCCACCGCGCTGGCGGCGGATAAGCTCGGCGATCGCATAGACCTCGTCGGCGGAAAAGGCGACGATCGCCGTGCGCTGCGGCAGGCGCGTGATCTTCTTCTGCCCGGCGTAGAAGAGATGCGACAGCCTGGGCCGTTCGAGAACGGTAATTCCTGGCAGAAGCTGTTCGAGAATCGGCCGCATGGTGCCGGCACCAAGCAGCAGGGTTTCATCGCGGCCGCGCAGATGCAGGATACGGTCGGTGAAGATATGCCCGCGCTCTAGGTCACCGGCAAGCTGCACCTCGTCAATGGCGACGAAGGAAGCGCGCGTCTCGCGCGGCATGGCCTCGACGGTGCAGACCGAATAGCGCGCATTGGGTGGCGATATTTTTTCCTCGCCGGTCACGAGCGCGACATTGTGTGCCCCGACCTTTTCGACGACGCGCGTATAGACCTCGCGGGCAAGCAGCCGCAGCGGCAGGCCGATCACGCCGCTGCCGTGTGCCACCATGCGCTCGATAGCATAATGGGTTTTGCCGGTATTGGTTGGTCCGAGCACCGCGGTTACGCCGCGTCCGCTCAGGATCATGGGCTGCGAAGTCTGAGTCATAGGTCCGTGCATGGGCGAGAAACTACCGTCTTCCGATCAGCATGTTCCTCCTGGAGGAAACGAACAGATGACGACCATATGTGACAAAGGCAAGACCCGAATGAAAAAACAGATACGACAACAACCGATTTCATATTTGATCGCCTCAACCATAAGCTACATTTCGGCTGCATCCCATGCGAGTCCCGGCGATTCCGGAACAGCTTGAGAACGAATCGGAGACGAATCGCTGACTCCACTGAGTTCCTTATTTGTTCACGACTACATATGGATTTCAATGAAAAGATTCACACCAAATGCTGAATCTTGTTTACGTAACTTTTCCAGCGCAAAAGGAGTCAAGCGGAGAATGCTCAGCCAGCGAAATTTCCGATCGCATTATGGTTAATGGTCTGTAAATAATGAAGTTTCGCGTGAATCAAGGGATCGCGTTAACATCCGGGCCAAAGCCGGAACGAATCGGAGACGAATCGCGGATTCCAGGCGGTTCCGTTTCTGTTCTCCACAATATTTAGTGCTTCCCTGGCACGGACATACCGGACTCTGAATGGTTGAGACCCGAATTCCGGCCGAATCTGCGATTGTGATTAACCTTTTAACGAGCGCAGCTATAACGAATCAGCAAATACACGCAATAGCTGCAGCCATTAACACATCGATCAAAGCCGGAACGAATCGGTGACGAATCGCGGATAGAGGCAGGTATCGTATTCGTTCACGGCTACATATTGTATTTCGTCGGAACAGCATCGCGAAATAGCACTGCCATGAATAGACGAGCCTCCCACAAACCTGCAGCAAATTAACCAATCGGCCGGCGAAAGCACCATCTATGCGGTTCACCTGGGCTCCACTTCGCCCTTCCGGCACCTTGATGGCGTACCTGGAGGAGGCTCGCGGTTAGCCCAAGTCCAAATAGAGAACGAATCGCCGACGAATCACAGACATCGGGCCTTTCCCGTTTCGTTCACCGCAAGCCATTGTATTTTAATCATATTTTAACCATACAGACGGATCTCCCATCGCTCCGGCGACGGCGATATGACGTTGCCGCACTAACGTTTCCCTAAGCGCCCGGGCCCCCGCCTACTCGCATTTTTATTTCTTAGCCGGAACAATTATCGAGCACGCAAGTTTATCTGCACAGAATTGCGGAACTCAGCCTATTCCTGGATACGGATTTGAGCTGAAGCGCTGGAAGGATAACGTCGGATCGGAAGCGATATTGGCGGGACATTCAAGCGATCGACATGGAGGAGACACATCATGCTTGGTACGGTATTGCTTGTGATACTGATTCTGCTGCTGATCGGCGCACTACCCAGCTGGGGTTACAGCCGGGCGTGGGGGTATGGCCCATCGGGTGGTCTCGGGCTTGTTCTCGTTATTGTCCTTATTCTGTTATTGATGGGACGGATTTGATCCGCGGTTTGTTGTTCAAACCTCGCAACACTAGGGAGCTACACCATGAAGAAGATCATCCTCGCGATCGCCGTCCTCGGCGCATTGGCATCGTGCACGTCTACGGAAAAAGGCACGGCCATCGGAGCCGGTACCGGCGCGCTGATTGGCGGCGTAGCCACGCATAGCTGGGGTGGCGCCGCTGTCGGCGCAGTCGCTGGCGGTGTGGTCGGCAACCTCATCGGACGCTCGGAAGATCGTCGCGGATATTGCATCTACCGCGATCGGTATGGTCACCGTTACGAAGCTCGCTGCCGCTAAAGCCAGCATCGGCTGACCGATCACCCTTGATGGCCGGCCGGTCAGACCCGCTCTGGAACAAACTCACGGAACAACCGTTCCCTCAGGAAAATCGTCTTCCCGCGACATGAACCGCGGGAAGGTAGCAGTGTTTTGAGAAAGGAACCGCATCATGGCCGCAATCATCGCAAGCATTGCAGCACTGGTGCTCATCGGCACGACTTTCTACGCCCTCGCCAGCGCGGCAAGAGCACGCGGCAAGGAAAAGCAGCAGGTCGCACTTGAAGCCGTCGTTCTAGAATTCAAGCCACGGCAGCGACAGCAAGCAAATTCAAACCGGGGATGATTGCACGCCGGGACTGGGAACTCTTAATCCGCCCCTAGAGCCAGATGATTTTAGGTCGAGTCGGCCTAAAATCTGAATCCACTCTGGAATCTGAGAAGTAGGCGTGATGTCGTCCGAAAATCCCCTGATACTTTTCGGCATCTGGCTCCAAAACGGCCTGAAGCGGCTCAGCCTCCCGCAAGAGTTCCAAGCCGCTCCAATCTCATTGCCTTTACGCAGCTTCGCGCGGGAAAGCCCTGCGCTTCTTCTGGAATTGCTTATACGAAGAGCTGGCCGCCATTGGCAGATATGGTCGATCCCGTGATGAAACCGGCATCGTCGCTGGCGAGGAAAACCGCGATACGGGCGATTTCCTCAGGCTCGCCGAGGCGCCCAACGGGGATCTGCGGGATGATGCGCTCGTTCAGCACTTTCTCCGGCACCGCCAGCACCATCTCAGTACCGATATAGCCAGGGCAAATCGCGTTCACGGTAATGTTCTTGGCGGCCCCTTCTTGGGCAAGCGCCTTGGTGAAGCCGAGATCCCCTGCCTTGGCGGCGGAATAGTTCGCCTGGCCCATCTGCCCCTTCTGGCCGTTGATCGAAGAGATATTGATGACGCGGCCGAAGCTGCGGTCGCGCATGCCCTGCCAGACCTGATGCGTCATGTTGAAGAGGCCGGTGAGATTGGTGTTGATGACCTCATGCCACTGCTGCGGCGTCATCTTATGGAACATGGCGTCACGGGTGATGCCGGCATTGTTGACCAGGATGTCGACATGGCCCAGATCGTGCTCGACCTTGGCAATTCCCTTGCCGCACGCCTCATAGTCGGTGACATCCCATTTGTGGACCGAGATACCCGTCACATCGTGGAAAGCCCGGGCCTTCTCGTCATTGCCGGCATAGGTTGCCGCCACCTTGTAACCCGCATTGTGCAGCGCCATCGAAATGGCGGCTCCGATGCCGCGCGTACCGCCGGTTACCAATGCCACTCTGCTCATGTGCCACTCCCCTTTTTGTTGCGGAGGCGGGACGCCCGAAGCTCGGGTAGCCCGCTCCGCTTTCACCACTTCTTCTGGAAATACCCTTCAAGACGCCTCAGAGCATGGTGCCGAAAATGTCCCGCGGTTTTCGGACGACATCTTGCTCTACTTTTTTGATTTTAAAGCGCTTCGAAGCACATGGCGACGCCCATGCCGCCGCCGATGCACAGCGTGGCAAGCCCCTTGCGGGCGCCGCGGCGCTTCATTTCGAACAGCAGCGTATTGAGGACGCGTGCGCCCGAGGCGCCGATCGGGTGGCCGATGGCGATCGCGCCGCCATTGACGTTGACAATCGACGTATCCCAGCCGAGGTCCTTGTTGACGGCGCAGGCCTGGGCGGCAAACGCCTCGTTGGCCTCGACAAGATCAAGGTCGTTGACCGACCAACCGGCCTTCTCCAACGCCTTGCGGGAGGCCGGGATCGGCCCGGTCCCCATAATCTGCGGGTCGACACCGGCTGTCGCCCAGGAGACGATGCGGGCCAGCGGCTGGATACCGCGGCGCGAGGCTTCCGCCTCGGTCATCAGCACGGCCGCTGCGGCGCCGTCGTTGAGACCGGAAGCATTGCCTGCGGTGACGGAACCCTCTTTGTCGAAGGCCGGGCGCAGCTTCGCCATGGCCTCCATCGTCGCGCCATGGCGGATATACTCATCGGCATCGACCGTGACGTCGCCCTTGCGCGTCTGGATCGTGAAAGGGACGATCTCGTCCTTGAAGCGGCCGGCCTTCTGCGCAGCTTCGGCCTTGTTCTGCGAGGCAACGGCGAACTGATCCTGCTCATCGCGGGAAAGCTGCCATTGGCGGGCGATATTTTCCGCCGTAATGCCCATGTGATAGCCGTAGAAGGCGTCCGTCAGGCCATCCTTGATCATGGTATCGATCATTTTCATGTCGCCCATCTTGGTGCCGGAGCGCAGGTTCGCGGCATGCGGCGCCATCGACATGGATTCCTGGCCGCCAGCGACGATAATCTTCGCGTCACCCGTTGCAATCTGCTGCAGGCCGAGCGCCACGGCACGCAGGCCGGAACCGCAAAGCTGGTTCACGCCCCATGCGGTCGCTTCCTGCGGAATGCCGGCTTTCATCGCGGCCTGACGGGCCGGGTTTTGTCCTTCGCCAGCCTGAAGTACCTGGCCGAGGATCACTTCGTCGACTTCCTTGGCATCGACACCGGCGCGCTCCAGCGCACCCTTGATCGCGGCCGCGCCAAGTTCATGCGCCGGAACGGTCGCGAAAGCACCGTTGAACGAACCGACAGCGGTGCGGGCAGCGCTGGCGACGACGATGGATGAACTGCTCATGGAAGCCTCCTCACAGAATGGACACGTATATGAGGCGAAACTGTCAAAGCTTTGCTTCTGAGTCAAACAGCAAGAATTTTCATCGTGCGGATTTCACGAAGCTGTCACCGCGTTCAAAAAATCCAATCAAAGGAAAGGCCTTGCCGCATCGCACAAACCGATTGTCACCAAGCTTCTTTTGCGTCTACACTCCGGAGTGGAGGAATATTCCATACAATCAGACGGGGCCAGGAGACTGATAATGGCAAAAAATGAGGGCCAGATCGTAATCAAGAAATATGCCAATCGCCGCCTATACAATACCGGCACCAGCACCTATGTGACGCTGGACGACCTGGCGGAGATGGTGAAGAAGGGCGAGGAATTCATCGTCCAGGACGCCAAGAGCGGTGAAGATATTACGCATTCGGTCCTGACACAGATCATTTTTGAACAGGAATCGAAGACCGGCAACACGCTACTGCCGATTTCCTTCCTCCGGCAGCTGATCGGCTATTACGGCGACCAGATGCAGATGGTGGTGCCGAGCTTCCTCGAGCACTCGATGCGCGCGTTTACCGAGCAGCAGACGCAGATGCGCGAGCAGATCAATCGCGCATTCGGCGAAACGCCGCTCGGCAAGAACCTGCAATTGCCCATGCAGATGGTCGAGGAACAGGTCCGCCGCAACACCGAAATGTTCCAGCAGGCCATGCAGATGTTCTCGCCCTTCATGAAGCCGCCGGCCAAGGAAAGCCGCAAGGCCGAAGCCAAGGACATCGACGAATTGAAGGAACAGCTCCGCGCCATGCAGAACAAGCTGGATAGCCTTTGATGCATGGCAACGCGCTCGTGAATTCTTGGAGAGTTTTACCCCCTGCGTCACTGACGTGACATCTCCCCCACAAGTGGGGAGATTGGTAACTTGCTGAATCCTCGCGCCTCAAGCGGATATCGAATCCGCGGAACTGCAGTTATCGGTTTGGTGAGAGCGGGCAGCATGCTCCCGATAATCTCCCCCTTTTGGGGGAGATGTCCCGAAAGGGACAAAGGGGATATCAGAGCCGCACCATACCGCGAGGCGGCGTTTTTCCCCCCGTATAATCCACTTCAGCACCCCCCGATCAAAACCAAAAAGGCCGGCGAACCGCCAGCCTTTTCATCCATGCCATTAAGGCAGCGCTAGATTATGCGCTTTCCTTCGGCGTCAGAACCTGACGGCCGCGATACATGCCGGTCTTCAGGTCGATGTGGTGCGGACGACGCAGTTCGCCGGAGTTCTTGTCTTCGACGTAGGTCGGAGCCTTCAGGGCGTCAGCAGAGCGGCGCATACCGCGCTTGGACGGGCTCGTTTTTCTCTTCGGTACAGCCATTCTCGTTACTCCATGTACGGACGAAACATGTCCACGGCCAGCAAGGCGGCCGAAACAGACATGCATCAATTTCGGAAATTGGGCGGGCTTATACATGGCTTGCCGGGCTTTGACCAGTCCCAAATAGCATTTTTTGCCGGCCGCGCCAGATTCGCGGATATTCGAGGCCGAATCAGTCCTCATCCTCCGGCACGGTCCATGTTTCCTGCAATGCCGCTTCCTCCCATTTTTGCCAGGCAGGCAGCGCCTTCATAACAGCCATATAGTCCCGCGTATCCGCCGCAACCGCAATGTCGTACCGCTCCAAGCGGCTAACAACAGGGGCAAACATGGCATCCGCGCCGGAAAAGCTCCCGAACAGGAAAGGCCCACCTGAAACGGCTCTCGCCTCGCGCCAGATTGTTTCGATGCGCTCCACATCCGTCGTCACCGCATCTGGCAGCTCGCGGCGCGCGATCGGACGGCGCATGTTCATCGGGCAACTGTTACGCAGGGCACTGAAGCCCGAAATCATCTCCATGCTATAGGATCGCGCCAACGCACGCGCCTGGCGATCCCTCGGCAGAAGTCCGGCATCCGGGAAAAGCTCGGCCGCATATTCAATGATGGCGAAGGATTCCCATACCTTGAAACCACCGTGAACCAGCATCGGCACCTTGCCCGTCGGCGACACCTCACGAATGCGCGGATTTCCACCTGGAAAATCGAAAGGTATCAGCACCTCTTCAAAAGGAATGCCGCACCCTTCAAGAGCAAGCCACGGTCGAAACGACCAGGACGAATAGTTCTTGTTGCCGATATAGAGAGTGAGCTTGTCCACGATCATTGTTTCCTTTTCAGCGCCGGAATCCGAAGGGAAAGAATTATTTGAAATGATTCAAACCCGCCCTTACGTCACGGCCAAGGATGCCAGATGACGACAAGCCGATCGAACGACAAGTTCTGATATCAGTCATAAAGGCATTTGATATATGCGTCGGCATTGCGTGCGCGGCGCTGGATGAGCGAGGCGAGTTGGCTGAGGCCTCGTCCCGGCTTGCTTGCCACCCGATCGATCGGATTGGGAAGCGAGACGGCAAGAAGCGCCGCCTGACGTGCCGTAAGCTTGGAGGCCGGGACCTTGAAATGATAGCGTGCCGCCGCCTCGATGCCGTAAATGCCCGGTCCCCATTCGGCAACATTCAGATAGATTTCCATCATCCGGCGTTTCGACCACACGGCCGAGGCGGAGACCGCCAAAGGCAATTCCAGCGTCTTGCGCACGAAGGAGCGGCCGTTCCACAAAAACAGGTTCTTCACCGTCTGCATCGGGATCGTGCTGCCGCCGCGGGTGGATTTGCCGCTCAGCGTCTCCTCGACGAGAACCCGCATCTCCCCCCAATCGACGCCGCCGTGAAAGCAGAACTGACCGTCTTCCGAGACCATGACGGATTTCACCAGCACCGGCGCGATTTTCTCCAGCGGGACCCAGCGGCGGTCATATCCCTGAAAGGTGACGGCATCACCTATCATCAGGGTTGAGACAGGATGGATGA
The DNA here is from genome assembly GCF_027109195.1 of Rhizobium sp. AG207R. Taxonomy (NCBI): domain Bacteria; kingdom Pseudomonadati; phylum Pseudomonadota; class Alphaproteobacteria; order Hyphomicrobiales; family Rhizobiaceae; genus Rhizobium; species Rhizobium sp. AG207R. The sequence goes on from NZ_JAEPVT010000003.1 coordinate 408,496, forward strand.
ACGGCAGCAGGTAGAAGACGATGAAGACATAGGGGAGCAGCAAAAAGCCGATCAGGACGAGGACGATGCGCTGCCAGAACGGACGGTCCCTGAAGCGTGCCAACAGGGAGGAGCGTCGCGGCACCTCGGCTTCCTCCTCCTCACTGTCCGTCGATATGTCCAAATGCCTGACGTCCACGATCGCTCCATCCCGGCACGCCTTGATGTATCCGGGAAACGCTCTGATGCTGCATTCGTCATACCGTCTACGCAAAGCGATGACCAGAGTGCGACGCAATTCCCCCCCTGGCTGTTGACAATTCTCGTTGCCAGCAACCGCCTCTCATGCCAAACAGCGGCCATGGACAGCACCGATACCTCATTCGAACAACGCCTCAAGGTCAATGCCGGTAGGACCGAAGCACTGCTGACCCGGCTGCTGGCCGACACCAGCCTCCATGACGAGATCACCCGCCCCGACAGGCTGCTGAGCGCGATGCGCCACGGCGTACTGAACGGCGGCAAGCGGCTGCGGCCCTTCCTGGTCATGGAATCGGCGGCCCTTCTCGGCGGCGATGCCGAGGCGGCACTGAGGGTCGGTGCCGCACTCGAATGCGTGCACTGCTATTCCCTCGTCCATGACGACCTGCCCGCGATGGACGACGATGATCTGCGACGCGGCCAGCCGACGGTGCATATCGCCTTCGATTACGCGACCGCAATCCTGGCGGGCGACAGCCTGCTGACCTACGCTTTCGACATCATCGCCGCCCCCGAGACGGAGCTGCCGGCGGATCGGAAAATGGCGCTCGTGCTGGCGCTGTCGCGCGCAGCTGGCATCGGCGGCATGGCCGGCGGCCAGGCGCTTGATCTCGCGGCCGAGAAGGAAGCGCCCGACGAAAAGGGTATCACCACGCTGCAGGCGATGAAGACGGGCGCGCTGATCCGCTTTGCCTGCGAGGCCGGCGCCATCATCGCTGGTGCTTCGGCCGAAGACCGCAAGCGCCTGCGGATCTTCGGTGAAAAGATCGGCCTTGCCTTCCAGCTCGCAGACGATCTTCTCGACCTCACCGCCGATGCCGTCACCATGGGCAAGGCAACCGGCAAGGATGCCGCCCGTGGCAAGGGCACGCTGGTCGCTCTGCACGGGCAGGAATGGGCCGAAACGACGCTCGCGAGGCTGGTGAAGGAAGCGGCTGACCTGCTGTCTGGCTATGGCGACAAGGCAGGCATCCTGACGGAAACCGCCCGCTTCATCGCGAACCGCAAGAGCTGATTCCGAAATACCGTCAATTGTGTTGCATGAGGGTGAGCCAGCCGCTCGGCAGCGGCTAACGGCCCATGGCCACGTTCAGCCATGGCCATTCATTCAGCCTTGAAATGTCACCATCACAAGAATCCATAACTGCGCCGGGTGATTTCGGCCGCAATCTATGACACAGTCCCGTTCCGTATTAGCCTTTAGACGCTGAATTCTCCGCGACGGCCGACATCCCCGGGAAATCTTCCATGCACGAAACCCTTGCCTATCTTCCGCAGATCCTGCCGGCCTATATCGCCTACATCATTGCCGTCGTTAGCCCTGGCCCCGCCATCATGGCCATCATCGGCACCTCGATGACCCATGGCCGCAAAGCCGGCATGACGATTTCGCTCGGGATTTTCGGGGGATCAATGACCTGGGCGATTGCCGCAGCGGCAGGCCTTGCGACGCTACTGCAAACCTATGCGATGGCGCTGGAAGTTCTGAAGATCTTCGGTGGCATCTATCTGCTCTATCTCGCTTACAAGGCATTCCGTGCCGTACGCGCCCATGGCGAGCTGCAAACAGCCAAGATGGAACAGAAGGCGCCTAGCTTCAAATCGCTGATCCTGCGTGGCTACGGCATCCACGTGACCAATCCCAAGGCGATCTTCGCATGGCTCGCCATCATCGCGCTCGGCATGCCGCAGGGCGCGCCCGCTTCCGTAGCGGTGCTGATCATCGTCGTCTGCGGCACGACGGGTTTTCTGGCGTTTATGGGCTATGCGATCCTATTTTCGACATCGCATGCGCTCAAAGTATATCGCAATGCCCGCCGCTGGATCGAGGGCGCCATGGCCGGCTTCTATTGCTTTGCCGGCATCAAGCTGCTGACGAGCAATATCTAATCAGCCTCGGCTTTAAGCGGCGGATCACTCCGCCGCGACGTTCTTCCGACCGAATCGCTTTTCGATATAGTCGGTCACCAGTGCCTCGAAGTCCGAGGCGATGTTCGGGCCGCGCAGGGTCATGGCCTTTTGACCATCGATGAACACCGGCGCGGCCGGCGTCTCGCCGGTTCCGGGCAGCGAAATGCCGATGTCGGCATGCTTGCTTTCGCCCGGACCGTTGACGATGCAGCCCATGACAGCGACGTTCAGAGCTTCCACGCCCGGATATTTCTCGCGCCAGACCGGCATGTTCTTGCGGATATCGTTCTGGATGTTCTGCGCCAGTTCCTGGAAGACCGTCGACGTCGTTCGGCCGCAGCCGGGACATGCCGCAACCACGGGGATGAACTGACGGAAGCCCATGACCTGCAGCAGTTCCTGCGCCACCTGCACTTCACGGGTACGGTCGCCATTCGGTTCCGGCGTCAGCGAAACGCGGATCGTGTCGCCGATGCCATGCTGCAGCACATAGCCCATGGCGGCGGACGAGGCGACGATGCCCTTCGAGCCCATGCCGGCCTCGGTGAGCCCGAGATGCAGCGCATGGTCGGAACGCTCCGACAGCATGGAGTAGACGGCGATGAGATCCTGTACCTGACTGACCTTGGCCGAGAGGATGATGCGGTTGCGCGGGAGGCCGATATCTTCCGCGAGACTCGCCGAAATCAGCGCAGACTGTACGATGGTCTCGCGCGTCACTTGCCGGGCCGAGAGCGGCGAACCTTCCGCCGCATTCTTGTCCATCAGCGCGGTCAGAAGATCCTGATCGAGCGAGCCCCAATTGACGCCGATGCGCACCGGCTTGTCGTAGCGGATCGCCATCTCGATGATTTCGGCGAACTGCTTGTCCTTCTTGTCCTTGAAGCCGACATTGCCGGGATTGATGCGATATTTCGCCAGCGCCTCGGCGCAAGCCGGATGATCGGCGAGCAGCTTGTGGCCGATATAATGGAAATCGCCGATCAGCGGCACGTCCATGCCGAGGCGCAGCAGCCGCTCGCGGATCTTCGGCACGGCGGCAGCGCTTTCATCGCGATCGACGGTGATGCGCACGAGTTCCGAGCCGGCTTTGTAGAGGGCGGCGACCTGGGCGACGGTCGAATCGATATCTGCCGTGTCGGTATTGGTCATGGACTGCACGACGACGGGGGCACCGCCGCCAACGATCACGCCGCCGACATCGACGGCAACGGAGGAACGGCGCGGTTTCGGATCGAAATCGGTGGCGGACGACATGGAAAGCTCTCGCAGGCCTCGAAAATGGGTGTCTTTCAGGTGGATCACGCAGCGGTCGTTGTCAACCGCCACGACAATCTCTTTTGATCGGACTGACCTCAACCGTTACCGGGCAAAAGCGACGAAATTAGTGCTTGGCGTCCCCGATGCCGTCGGCGTAGCGCGCCAGCGATGACAATGCCAGCACCACAAGCAGCAGCACCGGTAGCGCCATCAGGACTGGCGAGAAGCCGACATGCTCGGCGGCAAAGCCTATCGCCGACGGCGCAACCAGCATACCGGAATAGCCGAGCGTCGTGACGACCGAAATGGCGATGCCCGGCTGCAGGCCCGGAATATTGCCGGCAGCCGAAAAGGCGATCGGCACCATGTTGGAAATGCCGATGCCGCAGAGCGCAAAGCCGAGAATGGCGATTTCCGCGTTCGACGCCAGCGCCGCCGCCAGCATGCCAACGATGGCGAAGACCGTGCAGACCCGCAGCGTCCTGACGGCCCCTAGCCAATCGCGGACGAAATCGCCGGCAAAACGCATGGTCGCCATGGTGGCGGAGAAAGCGGCGTAGCCGAAGCCGGAGAGCGCCACTGAGGCGCCCTTTTCCTGGCTGAGATAGAGCGCGCTCCAATCCAGAACCGCGCCTTCCGGTACCATGCAGAAGAGCGCGACGATGCCGAGCAGCCAGGGCAGCGGGATCATCGGCAGCTTTGCCTTCGGCTTGGCCTCATCATGATGCGGTTGATCGCCAAGCACCATAGGCCAGGCAATGGCGAGGAAAAGCACGGCGATCGCAGTCGAGGCTTCGGCATGGCCGAGAATGCCCCAGCGCGAAATCAGCAGCCCGCCGATCGCCGCGCCCAAAAGGCCGCCCAGGCTCCAGAAGGCATGGCAGGAGGACATGATCGCCCGGCGCATGGATTTTTCGACCGAGACGGCATTGGCATTCATGGCCACATCCATGGCGCCGATGAAACCGCCGAAGAGAAAAAGCGCGATCGCCGCCGTCCAGACATTCGGCGCCAGCGTCAGCGCCAGGATCATCGGCAGCAGCAGCACAGCAAAGGCCTGCACGACGACGCGCGAGCCGCGCACGGCGATCTGCGCGCCGGCGAGCGGCATCATGACGAGGGAGCCGACGCCGAAGATGAGGATCATCAGGCCGAGCTCGAATTTCGTCAGTTGCAGCCGCTCGGCGAATTCGGGAATTTTCGGTGCCCAGCATCCGACCATGAAGCCGTTCATGAGAAACATCAGCGACACCGCAGCACGTGATTTGGTGAAAAACGGGCTCCTACGCTCCTTCAAGCCCTCCATTCTCGTCCCGTTGTCCATGAAAATTCCTCCAAATTTGCGCCGCAGTCTATTTAAATCGATTAAAATCTCAACGATCGAAAAAGTCGAAGCGGTCACATTTCATCTCCGTCTGTTAAAGCGGAGGCAAAGACACCACAACCCGAATAAATCATTCACATGTGCACGCCATCGGCAAAATGTTCTATTGACGCCGAAAAAGTAGGCTCCTATCGGTTGAGACCTGAAAGATTCTTCGGTCGGCCCAAGCCGGGTCATCCTCTGGTGCATCCCCGTGAAAAACTCCATCGGCTATGGCATCCTGCTTACGGTGTTTGCCTACATGCTGTTCACCGCCCACGATTCGGCGGTGAAGCTGCTCGTCGCCTCCATTCCCGTCTGGCAGGTCCTGTTCATCCGAAGCTGCACCATTCTTGCCGGCTGCTTCGTCTTCGAAGGGCCTTCGCTCGTCCATAAGGTGGCGCGCTCGCCGATCATCAAGCCGATGATCGTGCGCAGCATCATCATCCTGATCGCCTGGATTTCCTATTACTCGGCGGCGTCCTATCTGCAGCTCGCCGAGGTAACGACGCTCTACTACGCCGCTCCGATCGTCGGCACGATTCTGGCAACCATCGTGCTGCGCGAAAAGGTCACCTTCGCCCGCTGGATGGCGGTCGGCGTCGGCTTTTGCGGCGTGGTGATCGCCTCCAATCCCGTGGGGCTGTCGATTTCCTGGCCGGTCTATCTGGCGCTGCAGGCCGCCGTCCTCTGGGCATGCGGCATGGTGCTCCTACGCAAGACGGCGCTGCACGAGAAGAGCCATATCCAGATGGCCGTCTCCAACATCATGTTCATCATCCTGACCGCCGGCATGGCGATCATCCACTGGCACACGCCGACGCCGCTCCAGATCGTCCTGCTCGCCTTGACCGGCATCATCGCCGGCGCCGGTCAGCTCGCCCTCTTCGAAGGCATGCGCCAGGCACCCGTCTCGGTGCTGGCACCGTTCGAATACACCTCCCTCGTCTGGGCCTTCCTGCTCGGCTACCTCATCTGGGGCGACATCCCCGGCGCCAACACCTTCATCGGCGCTATCCTAATCCTCAGCGCCGGCTTCATCATCATTATCAGCGAACGAATGAAGCGTCGAACGGCCGCGGCTTGATGGTCGCCGACCCGCAGCGAGACGCTGGGTTTTACCCCACCGGAGCGACAGTCGGCTCGATGGGTTTCGGCCGCCGCATCAGAAGAGCCTGCATCGGCCGCTCGAAGAACTTAAGAAGCACCACCGAGATCCCGATCGTGCAAAGCGTGACCAGCGCCAAAATTCCCGTCACAACGGCCAGGGAGAGGTGCTTGCCCAGCAATTTAACCGGCAGCTGAAACGTGTAGGGATGAACGAGATAGAGCGAGTAGGACGCATCTCCCAGCAGAACCAGAATGGCCCAAAGTTTCCCGGACGGCAGCCGCATGAGCAGGAAGCCCGAGACGAAGAGGACCGCAAAGAGACTTGAGGCAAAGAGACTGGGGCCGGCGAGTGTCACGATGAAGAAGTAAGCCCCGCATGCCAGGAGAACGAGCACAAAGGCGGCGACATTCGATCCGCTCCTGATGGCGCTGTAAGCCGAATATGCCTTGTGAAGCATCATGCCGAGAACGAATTCGATCAATATCGGATTTGTATAGAAACGCCATTCGATAGATCCCGCGGGCCAAATCGCATGCAGCGCGATCAGGAAGAAGATGGCTGCGGAGGCGAACCAGCTTGCCCTGGCGCCAAAGATCAGGCAGGCGCCGTAGATCAGGTAGAAAAACACCTCGTAACAAAGCGTCCAGCCCAGGAAAAGGATCGGTTGTACGGCGCCCCCGCTTTTCTGATAGGGGATGAAAAGTAGAGATTTGATGACCGTGTCGACGGTCACCACAGTCGAATTGAGCAGGTTGGGCTTCACGAGCGCGATCAAGACGATCACCAGCGTCAGCAACCAATAAAGCGGAACTATTCTTGCAACGCGCTTGCGTGCGAAATAGACAATTCCGCGTCCCGGATCGGAGGAATAACTGATGATGAAGCCGCTCAGAACGAAGAAAATGTCGACGCCGGCCGCACCCATGTCGAAATAATTGCGATCGACATGGTACTCGAGCACAAGGGTGCGTCCGAAATGAAAGAGAACAACGGAGAAGGCGGCCACAAACCGAAGAAACTGGAGAGAGTCCAATTGTTTCGAGTTTGACCGCGGAATGGAAAGCACCTGCTCGTCAACCATGACGGCCTCGATCCGCTTTGATTGCTTGTTCCAACACATCCGCCATCGCCGCCTGGGTGCTGCGGCTTGGATGCCAGTTGCATCCAAAATCCTTCGGTTTGACGCGTAAATTCAGATATCGAAGGCGGTTTTCGCCTTTCGCGACGCTCGTCTGGACGACGGCCTTGATTGCTTTCTCGGCAGCATCGAAATCCTTCTGCGGCATCATCGGCCCGAGCGCGGCATAGAAATACGCTTTTGGAAACTGATATCTGAGCTTGGAGAGAAGCTTGGCATATTCCCCGCCGAAATCGTCGGGATTCTTGCCGTCCGAAAAATCGTTCGTCCCCAAATTGATGACGACCGTGGAAACGCGCTCGTCAGGAAGACCGGGCGCACCGCTTCTCAACAGCGTCCCATTGTCGATGACGTCAAGCATGGTTTTCGTGCCCTTGCGAGCACGCGAAAGGCCGATTCCCGAAACCGCGAGCGTCGTAAGCTCCATCCCAAGGCTACGCGCGGCGAGAGCGGCATATGTCAGATATTGATTTTCAGTTCCGGGAGTGAATTTGCATCCGGGACCGACACCCTCGACACCGTAGCCTGCAGTGATGGAGTCTCCTATTGCCACCATCTCTTCGGTCGATGCCTCCGCTGGAAGGAACGACCCGTCGGTTTCGGCCGAAACGAATGTGGTATCGCCAATCCATCCTTCGGTGCGGCGGGTCGCGCGAACGCTATGGACGCCTTGCTGCAAGCCATCGGCAAGCTGATATCGGTGTTGCCCCGTCTGCAGATCAAGGCGCTGGGGAACACCGTCCAATTCGATCTCCAGGCTGTTTTGCCCGGTATCAAAGAGGGTAGCCGAGAGCGAAGTGCCTTCGAAACGCAGCGCAAAACCGCTGCCGGGCCAGCCAAAAGCCGCATCGTTGGCCGCAACGCGGCCGACCCATTTCGACGGCCGCTCGGTCATTTCCGCCGCAAAGGTCGGCATGAATGTTGACACGCTCAGAAGAATTGACGCAGCCACGACGTGAAGCTCACGAACCGGCCAAGGCCGCCAGCGCGCAATGATGGACAATTCGTCACCTCTTCGGGCTGTGTCAGATCAATTCCTGCACTGCAATTCCTAATAGAAACGCATTTTGATCGCCGCCCGCGTCTCCCGGCAAACCGACTGGAGACATTGATAGCGCGCATGCCCTGCATGAATCATGCCGCACCAAAGACACAACCAGATGCTGCAATAGGCAACATTGAGAAAGATGGAGCAACATTGGGAAAGGTAGGGCGACATCGAGAATTGTCACTATGCTGCACTGCCACATTGGTCAGCAATTATCGATCGAGATGGAAGCCTCGCCTCGCTCGATGGCTCGATCCGCGTTCTTTGAGAAAAATATTCGCAATTGCCCATTTATCTCGCAGTTTTTTACGCTTTCGCGATGCAATTTTTCTGCGATGTATGCGACATTGAATGAAACCGCTCCAGAAACGGAAGAGAACGATGAACTGGTTGAAGACTGTTGCCGCCGCCGCCCTCGTGCAGGCTGCGTTCCTGCTCCCCGCCCATGCCGGCGAAAACCTCAAGGCGATCCAGTCGGCCGGCGTATTCAAGGTCGGCACGGAAGGCACCTATGCGCCCTTCACCTTTCATGACGAGAGCGGCAAGCTGACCGGCTTCGATGTCGAGATCGCCGAGGCGATTGCCGCCAAGCTCGGCGTCAAGGTGCAGTTCCTGGAAGGCAAGTGGGATGGCCTGATCGCCGGTCTCGATGCCAACCGCTACGACGCCGTCATCAACGAAGTCGGCGTCACCGAAGCGCGCAAGAAGAAGTATGACTTCTCCGAGCCCTATATCGCTTCCAAGGCCGTGCTGATCGTCAAGGACAGCAATACCGATATCAAGGATTTCGCCGATCTCAAGGGTAAGAAAGCCGCACAGTCGCTGACCAGCAACTTCGGCAAGCTCGCAACCGAATCCGGCGCCGAACTCGTCGGTACCGACGGTTTCGACCAGTCGATCCAGCTCGTGCTGACCGGCCGCGCCGACGCCACGATCAACGACAGCCTTTCCTTCCTCGATTTCAAGAAGCACAAGCCCGACGCGCCGGTGAAGATCGTCGCCCAGCAGGCCAATGCCGATTTCTCCGCCGTCATCATCCGCAAGGGCGAGCCGGAGCTGCTTGCTGCGATCAACAAGGCGCTGGCCGATATCAAGGCTGACGGCACCTATGACAAGATCTCCAAAAAATACTTCGGACAGGACGTTTCGAAGTAAGGGGAATAGGCAGAAACGCCAAATTGTGAAAAAGATGCGTCCGGGGTCACCTCCGGACGCATTCTGTTATCGAAAGGCTTCTCCTTGGAGCATTGGCTGCAACTGATGTGGGAGTCACTGGGCACGCTGCTTTGGGCGGGGCTCGTCTTCACCATCCCGCTCACCTTGATAACCTTCGTGCTTGGCCTTCTGCTCGGCTTGCTCACCGCCGTCGTCAGGCTGTTTGCCCCGGCGCCGTTCGTCGCCATCGCCCGCTTCTATGTCTGGGTGATCCGCGGCACGCCGCTTCTGGTGCAGCTCTTCGTCATTTTCTACGGCCTGCCGAGCCTCGGCATCCTGCTCGACGCTTTTCCGGCAGCCATCATCGGCTTTACGCTGAGCGTCGGGGCCTATACGTCCGAGATCATCCGCGCCGTCATTTCCTCTGTGCCAAAGGGCCAGTGGGAAGCCGCCTATTCGATCGGCATGAACTGGCGCCAAGCCATGAGCCGCACCATCCTCCCCCAGGCAGCCCGCGTCGCCGTGCCGCCGCTGTCGAACACCTTCATTTCGCTGGTCAAGGATACATCGCTTGCCGCAGCCATCACCGTGCCGGAGCTGTTTCAGGCCGCGCAGCGCATCGTCGCAACGACCTATGAGCCGCTGATCCTCTATATCGAGGCCGCCATCATCTATCTCGTGCTCAGCACCTTTCTTTCGACGCTGCAGGGCTACCTCGAACGCCGCTTCGCCCGCTCTGGCGGCACGCTGGAGGCACAGGCATGATCGAGCTTTCGCATATCGAAAAGCGCTTCGGCGACATTGTCATCCTCAAGGATATCAGCCTGTTGATCCCCGAGGGAACGGTGACGGCGCTTGTGGGACCTTCGGGCGGCGGCAAAAGCACGCTGCTTCGCTGCATCAACCTTTTGGAAATCCCGACCGCCGGAACGATCCGCATCGGCGAGGAGACGGCTACCTTCCAGCCGGGTAAGAAGCCGTCCTGGCAGGATATCCAGAAGATCCGCCGCCAGACGGGCATGGTCTTCCAGAATTTCCAGCTCTTTCCGCATCAGACCGCAATCCAGAACGTCATGGAGGGCCTGACGACCGTGCTGCGCTGGCCTCAGGACAAGGCCCGCGCCCGCGCCGTCGAGCTTCTGACCAAGGTCGGCATGGCACACAAGATCGATGCCTGGCCCTCGACGCTCTCGGGCGGCCAGCAGCAGCGTGTCGCCATCGCCCGGGCGCTCGCCCCCTCGCCGCGCGTGCTGCTCTGCGACGAACCGACCTCGGCGCTCGATCCGGAACTGGCGGCCGAAGTGGTCGACGTGCTGGGCAAGCTCGCCAACGAAGGCACGACCATGGTCATGGCGACGCACGACCTGCGCCTCGCCTCGAAGATCGCCAACAACGTCGTGTTCCTGGAAGCAGGCAACATCGTCGAGACAGGCTCTTCTCGCAACATCTTCTCCAATCCGGCACAGGAGCGGACGAAGCAATTCATCTCGACACTGAATTCCGGGCTCAGCTACGATATTTGAGCCGCATCTGAGCCGCATCTGAGCCGCCGGCTGAGGTTAAAACGGGGCTCGTCGCTATTGGACAAAGCCGCGCATTGACGCTTGGCCGCTTTGCGGCTAGCTCTAATGCCATGAACACGGCACTCGTTCTCGTAGTGGTAGGAAGGCGCATGGGCAGGATGGTGTAACCATCCGGCGAAAGCACCCATGCGCGGTAAGCAGGCTCCTGACGGGGCCTTTTTTTATTGCCTGAAATCCGGGCCGCACCCCGTCAGATTCCCCTCGACTTCCCATTCACACGACGGACAAGGCCATGACGCGCACCGAAAGCCGCATCGATCATCCATCCAAGCAACCAACCGACGACACGGCGACCGAAAGAGCCGCCGCACCGCCGCGGCTGATAACCCTCATCCTGCTCTCGGCACTTGCCGTGCTGCCTGTTAACATGATCCTGCCGTCGCTGCCGAAGATCGCAGCGGCACTCCATGCCGATTTCGCTCTCGTGAATCTATCGGTTGCCGGCTTTTCGATTGTCACCGCGGCCCTTGAGGCGGTCGGGGGCGCGATATCCGACCGGTTCGGCCGTCGGCCTGTCGTCTTGACGGCGCTCTCGATCTTCATCATCGCTTCGATTGGCTGCGTTCTCGCGCCGAATATCGACATCTTCCTGCTATGCCGCATGATGCAGGCCTGTATCGGACCGTGTTATTCGGTCGCCCTCGTCATCATCAAGGAAACATCAGACGAGCGCCAGGCTGCCAGCAAGTTCGGCTATCTCGCCATGGGATGGGCATTGGCGCCCATGGTCGGCCCCTTGTTCGGCGGATCTTTGGACGAGCTTTTCGGCTGGCGGGCAAGCTTCATCGTCCTTGCGATCTTCGGCATTGCCGCCCTCTTTCTGTCCCTGCATGAACTGAAGGGATCGAAAGCGCCGGCGTCAGCCGCGCGCAGAAACTATCTTGCCTCCTATGCCCTGCTTTTGCGTTCGGCTCGGTTCTGGGCCTATACGCTCTGCATGGCGTGCTCGATGGGCGTGCTCTACATTTTTCTCGGCGGAGCGCCGCTGACGATAGGCGATGCGCTCGGCGGTTCGAGCGCCAAGCTTGGCTTCTACATGGGCCTCGTTCCGGCCGGCTTCATTCTCGGCAGCTATGTGGCTGGCCGCCATGGCGCAAGAATCCCGCTCGGCACGATCCTCGTCATCGCGCGGTTACTGACCTGCATTGGTCTGTCAATCGGGCTTGCCTTGTCGCTATCGGGCATGGTTGAGGTTCTGGCACTCTTCGGCCCCTGCATCTTCATCGGCATCGGCAACGGCCTCACCATGCCGGCCGCCAATAGCGGCGCCATGTCGGTCAGGTCGGATATGGTCGGCACAGCCGCAGGCCTCGCCGCTGCCATGCGGATTGCTGGCGGCGCGCTCATCGGCTCGATCGGCGGTCTGTTCATTGCACGATCGCCAACGATACATGCGCTCTTCGCCCTGATGCTGGCATCCGCGGTACTCGCGCTAGTGGCTGCAGTCTGGGCTGCCTTGATCGAAAAACGGAGGTAGCTGGCGCCGATCAGATGCGCTTGCTCATATGGACAAGGAAACCATCTTTCAGCGGCTCCTCGCGGTCGATCGCATAACCGTGTCGGAGATAGAGCTGCACATTCTCGACAAAACGCTTGTTGGTGTAAAGCCGCATGTCACTCACGCCGAGCTCGGCCGCAACCTGCTCGGCATGAACTAGCAGTTTCCTGCCGATGCCCTTTCCCTGATGTCGCGGCGAGACGGCGACGCTCTCGATCAACAGGTGATCCTCTCTCGGCACCATCTCGATCAACGCCAAAAGCTCACCATTGGCCTCCAAGAGATCGATACGATGCTTGCGCACGGCCTCGGCATAATCTGCCGTCATCGGCAGTGGTTCTCGGCCGATGAGAGGCACCCACTTACAATAGGCCTCGCGTGTCAGCGCCCGAATTGCATCGACATCGGCATCTGTCGCCGCCCGCAAGGAAAATGCTCTCGTCATGCCTCCGCCTCCTCGACCTGGCTACCATGATCCGACACGAAAGCTATGGAATTCTTCGTCGCGTTCGCACATGGAGAGCCGATCTCGGATACCCGCGACCAAAGCTCCCGTCTGCAATAGGCGGCCAGATTCGGCCGCCTTCATATCTCAGCGAAGCTTGGATTATGCGCCGTAGACGACGAGCAGATCCTTGGCGTCGATCTGGTCGCCGGCGCGCACCAGCACCTCGGAGATCGTGCCATCCTTTTCGGCGTGCAGCGCCGTCTCCATCTTCATGGCCTCGATGGAAACAAGCACGTCGCCGGCCTTGATCGCCTGGCCGGGCGAGACGAAGACCGTGGAGATGACGCCCGGCATCGGCGCGCCGACATGGGCGGCATTGCCGGTTTCCGCCTTGCGGCGCACGGCACTGCCGGAAGCCCCATGGGCGCGATCCGGCACCTTGATGCGGCGCGGCTGGCCATTGAGCTCGAAGAATACCGTCACCATGCCTTTCTCGTCGGTCGCCGTCATCGCCTGGTTAACGATGACGAGCGTCTTGCCCTTCTCGATCTCGGCAAAGAGCTCATCACCTTCCTTGAGACCATAGAAGTAGGCCGGCGTCGGCAGCACCGAGACCGGGCCGTAGGTGTCGGCGGCCAGCGCGTAATCGGTGAAGACCTTCGGATACATCAGGTAGGAGGCGAATTCGAAATCGTCGACCTTGCGCTCCAGCTTGGTCTCGATGACCTTCCGCTCCGCATCGAGATCGGCCTCGGCAAGCAGGGAACCGGGGCGGACGGTATAGGGTTTGTCGCCCTTCAGCGCCTTCTTCTGCAGCGCTTGCGGCCATCCGGACGGCGGCTGGCCGAGATCGCCCTTCAGCATGGAGACGACCGAATCCGGGAAGGCGATATCCTTGGCCGGGTTTTCAACATCGGTGACCGTCAGGTCCTGGCTGACCATCATCAGCGCCATGTCGCCGACCACCTTGGACGACGGCGTTACCTTGACAATATCGCCGAACATCTGGTTCGCATCGGCATAGGCCTGCGCCACCTGGTGCCAGCGGGTCTCAAGCCCGAGCGAGCGGGCCTGCTCCTTGAGGTTGGTGAATTGGCCGCCGGGCATTTCGTGCAGATAGACTTCCGAGGCCGGTCCCTTGAGATCGCTTTCGAAGGCGGCGTACTGATGACGCACGGCTTCCCAGTAGAAGGAGATGCGGCGGATCCATTCGGGGTCGAGGCCCGGATCACGCTCGGAGCCCTTGAGGGCTTCGACGATCGAGCCGAGGCAAGGCTGCGAGGTATTGCCCGACAGCGCATCCATCGCGGCATCCACGGCATCGACGCCGGCATCGACGGCGGCAAGCACGGTCGCAGCGGCAATGCCCGAGGTATCATGCGTATGGAAGTGGATCGGCAGACCGGTCGCCTCGCGCAGCGCCTTGAACAGCACCTTGGCCGCGGCCGGCTTCAGCAAGCCCGCCATATCCTTCAGCGCGATGATATGAGCGCCGGCCTTTTCCAGCTCGACGGCGAGATCGGTATAATATTTCAGGTCGTACTTCGGCCGCGCCGAATTGAGGATGTCGCCCGTGTAGCAGATCGCCGCTTCGCAGAGCTTGTTCTCCTCGGCAACCGCATCCATCGACACGCGCATGTTCTCGACCCAGTTCAAGCAGTCGAAGACGCGGAAGAGATCGACGCCGCCCTTGGCCGCCTGACGGACGAAGTATTTCACGACATTGTCGGGATAATTGGTATAGCCGACGCCGTTGGCGCCGCGCAGCAGCATTTGCAGCAGCAGGTTCGGTGCGCCCTCGCGGATCAGCGCCAGACGCTCCCATGGATCTTCCGTCAGGAAGCGCATGGAGACGTCGAAGGTGGCGCCGCCCCAGCATTCCAATGACAGAAGCTGCGGCAGGGCGCGCGCATAGGTGCCGGCGATGCTGGCGATGTCATAGGTGCGCATGCGGGTCGCAAGCAGCGACTGATGGCCGTCGCGCATCGTCGTGTCTGTCATCAGCACGCGCTTCTCGTTGCGCATCCACTCGGCGAATTTCTGCGGGCCGAGCTTGTCGAGCAACTGCTTGGTGCCGTCGGGGATATTGCTGTCTATATAGGGCAACACTGGCTGCGCCACCTTGGGCGAAGGTACTGGACGGCCGCGCGTTTCCGGATGGCCGTTGACCGTGACATCGGCGAGATAGGTCAGAAGCTTCGTGGCACGGTCCTGGCGCTTGACCTGCTGGAACAGTTCCGGCGTCGAATCGATGAAGCGCGTCGTGTAGCTGTTGTCGCGGAATTTCTCGTGCGTGATGATCGCTTCGAGGAAGGTGAGATTCGTCGCGACACCGCGGATGCGGAATTCGCGCAGCGCACGGTACATGCGGGCGATCGCCTCTTGCGGGTTCGGCGCCCAGGCCGTCACCTTCACCAGCAGCGGGTCATAATAACGGGTGATGATCGCGCCGGTATAGGAGGTGCCGCCGTCGAGACGGATGCCGAAGCCGGAAGCAGAACGATAGGCGGTGATGCGGCCATAATCCGGAATGAAATTGTGCTCCGGATCTTCCGTCGTCACGCGGCACTGCAGCGCATGGCCGTTGAGTCGAATGTCTTCCTGCTTCGGAACGCCCGATTCCGGCGTGCCGATGGCAAAGCCGTCGAGAATATGAATCTGCGCCTTGACGATATCGATGCCGGTGACGACTTCGGTCACCGTATGCTCGACCTGAATGCGTGGATTGACTTCGATGAAGTAGAATTTGCCGGTATCGGCATCCATTAGATATTCGACGGTGCCGGCACCGACATAATTCGTCGCCTTGGCGATCTTCAGCGAATAGGCGGCCAGTTCCTGACGCTGCGCATCGGAAAGATAGGGGGCCGGTGCACGCTCGACGACCTTCTGGTTGCGGCGCTGAACCGAACAGTCACGCTCGAACAGATGCACGACATTGCCATGCGTGTCGCCGAGAATCTGGCTTTCGACATGGCGGGCACGCTCGACGAGCTTTTCGAGATAGACCTCGTCCTTGCCGAAGGCGGCCTTCGCCTCGCGCTTGGCTTCCGTCACTTCCTTGGCAAGGTCGGCCTCGGAGCGGATGACGCGCATGCCGCGGCCGCCGCCGCCCCAGGAGGCCTTGAGCATGACCGGATAGCCGATCTCGGCCGCCATCTTGGCGACTTCCTTCATATCGTCAGGCAAGGGATCGGTTGCCGGCACGACAGGCACGCCGACCGAGATCGCAAGATTGCGGGCGGCCACCTTGTTGCCGAGCTGGCGCATCGTATCGGCGCGCGGGCCGATGAAGATGATGCCGGCGGCATCGCATGCATCGACGAATTCCGGGCTTTCCGACAGCAGGCCGTAACCTGGATGGATGGCATCGGCGCCGGAAAGCTTGGCAACGCGGATGATCTCGTCGATCGACAGATAGCTCTCGATCGGCCCGAGATCGCGGGCAAGATGCGGACCGCGGCCGACCTGATAGCTCTCGTCGGCCTTGAAGCGATGCAGCGCGAGTTTGTCTTCCTCGGCCCAGATGGCCACCGTTTTTATGCCAAGCTCGTTGGCGGCGCGGAATACGCGGATGGCGATTTCGGAACGGTTGGCAACCAGGATCTTGGATATGGGCAATGCTGTCTCCTCACGGCATCGAAACGGGCAATGCTGCACCCGCGAAGAGAATTCTTAACTTCTTGTCACAGGAAGTTCAATTTCTCCTGCGACATCCGATATCAAAATAGTTGCCGTTACGGAATAAGTCCGTTTCTGAAAGCGATGGCAACAATGTGCTGCCGATTTCTGGCCTTCAGCTTGTCCTGGATACTGTTCATGTACCAGTCGACGGTATGATTGGAGATCGTCAGCAGCCGGCTGATCTCGATCGACGTCATGCCGTCGGCCAGATGGTTGAGCACCTCCATCTCGCGTTTGGTCAGTTTCAGATCGGCTTTCTCCTGTTCCTCGAGCAATTGCGCTTCGTCGCGCAGCTCTAGCAGCCGCCAGAAGGCCTTTCTGGCCACGGCATCGAAGAGCGAAAGCTCGGTCGGGGAAAGATCCACCGCCTCACCGCCGATCGTCATGCTGCCGAGCAGACCGCTTCGTCCGTGAATCGGAAAAATATAGCCGTCGATAAGCCCGTTGGCACGAGCATCCGCCATCATCTGCTCCATCCGGCGCCGGAGCGGGTCCGATTTGTGCGCAGCCACGGCATCCCTCCAGCGGAAGGGGCGCTGTGCCCTGGTGGCATAGCGCGCCACCGGATCGACGAGCATGTATCTCTTGCGGACATAGGTCAGCGGCCATTGATCGGGCCAGCGGCCTGCCAGCATGAAGTTGGCGATATCGACATTCGGCCTCGTCTGCCGCAGCAGACCGTAGAAATCGAATTTGTAGGAACGGAGCACAAGCTCAAGCTCGGCCACGACATCCTTTGTACGCTCGCATTCTTCGATAACCACAAGCAATTCTATTAGCGAATGGATATTCACATTTACCCCTCGGCCTCGCAGCCTGAATTATTGGCGGACGAGCATTGCCACCTTGCTCGCCTGGCCCCATAGCGCGCTTAATCGGCGGCAACATACTCAGGCCGGCGCGAAATTGAACGCCTTTGGCGATTTTTTTACCATTCAACCGTGAATGGCCGCGCTCGGCGTGACTTAATAGTAACGGATGATGTCGCGGCAGGGTCGTCCCCAAATTGTCACATTTCTGCGGCGGCCGATAGCACCTCGCTGCGACAGCACGCGTCAGGCGGGAAATTCCCTTGAAAAAACAGCTTCAGATTCCGTTAATCGCCGGTTCAGGTACCGATCTGTAGTGTCGCAGCATTCCGAGTTTTGCTGATGCAAAGAGGGTGCCTGACGTGTCACTGTTCAAAGTCTATGCAAGAGCCCTGAAGTATCTTGGCGCGTATCGCTACCGCGTTTGGATGGTGGTGGTCGCAAACATCGCGCTTGCGATGACCACCATCTATGAACCGGTCCTGTTCGGCCGTATCTTCGACGCCATTGCCAAGAAAGAAGCCGTCACGCCGACGATGATGCTGTGGGCGGGCTTCGCCGTCTTCAGTGCTGTCGCCTTCATCGTTGTGTCCCGCGAGGCCGACCGCCTTGCGCATGGCCGCCGCGCCTCCCTGCTCACCGAAGCATTCGGCCGCATCATCTCGATGCCGCTGTCCTGGCATAGCCAGCGCGGCACCGCAAGCGCGCTGAACACGCTGCTTCGCGCCTGCGAAGCGCTGTTCGGCCTGTGGCTGGAATTCATGCGCAACCACCTCACGACCGCCGTCGCGCTCGTCATCATGATCCCGACCGCCATGGCCATGGACCTGCGACTGTCCGCGGTCCTCGTCCTGCTCGGCGTCTTCTACTGGATCATCGGCCGTCTGGTCATGAACCGCACAAAGGATGGCCAGAGCTCGGTCGAGAGCCATTACAACACCGTCTTCTCTCATGTGAGCGACTCGATCAGCAACGTTTCGGTGCTGCACAGCTATAACCGCATCGAAGCCGAAACCAAGGCACTGAAGTCCTTCACCGAGCGCCTGCTGCAGGCTCAGTATCCGGTGCTCGACTGGTGGGCTCTTGCCGGCGCGCTGAATCGCACGGCCTCGACTGTCGCCATGATGGCGATCTTGATGATCGGCACCATTCTGGTCCAGGACGGCAGCCTGAGCCTTGGCGCGCTCATCACCTTCATCGCCTTTGCCAACGTGCTGATCGGCCGCCTGGAGCAGCTGCGCAACTTCGCCAACCAGATTTTCGAAGCTCGCGCCAAGCTTGAAGACTTCTACACGCTGGAAGATTCGGTTCGCGACCGCGAAGAGCCGGCCGGCCTTGCCGAAATCAAGGACGTCAAGGGCGAAGTGGAGTTCCGCGACGTATCCTTCGGCTTCGCCAACTCGTCGCAGGGCCTGCACGACATCTCCTTCAAGGTGAAGGCTGGCCAGACCGTCGCCATCGTCGGCCCGACGGGCGCCGGCAAGACGACGCTCGTCAACCTGCTGCAGCGTGTCTTCGATCCGCAGAAGGGCCAGATCCTCGTCGACGGTCACGACATCACCAAGGTGACCCGCAAGTCGCTGCGCCGCTTCATCGCCACCGTCTTCCAGGATGCCGGCCTGCTGAACCGCTCGATCAGCGACAACATCCGCCTCGGCCGTGAAGGTGCGACGCAGGAGGAAATGATCCGCGCAGCCCAGGCCGCCGCCGCCAACGACTTCATCGAAACCCGCGAAGGCGGCTACGATACCCGCGTCGGCGAGCGTGGCAACAAGCTCTCGGGTGGCGAACGCCAGCGTATCGCGATCGCCCGCGCCATCCTCAAGGATGCGCCGATCCTGGTGCTCGACGAAGCGACCAGTGCGCTCGACGTCGAAACCGAAAACCGGGTCAAGACGGCGATCGACAACTTGCGCCAGAACCGCACGACCTTCATCATCGCGCATCGCCTGTCGACGGTCCGCGAGGCGGATATGGTCCTCTTCCTGGACAACGGCCGCATCATCGAGAATGGCAGCTTCAACGAGCTCAGCCAGAGCAACGGCCGCTTCGCCGCCTTGCTGCGCGCCAGCGGTATCCTGACGGACGAGGAAGTCCGCAAGGCACACACAACGGAAAGCGAAGCCGCCTGATCTTCGCAAGGGGCCCAAGATCAAAGCCGGGAGAGCGATGCTCTCCCGGCTTTTTTGCTGTTGAGGCTGTGGGCGAACGATATTTGTGAAACAAGCGCCAACCGGAGTTCTGCTCTGGTTATAATGTTTTCGCGAAGAAATTATAATTGATGCAATCGTTGACGCCGGCAAAATGAGTTATAATCTTTCTACGGAAACATTATAACTATGTCGTCGCAAAATCGCGTTCAAGGAAATGATTACCAGCTGACGACCGCGCGGACGCAACGCTTCAGAGGAATATATCGATGAAAGAAATCGATATTGTATACCGAACAATGTTCGCGGAACTCGCACAGCGCGCACTCGATGGCCAGTTCCATGCGGACTTCCCTCTGGAGGGGCGTTTCGTCACGGTTCCCGTCAAGGGCCGCGACTACTGGTATTTCGATCTCCCTACACCAAACGGCGACAAGCGACGCTATGTCGGCCCGCACAGCGACGAAGAAATCACGGCGCGGGTGAACGCCCACAAGCAGATCAAGGACAACATCAAGGAACGCCGGCGCATGGTCAGCTCCTTGCGTCGCGCTGGTCTTCCCGGTCCAGACCCATTCGCTGGAGACATCACGAAGGCCCTTGCGGACGCCGGATTGTTCCGACTGCGGGCCGTCCTGATCGGATCTGTGGCATTCGGTACCTATGCGGGCCTTCTTGGTGTTCGGCTGCCCTCGTCGGCAATGCAGACAAGTGATGCCGATTTCGCGCAGGATTTTGCAATCTCGGCAGAAGTTGGGGATAGTCTGCCACCCGTGCTGGAAGTCCTCCAGTCGGTTGATCCCAGCTTCCGAGCGATCCCGCACCAATCGGATCAGGCAAAGGTCGTCGCTTTCGTGAACGCAAAGGGCTATCGAGTAGAGTTTCTCACGAGCAACCGGGGATCTGACGAGTATTCCGGCAAACCATCGCCCATGCCCGCCCTCGGAGGCGCGTCGGCGGAAAGCCTACGATTCTTGGACTACCTGATCTACGAACCTGTCCGCACCGTGCTTCTTCATCGTGAAGGTGTAAGCGTGTTAGTTCCGGTTCCCGAGCGGTTTGCCGTCCACAAACTCATCGTAGCATCGAGACGGCTCACAGACGCGTTGGGACGCACCAAGGCAGACAAGGATCGATCTCAGGCCTCCCTGCTTTTCGAGGCCCTCGTGGAGACACGCCAAGGCGACGTCTTAGCCGATGCCTACGAAGAGGCGTGCGCGAGAGGGCCATCGTGGCAGGAAGCGATCGCCAGCAGCCTTACAAGGTTGCCTGATAGCGGAAGAAGGGCCCTTGCGAAGGCTCTCGGGGTACAGGTTGAAGATCTGGGCGATCATGTCCCGTTCTGATTTAGACGCGCTTGGGAGCTAGCTGCGCATAACACTAAGGTAAATTTTGACGGTAGGGCCTGCTTTTCTCGGCAATCGCACGAAGATCGATGCACCGAACAGCACAGGCACGCAGCGCGGCAGCAACCTTCAGTGAGGCTTTCCGAAATGCGCAGGCATTGCAGTCGGTGCGGCAGGCTTCTTCGCCGCGCGCTGGCCGGCAAGCTGAAGCCGCTTGTGCTCGAGATGATAGGCATAGAGGAACTGGGCAGCGATGCCGAAGACGACATAGATGGCGCCGACGACGGGGCTCTTGTTGGTCACGTAGAGAAGGACCTGACCAGCCATGGCGAGGATGGTGCCGGCAACGAAGATGTTCAGCGAATGCCGCCCGAGGATCGTCAGCGGGTGATTGGCCGAGCGGCGCAGGAACGCCGAAATGGCGGGGATGCTGACGATCAGATAGGCAAGCGCCAGAACATGCAGCAGCCGCGGCAGCGACAGGAAAGTCTTGTCGAAGCCGGTGACGACGGTCGGCAGACCGAGCATGGCGAGGTAGTCGCCGAGTATCCACAGCTTGTCGGTCACCCAGATGAAAGACACGAGCACATAGGCGCAGGCCAGCCCGATCAGAACCGGATGGGCAGGGATGTGCCCGCCGCGCTTGACATGCATGCTGGCGACGAAGCCGATGACGAAAAGCAGCTGCCAGGATAGCGGATTGAGGAACCAGAAGCCCTCAAGCAATGTCGTATGCGGCGCGATGTAATAGATGCCGGACACCAGCCAGACGCCAACCGAAATTGCGAGCAGAAGTAGGGGGCTTCTTGCTTCCAGCAGCATGATCAGCGGCAGCATCAGGAACAAGGCACCGTACATGGGTAGAATGTTGTTGTAGCCGATCTGGTGCCCGAGCGTCAGCAGCGCGGGAATGCCGCGCGCCGGGTCCATCAGCAGGGCAAGGATATTCACTTCGCAGAGCAAGCCCTTCTGGTGGAAAAGCCACGCGCCAGAAATGAAGAGCACCAGCGTCACGAAGGTCGTGATCATATGCGCGGTATAAAGCGTGAAGGCACGTTTGATCGCCTTCCATGCCATGTTCAGCCGATTGCCCGGAAGAAATCTCGTTCCATAGGCAAGGCCGACCGATATGCCGGAGATCAGCACAAAGGCTTCGGCACCATCGGAGAAGCCGAAATTCTTCGAAGTGAAATCCTCGAAGATCTGCCCCGGCACATGGTTGATGAAAATCATGATCAGAGCCAGGGCTCTGAGAACATCCAGTCGGGTATCCCTCTGGGAGACCGGCTTCGGCAAACTCACTCGTTGTGCCGACACCGAGCTCATATTCGCCCTCGAATTCATAAAACTCTCCTGTTCCGACACTCAAATGCAATCGGGGCCAAAGAGTTCCCCCTTTGGCCCCGATCGTCGAAGCGAAACAGTGCAGAAACGCTACTGTCCGACCGGATAGCCCTCTTCGGGATGGGCGACCGCCCTGTCATTGATAGTGACCGAGTATCCCGCCACATCGGGCGCTTTTGAGACGGAAATACGGTAATTTCCGCCCGGCAGCTCGATATCCGCCGTAAAGCCATCCCAGTTCGAGGGCAATGCCGGTTTGACGAAAAGTCGTCCGTTTTTCACGCGGATACCGAGAATGCCTTCGACAGCGAATGCCTTCGACAGCGACGCGATACAGCCAGCCGGCGGAGCCCGTGTACCAGGTCCAGCCGCCACGGCCCGTCAATTGTCCTTCGCCGTAGATATCAGCAGCAACCACATAGGGCTCTACACGATAGGTATCGGCCTGATCACGATCGCGTGCATGGTTGATCGGGTTCAGCATATCGAAGCAATGCCAGGCATCGTCACCGCGATCCATCTCGGCCAGCGCCATGACGACCCAGGTGGCCGCATGGGTATACTGGCCGCCATTCTCGCCCACACCAGGCGGATAGGACTTGATGTAACCCGGATCACGCGCCGACTTGGCAAAGCGCGGCGTGAACAGCCGGATGATGCGGTTTTCGTCATCCACCAGCTGGTCGAGCACGGCATTCATCGCCTTCTCGCCGCGCCATATTTTGAGATAAAGTTTACTGTTCCACACGGCACATTCCATCGGCCGAGCAAATTTTCCTTGCCCGGCGAAACTCTGCCGATGAAACGAGATCGGAAGCTGCACAAGGAGAAAAACGACCAGTCGTGATGGACCGGACCCGCAAACTTCCCGATTTTCAAGAGATGGGCCGCATCGGCCCCACATCAGCGGCGGAACAAAGCCGCCACCGGCCAAACGTCGCCTTAGACGACAAGCCCACAAACAATGGCCGCGACAAACAGGAATGCAGCCGAAAACAGTACGACATGAATCACTGTTTGAATCTTCTGCCGCGTCTTGGCGGCGCGCTTGGAACCATCGAACTGATTCACATGCGCATTCGAAATACCCAAATTCGCCATGTGTTGCCTCCGTTCGTTTCTTATATGTCTCTCAGGCCAAGCCCGGGACGGATATTCATACATTTCCTATCAATTAGGTAGAGATGAATTTCCGTCCAGAACGCGAGCCGAGAAAAATTAAACCATCTGAAGTCGAGGACCCGAAAGATCGGCAATGCCAATTCAGCAAAGAATGCGGCGGGCCCAAATCAAGCTGCGCTCGATGGCGCTGGTATCGGCCGTCTGCTCTTCGGCAGGTCCGGCCTGGCGGCGGCAGTTTTCGTCAGCAAGAGTAGCGGACCGTGCACCTTCCCGTTTCGCCGGAACCGGCGGATGAAGATAGCCCATGGTCATGCCACCCATGAAAAACATGTCTGCCTCCACTTAACGTCTGACCCCTTGTCGGGATCACGAAAGTTAACTGCCATTAACGAGATCATGACAGAATTGCGGCAGGTGTCAATAGTCTATACGATTGGTCGTGTTTACGCGCCCAGTTCGTTAACGCGCCGCTGAGGCACAAGCCGCCCGCTCAGGCGCGGACGAACCCCTTGCTGGCGACCATGAGATTGCGCGTGTAATCTTCCTTCACATCGCCGACAGCCAGTTCCTTCGCGGTCAGCCTCTCGACGACTGCGCCGTTGCGCATGACGGCCAGACGCTCGCACATATGGGTGATGACGCCGAGATCGTGGCTGACCATAACGAAGGTCAGATGGCGATCCCTGCGAACCTGCTCAAGTAGGTTGAGCACTTCGGCCTGCACCGAGGCATCGAGCGCCGAAGTCGGCTCGTCGAGCAACAGGATCGACGGCTCCACGATCAGCGCGCGCGCAATGGCGACGCGCTGGCGCTGGCCGCCGGAGAGCTGGTGCGGATAGCGGAAGCGGAAGCCCTTTCCGAGGCCGACTTCATCCAGCGCCCTGGCGATCCGGGTCTCCGTGTCGCCGATCCCATGAATCGACAAAGGCTCAAGCAGCAACCGGTCGATCGTCTGGCGCGGATGCAGGGAACCGTAGGGATCCTGAAACACCATCTGTACCTGGCGATAGAAGGTCTTGCTGCGCCTGGCGCCCTTGAGCTGTTCACCGCCGACGTGGATCGTGCCGTCGGTGACGGGCGCAAGGCCCGCAACGGCGCGCAGCAGCGTCGATTTGCCGGAGCCAGACTCGCCGACCAGACCGAAGGATTCGCCCTTGTTCACGTCGATGCCGACGGCGTCGAGCGCATAATAGCCATCATAGACCACACTGAGGCCATCAACTGCGAGTGCTGTCGTCATGCCGCCCACTCCGGCTTGCGGTCGAGCACCGGCAGCGGATGCCTGTTTTCGCCAATGACCGGCATGCAGTTCAGCAGGCCGCGCGTATAGGGATGCTGGGCATTGTTCAATTCGGAAGCTTTGAGTTCTTCCACTATCTTACCCGCATACATAACGATCACGCGGTCGCAGAAGGACGACACCAGCCGCAGGTCGTGCGAGACGAAAATCAGCCCCATGCCACGCTCGGAGACGAGCTTGTCCATGATCTTGAGGACATCGAGCTGAACGGTGACGTCGAGCGCCGAAGTCGGCTCGTCGGCAATCAGGAGCTCCGGCCCGGCGATCAGCATCATAGCGATCATGACGCGCTGGCCCATGCCGCCCGAAACCTCGTGCGGATGCAGGTCGTAGACACGGGCGGGATCGCGAATCTGTACCGCTTCCAGCATGGCAAGGGCGCGATCACGAGCCTCGGCCTTGCTCACCTTCTCATGGGTGCGCAGCGTCTCGGTGATCTGCTTACCGATGGTCATGACGGGATCGAGCGAATATTTCGGATCCTGCAGCACCATGGCGATGCGCTTGCCGCGCAATGAGCGCCGCTCTTTGGCCGAGATCGATAGCAAGTCGATACCGCTGAAATCGAGCTTGTCGGCTGTGACGATGCCGTGCGGCGGCGTCAGTCCCATGATGGCGCGGCCGGTCTGCGATTTGCCGGAACCGCTCTCGCCGACGATGCCAAGCCGCTCGCGACCCAGCGTGAAAGAGACGCCGCGCACGGCGTCGATGACGCCGGTACGGGTCGGATAGCGAACCTTAAGGTTTTCCACGGTCAGAAGTGCCGTCATTGCCCGCTCTCCTTCGGATCGAGCGCATCGCGCAGGCCGTCGCCGAGCAGGTTGAAGCCGAGGCTGACGATGAGGATCGCGATGCCGGGCATGGCCGCCACCCACCATTGATCGAGATAGTATTTGAAGCCGCTCGCGATCATGACGCCCCATTCCGGCAGCGGCGGCTGCGCGCCGAGCCCCAGGAAGCCGAGACCGGCGGCCGTCAGGATCACGCCGGCCATGTCGAGCGTCACACGGACGATCACCGAGGAGATGCAGAGCGGCATGACATGGCGGAAGATGATGCGCAGCGGCGAGGCACCCATGAGCTGCACGGCGGCGATATAGTCCGAACGCCGCACCGTCATTGTTTCAGCGCGCGCCAGCCGCGCATAGGGCGGCCAGGAGGTGATAGCAATCGCGATGACGGCATTTTCGATGCCTGCGCCGAGGGCGCCGGCGAAGGCAAGGGCCAGCACAAGCTTCGGAAAGGCAAGGAAGATATCGGTGATGCGCATCAGGATCACATCGACCCAGCCGCCCAGATAGCCTGACACCATGCCGATGATCAGCCCGATCGGCGCCGAGATGATCGCGACCAGAATGACGATGTAGAGTGTCCAGCGCGAACCGTAGATGAGGCGCGAAAGGATATCGCGGCCGAGATCGTCGGTGCCGAGAAGATAGCCCGGCGTGCCAGGTGGTTTCAGATAGGCATTCGTCAAGTCGCCGATGACGGGCGAATGCGGAGCGATGACATCGGCGAGCGCCGCCACGAGCACGAGCGCGATGATGATCGCGAGCCCGATGACGGCCAGGCGATTGGCGGAAAACTGCCGCCAGGTGACGTAGGCACGTCCCAATCTCGCCTGCCGGCGCGACTGCGGCCGGTCGGAGAGCAGCCAGTCCCTCAAGCTGGGTTGAGTGGTCTCGACAGTCATTTACGTCGGGTCCTTGGGTCGAGCGTCCGATACAGAAGATCGGAAATCAGATTGATGCCGATGAACACCGTGCCGACGACGATGGTGCCGCCGAGAACGGCATTCATGTCGGCATTGCGCAGCGAACTGGTGATATAGAAGCCGATGCCCGGCCAGGAGAAGACGATCTCGGTCAGCACGGATCCCTCGAGCAGCCCGGCATAGGAAAGCGCGATCACCGTGATCAGCGGCACGGCGGCACTGCGCAGGGCATGCCCCCAGATCACCCGCGTCTCGGAAAGGCCCTTGGCGCGGGCCGCAACGATATATTCCTGGCCTAGTTCGTTCAGCATGAAGCTGCGGGTCATGCGGCTGATATAGGCAAGCGAGAAATAGCCGAGCAGCGACGCCGGAAGGATGATGTGGCGGAACACGTCCCAGAAGACGTCCCATTGCCCCTGCATAGCGCTGTCTAGCAGGAAGAACCCGGTGACCGGCGTGAAAGTATATTCATAGGCGATGTCGATGCGGCCGGGATAGGCGACCCAGTTCAGCTTCGCATAGAAGATGACGAGCGAAACCATGGCCAGCCAGAAGACCGGCACGGAATAGCCGACGAGGCCAATCACGCGGACGATCTGGTCTATGATGCTGTTGCGGCGCACCGCGGCGAGCACACCGAATGGAACCCCGAAGATGGCGCCAATGATCGTGCCGACCGTCGCGAGCTCCATTGTCGCTGGGAAGACGCGCCTGATGTCATCCATGACCGGATTCGTCGTCAGAACCGACGTGCCGAAATCGCCGCTTAGAGCGCTGACGAGATAATAATAGAACTGCAGATAAAGCGGCTCGTCGAGATGCATCTCGCGCCGCAGACGTTCCAATATCTGCTGCGGCGCGTGATCGCCGGCGATCGCCAGCGCCGGATCGATCGGGATGACGCGCCCGATGAAGAAGGTGACGGCCAGAAGGCCGAGATAGGTGGTGACGGCGACGACGAGAAATCGCAGCAGCCCCATGAAAAAGGGAGCGGCACGGCCCTTTTTGGGCCGCACCTGCATTTTCCGTTCGACAGTGCTCAAAGACCTAGTCCTGCCGGATCATCACTTGGAGATCGGCCAGACGAAGTTGTTGTCGAAGCTCGGACCAAGCTTGAAGTCCTTCACGTCCTTGCGATAGCCGGCGACTTCCGTCTGCTGATAGAGGATGATGAAGGGGCTTGCTTCCAGGAATTTCTTCTGGATGTCCTGATACATTGCGCCGCGCTTGCTAGCATCGCCCTCGAAGAGCGCCGCCTTGGCCTGCTTCTCCAGTTCGGGAGCGGTCCAGGTGTTGCGCCACACGAGCGTCTTGTTGCTGCTGGTATCGGAATTGTCGTCGTTGGTGGTGAAGGTATCGGCATTGGAATGGGGATCCCAATAGTCCGGGCCCCAGTTGCCGAAGTAGATATCGTGATTACGGGCACGATATTTCGTCAGCTTCTGCTTGCCGTCGCCCGGGATGATTTCCACCTTGATGCCGGCCTGGCCGAGCGTCTGCTGGATGGCGGTCGCGATACCCGTATCCGGCTCGATGCTGCGCACGTCCATGGTGATCGAGAAGCCATTGGGCAGGCCTGCCTTGGCCAGCAATTCCTTGGCCTTGGCGACGTCGAGCTTGAACGGATTCTCATCCAGCGAGCCGAGCATGCCCTTCGGTTCGAACGTCTGGTGGATCTCGCCGATGCCCTTGATCAGCGTCTTGCCGATGGCATCGTAATCGACCAGATATTTGAACGCCTGCTGCACTTCTGGCTTGGCCAGATTGGCGTTCTTCTGGTTGAGGCTCATGTAGTAGATGGTGCCCTTCGGCGCACTGGTCGAAGCAAGCTGCGGGTTCTTCTCGACGGCCTCGAGATCGGTCGGCGACAGGTTGCGGGCGATATCGATATCGCCGTTCTCCAGCGCCAGGCGCTGTGCCGAGCTTTCCTTCATGAAGCGATAGATGACGCGGTTCAGCTTCGTCTTTTCGCCATAATAGTTGTCGTTGCGCTCCAGCACGACGGCCTCGTTGGCGCGCCATTCACGCAGCTTAAACGGGCCGGAACCGGCAAAGCCGGTCTTCAGCCAGCTGTTGCCGAAGTCGTTGTCGTACTTATAGTCGGCGGTCGGTGTTGCCGGCTTCACATGCTGCAGGACCAGTTTCTTGTCGACCACTTCGGCGACGGTCGCCGTCAGGCAGTTCAACACGAAGCTCGGCGCATAGGGCTTGTCGACGGTGAAGGTGAAGGTGTTCGCATCGGTTGCCTTAGCCTTCTCCGTTACGTTGTCGCCGGTCAGGCCGAATTGGGTAAGAATGAAGGCCGGGCTCTTGTTGAGCTTGACGACGCGCTCGAAGGACCATGCAACGTCTTCGGCGGTGATCGGATTGCCGGACGCAAACTTCAGGCCGGGCTTCAGCTTGAACGTATAGGTCAGGTGATCGTCGGAGACCGACCAGCTCTCTGCAAGGTCACCCTTGATCTTGGACGTATCGTTAATGTCGAGACGGACGAGCAGGCTATAGGTGTTGCCGGTGATTTCGGCAGCCGACAGCTCATAGGCTTCGGCCGGATCCATGCTGAGAATATCGTCGAAAGCAAAACCCTCGACCAGCGTGTCCTTGGGCGTGGCGGCATATGCATTCGGCGCCGCCATCAGCAGAAGCGAGAGAGCCGCGCCGGCAGACAGTGCGCGCAAACCGCGGTTCATCTTGGTCATCATCATTGTTTTCATTCCCCTCTTAACAAACTTTACGCAATATCGGCACGCACTTCACCGGCTACCTTCCTTCCAGGCGGACGCCAGGACCCGAAGCCAGTTCTCCCTGCACAGCTTTACAAGATCGGCCTCACCATAACCAGCGTTGCGAAGGGCTTCAATCAGCTTCTGGTTGCCTGCCGCATCAGCAATTTCAGCCGGAATCGTCGCACCGTCGAAGTCCGATCCGAGGCCGACGCAATCGATGCCGAGACGCCCGACGAGATGATCGACATGCCGAACCATCGCCTCGATTGGCGTGTCGGCATCCGAGCGCGCGTCGTCGCGCAGCATCGCGGTCGCATAGTTGAGGCCGACGATGCCGCGGCTCTCCTTGATGGCGTCGAGCTGCTTGTCGGTGAGGTTGCGCGCGACCGGCGTCAGCGCATGCGCATTGGAGTGGCTTGCAACCAGCGGCTGGTCCGACGTCTTCGCCACATCCCAGAAACCCTTTTCGGTTATATGGGCGAGATCGACGAGAATGCCGAGCTGGTTGCAGGCGCGCACCAGCGCGAAACCAGCCTCGGTGAGGCCAGGTCCTGTATCCGGCGAACTCGGATAGGCGAAAGGCACGCCATGGGCAAAGACATTGTTGCGGCTCCAGACGGGGCCGAGCGAGCGCAGACCGGCGGCATAGAAGGTTTCGAGCGCGACGAGATTGGCATCGATCGCCTCGCAGCCTTCCATGTGCATAACAGCAGCGAAAATGCCTTTCTCCATGCAGTCGCGAATGTCGGCCGTGGACCGGCAGAGCTTCCAGGCGCCGGCGCGGTCGAGTCTCAGCGCGATCGCGGCCATGTCCAGCGCGATGTCGAGAGAGGGCGCGCGCTCCAGCGGAGCCGCCAAAGGCGTGGCATAATGGCCATTGCTATCAGGATCGGCGAAAACGAGATCGCCCGAGGGAATATAGATGGCGCACAGCCCCCCGGCCAAACCGCCGGCCTTGGCCCGCGGAGCATCGATGTGACCGCTCGACGTCCCGTCCCGGAATTCGGCGATCGGGTCGGCGCCGTCGCGCGCGTGATGCCAGAGCCTCAGGAGAACGTCGTTATGACCATCGAATACGGCTTGCATTGTCTATCCCGGATGAAGCGCTCGAGTGAGCGAATGGAAAGCGGCCAGAATAGAAAAGCTGACAGGATTCGCCATACCCAAATGAAAAAAATTTGCATTTGCATGGAATGGCATCGTCAAATGGAAAAGGCGGGGTAAAAACCCCGCCTTGAGAGCATGTTAGAACGCTGACGATGTGTCGGGCATTTCAGCGCTTGGCCCGCTTCTTCTGGCGGTAGACGTCGATGGCAACAGCCGCGACGATGATGAACCCCTTGGCGATTTCCTGGTAATAGGCATCGACATTGAGGAAGGTGAAGCCGGAGATCATGACACCGAGGATGACCGTGCCGATCACCGTGCCGGCGATGCGACCGACGCCGCCGGTCAGCGACGTGCCGCCAATGACCGCAGCCGCGATCGCATCCAGCTCGTAGTTCACACCCATGCCGGCCTGCGCCGTCTGCACGCGGGCGGCCGTGATGATGCCGGCAAGGCCGGCCAGAAGCCCGGCAATCGCATAGACCTTGACCAGATGCGCCTCGACATTGATGCCCGATACGCGCGCCGCCTGCACATTGGCGCCGATCGCATAGGTGAACTTGCCATAGCGCGTGTAGCGCAGCACGACATGGAAGAGGACCGCGATGATGAGGAAGACGACGACCGGCCAAATTCCCGACCCGATGAAATTGAACTGGTCGGTCAGGCCTGAGATCGGCTGGCCCTTGGTATAAAGCTTCGACAGGCCGCGGGCCGAAACCATCATGCCGAGCGTCGCGATGAAGGGCGGGATCTTCGTTTTCGTGATCAGCTGACCGTTGATGTAGCCGGCAAGCAGGCCGATCAGCAAGCCAATGCCGATCGGCACGAAGAATGGCATGTCGGTCAGTGCGGGATAGACGGCCCTTGCCCATGTCGACGACTGGGCAAAGCTTGCAGCGACCATGGCCGTCAAGCCGACGACGGAGCCGGACGAGAGGTCGATACCGCCTGTGATGATGACCTGCGTCACGCCGACCGAGATGATGCCGATGACCGAGACCTGCAGGATCATGATCTTCAGGCGCTGCAGGTTCATCAGGAAGCTCTGGCCGACGAAGATCCAGCCGAGGACCTCGCAGAGGAGCGCGATGCCGATCAGCACCAGGAAGATGCCGAGTTCGGGCGGCACGCGGCGACGTCTTGGCCGTGTGACCGCCGGGGCGGTCGCCTCTGCAACTTTGCTAACCATGGTTCAATCCTCCCTTGCGATGATTGGCGGCGTCACTGCGCGGCCAGCTCCATCACCTTCACTTGAGTTGCGTCCGCACGATCCAGGAATCCCGTGACCCGTCCTTCATGCATGACCATAATGCGGTCGCTCATGCCAAGCACCTCGGGCATTTCCGACGAGATCATGATGACGGCGACGCCGTTGCGCGCCATCTCGGTAACGAGACGATGGATCTCGGCCTTGGCGCCGACATCGATGCCGCGCGTCGGCTCGTCCAGGATCAGAATGCGCGGATTGGTGAGCATCCACCGGCCGATCAGGGCCTTCTGCTGATTGCCGCCGGACAGATTTTCGATGCGTTCGTCGAGGTTCGGCGTCTTGACGCGCAGCTTGCGTGCCATCTCCTCGCAGGCCTCTTCGATCGCGCCCTCCTGCACGAAGCCGCCTCGCACGAACTTGTCGTGCAGCACGGCCACCTGCATGTTCTCGAGCACGCTCAAGATGAGAAGACAGCCGGTATCCTTGCGGTCCTCCGTCAGGAAGGCCATCCCGTGGCGGATTGCCGCCGCCGGCGAGGAAATCTCGGCCTTCTTGCCAAAAAGCTCGATCGTGCCGGAGGTAGCAGGCGTCACGCCGAAGATGGTCTCGGCCACATTCGACCGACCCGATCCGACAAGCCCGGCCACGCCGAGGATCTCGCCGGCCCTCACATCGAAGGACACATTGGAGAAGACGCCGTCGAGGCTCAAATCCTTGACCGACAGCACGGTCTCGCCGATCGGCACTTCCTCCTTCGGGAACATCTGCGTGATCTCGCGGCCGACCATCATGCGGATGATGTCGTCGCGCGTCACATCGGTGGAGGCATGCGTGCCGATATATTTGCCGTCGCGGAACACCGAAAACTCGTCGGCGATCTCGAACAGCTCGTTCATCTTGTGGGTGATGTAGACGATGCCGATGCCCTGGGCGCGCAGGTCGCGGATAATCTGGAATAGATGCGCCACCTCGCGCTCGGTGAGCGCCGAGGTCGGCTCATCCATGATCAGCACGTCGGAATTATAGGAGACCGCCTTGGCGATTTCGACCATCTGGCGGCTTGCGACAGAAAGCTCGCGCACCTGGATTTCAGGATCGATGGAAATGTTGAGGCGCTGGAAGAGCTCCTCGGTCTTGCGGCTCATCTCCGCATGGTCGACGAGGCCAAAACGGTTCTTCGGCTCGCGGCGGATCCATATATTCTCCGAAACCGTCATGAATGGCATCAGGTTCAATTCCTGATGAATCATGGCGATACCGTTTTCCAGTGCGTCGAGCGGTGACTTCAGCCGGATTTCGACGCCCTTGAGGCGTACCTCGCCCTGATCGGGGATATAGATACCGGCAAGGATCTTCATCAGCGTCGACTTGCCCGCGCCGTTTTCGCCCATCAGCGCATGCACCGTTCCACGCTTCAGGCGGAAGGAAACGTCATCGAGGGCGAGCACGCCGGGGAATTCCTTGCGGATGCCTTCGGCGCTCAACAGATAGGCGGCATTGGGAACAACGCCGCTGGCGCGCACCGCCGCCATGGTGGATGGGCTCACAACCATTTTTCCCTCCCGGGCAGATCGGATTTCAAAGGATACGGGCTTTTTAAGCCCGTATCCGTCGATCACTCTCGTCCTCAGTTCTTCTTGACGAAGTCCTTGACGTTAGCCGGCGTGACGAGCTGGAAGGGGATATAGACCTTCTTCTCGACCTTATCGCCCTTGGCAAGCTTGAGTGCGGCATCGACTGCACCCTTGCCCTGGCCGGCGGCATCCTGGAACACGGTGACCTTCAGGTCGCCAGCCTGCATGGCGGCAAGCGCGTCCTGCGTGGCGTCGACGCCCGCAACGACGATCTTGTCCAGCGACTTGCCGGAAGCTTTTAGTGCCTGGATAGCGCCGATCGCCATTTCATCATTGTTGGAGATGACGGCATCGAATTCGATGCCGCTGGAGAGCCAGTTGGTCATCAGGTCGGCACCCTGGGTGCGCTGCCAGTTGGCGGTCTGCTCCTGAACGATCTTAATGCCCTTGCACTCGTCGGTCGCCACGACATCATGGACGTCCTTGGTGCGCATGCGGGCAGCCTGGTTGGAAAGCTCGCCCATCATGATGACGGCCTTACCCTTCCCGCCCAGCAGCCGGCAGACTTCCTTGGCTTCCAGCGTACCGGATTCCTGCTCGTTCGAGGCGACGAAAGCCTGTTTGTCCGGAAGGCTGTCGACGTTTGCCGGCTCGCGGTTGACGTAGACGAGCGGGATCTTTGCGTCGGCGGCGAGCTTGGAAATCGCAGCCGTCGCGTCGGTATCGACCGGGTTCACGATGATGGCATCGACCTTACTGGCGATGAAGTTTTGGATCTGGCTCTGCTGCTTGGCGATGTCGTTCTGGGCGTCTTCGACCTGCAGGGTCACGCCCTTGTCCTTGGCGTAGTCCTGCATGCCGTTGCGCAGAACGGTCAGGAAGTTGTCGTCGAAGAGCGCCATCGAAACGCCGATGGTTTGGGCGTGGGCAGCGGTCGACAGCAGAAGAGCCATCGCGGAGCCAAGGATAAATTTCTTCATGTTTTCCTCCCAGATAAGGTGCCCGGCCACACCCCTCCTAAATGCCGGAGCCCCCAGTTTCGACTGCGGGGCCTCTAGTCAATTCAGCCGCCACTCCCATGGCGACCACATCGAAAAACGGAACAAACAAACCGTAAAATTCTCTATCCGGAATATTCATTCCATTTTTCAAGGGAAAGGTCAACAGCAAATTCTAGTCCCCGAAACGGGACCTCACGACGACGCGTTTTCTCGTGTCCGCTGGTGCAAGAATAGGCGGTCTAACCCTACATATAAGCGCCGATACCGTAGAACGATTATTCCATCGAGATGGAAACGGAATAGAATGTCGGCAAACCCACCAGCCGCGCCGCGGCCCGCAATGGAGAAAACGCATGCCCTCGATGTACAGTTTCTCAGTCCCCATCTTTCAACGCGGCCTGCAAAACCTTTCGGCCTATCTCGACAAGATCGAAGCCTATGCGACGGAGAAAGGCATTGCGGCGGAGGAACTCGTTTCCGCGCGCCTGATCGACGACATGCTGCCGCTCTCCGGCCAGTACCAGCGCGCCTCGGATACGGCGAAGCTCACCATTTCCCGTCTCGCCGGGATCGATGCGCCGCGTTTCGAAGATAACGAGACGACCGTCGCGGACTTGCGGGAGCGTCTGAAGAAGACGCAGGATTTTTTGGCGACGATCACGCCGGCCACCATGGAAGGCAGCGAAACGCGGGAAGTGACGATCACGCCGGGAGGCAACAAGATCACCTTCAAGGGCGAAGATTACCTGGCGAAATTCGCGCTGCCGAACTTCTTCTTCCACGTCACCACTGCGCACGACATCCTGCGCAGCCGCGGCCTGGCGGTGGGCAAGATGAATTATCTCGGCGCACTCGGCTAAGATGATTCAGGGCCGGAGCGAGACCGGCCCTTTTTCCGTCAGTTCCGTATAGGCGAGCGTCTGGTCGAGATGCTCCGCGCGAAGGGAAAGCAGCTTTTCGGCATAGGTAAGCCTGATCGCCATATAGGCGCCGTCTTCGGCGACATTGGACAGCTCGGCCGGATCCTTCGCCAAATCGAAGAGCAGCGGCGGCAGCCCGGCGCAATGGACATATTTGAAGCGCTCGTCGCGAACGACCGCCAGATTGCAGGCATTGGACCGCAAGCCGAAATGCTGCTCGGGGACACCCTCGGCAATATCGCGGAAATCGAACTCCCAGAAAGCCGCGTCGCGCCAGTTTTCCGGCTCGGAACCGGAAAGGAACGGCAGCAGGCTTTCGCCATCGACATGATTTGCCGGGGCGATGCCAAGCCGGTCGCACAGGCTCGGGAAAATATCCGCAGCACTGGTGAAATGCTCCACCTGCCGGCCGTGCGTGGCAAGCTGGCCGGGATTGCGAATAACGAGCGGCACATGATAGCTGCCGTCGAAGAAACTGCCCTTGCCGAGCATCCAGTGGTCGCCCATCATCTCGGCATGATCTGATGTGAAGACGATGATGGTATCGTCCCAGGCGCCTGCATCCTTCAATGCCTGCCAGATCCGGCCGAGCTGCGCGTCGACCTCGGCAATCATGCCGTAATAGATCGCGCGGATCGCCGCAAAGTCTTGTGACGTCCAGTCGCTAATGGAGCCTTTGCCGCCATAGATGAAGCCGCTCTTGCCGATCAGTGGTAGGCCAAAGGCGAGCAGCGGATGCGCTGCCATTTCCGTCTCGCGATCGGCGGCGCGCGCAAAGGTCGGGCCGTCGGCGGGCGAAAACATACGGTTATAAGGCTCCGGCACCGAGAAAGGCGGATGCGGCCTTAGGAAGGAAACATGCGCGAACCAGGGCTGATCCTGTTCGCCGAGCCAGCGGATGAATTCGCCCGCCAGAAAGGCCGTCTGCGTCTCCTCCTTGGAATAGGCGGGTGCGTTGCTGGAAATCTCGCCGGGTTCGGCGCCGACGGGAATATGGATATCCCGGCTGACGGCATCGGCATGGCCGCGCGACCGCAGCCAGGAAAGCCATTGTTTCTCGTGCTCGGGCAAAAGCTGCCGCGGCGTGAAGCCGGGCAGTACTCCCTCATAGGTCGTCAGATGCGGATCGTGGGGATCGCGGCGGCGCGGATCGGGCGCCGTGTCGGTATAGCCGAACAGCGTCGGGTCATAGCCGGCCCGCCGCGCCGCGAGCGCGACATTGTCGAAACGGCCATCCAGCGGCGAACCATTGCGGCAAACACGATGGTTCATCTGGTAAAGACCGGTATAGAGCGTCGCGCGCGCCGGCGAACAGGGGGCCGTTCCGGCATAGTGCCGCCGGAAGAGCACGCCTTCCCGCGCGAGCGCATCGACATTCGGCGTCTTCACGCATTGATGCCCGACGGCGGAGAGGCAATCTCCCCGCCACTGGTCGGCTGAAATCAGCAGGACATTCGGGCGTTTGCCCTCAACACCAGCGACAGAACGCCGTTTAGTGCTGGTTGGATTTGGCATGCCAATTCCAGGCGGATTGGATGATCTCGGTCAGGTCATATTGCGGCGACCAGCCAAGAATATCGCGAGCCTTGTCGTTATTCGCGACAAGCGTCGTCGAATCGCCCTCGCGGCGGCCGACATACTCGACCGGAAACGGCCGGTTCGACACGGTCTCGATCGTTCCGAGCAATTCCTTCACCGTCGTTCCCGTGCCGGTGCCGAGGTTGAGCGCGACGGAATCGCCGCCATCAAGCAAATATTGCACGGCTCGCACATGAGCGTCGGCGAGGTCTAACACATGGATGTAATCGCGCACGCAGGTGCCGTCGCGCGTGTCATAGTCGCTGCCGAAGACCTTGAAGCCCTGACGGCGACCAAGGGCGGCATCGATGGCGAGCGGGATCGCATGGGTTTCCGGCGTATGCCATTCGCCGATGCGCCCCTCGAAATCGGCGCCGGCAGCATTGAAATAGCGCAGAACCACGGAGCGCAGCCCCTTGTATTGGTCATAATCCGTCAGCGCCTGCTCGACGATATATTTCGTGCGGCCATAAGGATTGATCGGCACCTGCTGGTGGCTCTCGTCCAGCGGCACGCTCTGCGGCAGACCGTATGTTGCGCAGGTCGAGGAGAAGACGAAAGCCTTCACACCGGCCGCCTGCGCTGCGGACAGCAGCGTCAGCGTGCCGATGACATTGTTTTCGTAGAAGGCGACGGGATCCTTGACCGATTCGCCGACCTCGATCAGTGCGGCGAAATGCAGGATAGCGGCAGGCTTGTGCTTGGCCAGCACCTCGTCGAGGCGCGCCCGATCGCGGATATCGCCTTCCTCGGCCGGACCCCATTTGACGAATTCGCGATGCCCATTGGAGAAATTGTCGTAGACGACGGGTTTGAACCCCTTATTCGCCAGATCCAGACAAGTGTGCGAACCGATATATCCGGCTCCGCCGACCACAAGCACCGTTTCTCCTGCCATGACCATCCCTTCTTAACTCACAAGGATTTGCCGCCTCGAACGCGGCGGACCGGTTCGATCCGACGCGTACACTTAGAGAGCTGTAGCCGACTTGCAAGGCGGGAGAAAGGAGCAAGATTGGTAGTCTCAAGAATGGACGCAGGCGAAAAAGCTAAGCCGGCTTCACCTCCGCCTTGCCGCTATGCATGAGAATTCCCGCAAGCGCCAGAACCGGCGGCAGCAGGAAACAAGCCATGCCGACGATCAGGAAAAGCGCCGCCGCCAGCGCGCAGCCGAAGGCAAAGCCGCCGACGGCCGCTCCCATGCGGCGAAGCCGCGCCTGCATCGCCGCCTTTTCTTCTGGCTTGGCACCATGGAGCAGATCGGCGATGTCGATCATGATCTGCGTCGTCGTGCCCGTCATCATGGTCGTCGGTGGTGTCGAGCCGAGGTGAATGCGATGCGCCGTCGTCTGGATAGCCATGGCGGCGACAAGGGTCATGCCCGTCAGAAGCGGCTGCCAGCCGTCTCCATCGCCAAACGGACCGAAGCGCAAAGCGAGGATCGCCGCGAACGCTAATAGCAGCAATTTCAGCGAGAGGATGATCTGCAGCGTCGGCAGATTGCGCCGCGAGAGATCGCCGCCAAGGAGACGGGCGAGAATGACGACGACGCAGAAAACCGGCAACGCCAGAAGCTTGGCCAGCGCGCCCGACGTTCCAAGCGCCAGGGAAGCACCGAGCGTGACGAAATTGCCCGTGACATGCGCCGTGAACAGGCCATGCAGGGCAAGAAACCCCGCGGTATCGACATAGCCGCCATTGATGCTCAGAAGGGTGGGCAGGCTCGGCTTCATTGCTTTCTCGCTCGCTTCGATCGTCTCCGACCTTATCGCGCCGAATGACCTCCGATGTCGAGACGTTTGCGCGCTGGAGAAGCGAAACATCGCCGTGCGGCGCCGGTCGGTCCGGATATAAGCCTATCGTTCCCTCTAAAATCTCCGGATGCTCTCAGCGATCAACGCCACGGGCATGGTTGATCGTTCGAAGTTGGCGCTCGGCGATAATCTCTTCTGCCCTATCTGTAGCGACGACACGTTGGACCATGCGCAATTGGCCCAGGATGGCCTTGAAGTCCGTCTGCTGAGACTTTGAGACCATGTTGGCAGCATCAGCTTCATTGCGCAAAATGACACCGGGTCCGAAGCGAGCATCAAGTGCCTTGCTAACGAGAGAAAATTCCTGACGGACATCTGCCGACAACGACCGGACCAATCGTGCCAGTTCGCGCGGCTTCTTCTCCGTCTCGGACGAAATGTGTCGCAGCGCTGTCTGAGCGGTTCTCGTCAACGCCGGAATAGGTATTGCCATCCGTTCCCGCTCTATCATGACCGCCGCTATTTCGTCCTCAAAAGCGCTCAAGTAAAATCGCCCCAGAGAGCGTACATTAGCACCAACTGCTTCAACCGCCCGCAGAGCTTCCCTACGCTCGCGGCCACCAGCGAGCAGCCTATCCAACGTTCTGCCGCTACCGCGCAAAGGGCCATAGGCAGTTGGCTCTGTGGCGACGGCACGTGCAATACGCTCAGGGTCGATCTGCTTATGCACCAGATCTTCGATCATCGCCACAGCGGCTGCGGGATCGCGCCAGATCACGGACCCAGTCGCGGTGAGTGCTGCTCTCGCCTGTTTGTAATGCTCAGTCTCGATTACGCGTGTTCGGGCCTCCTCGTCGAGGCTTACATTGAATTTCGTGACCGCCGGCAACATCGCAGGAGATGCGAGTTGGGCGAGACGCGCCTCTTCTGCAAACGATGGGCTAAGGGAGTTCACTGCGGGTAATAGATCGGAAGCATCCGCCCCCGGAACGGGCAAGGCGTCTCTGTCGTGTGTTGAGTGAATAAAAGCATTCCCCCCTGAAGTTGCGACTGGCACCTCCAGGGGCACGTTCGCCCGTCGCCAGAGCCGCGCCACATGATCACTTTTTGCCGTGAGCCAATTGGATAGGCGCTCCACCTGTAACTCGACGGCGTAACCATACTCCGCGATAGTGTCGATGCCGCGCCGCCGTGCGAAATCGAAAGCTACGGATTGATAAGACGGCTCGTTTTCGAAATCGAGCGTCGTAGTCTTTTCGCCGGGGCGCGACAGCCGTTCAATCAATTGCGCAAAGAGCGTCGGCGGGCGGTGTTCGGCGTCAATTTGCTCCATCCGAGCCTCGGCCTTATCAATTGAATATGCCGTCCAAATATTGCGGCCGACAATGCGATCCTCGAAATGCCTCGCCCCCGTTTCCTCATCAACAACGGGCATTTTAACGGTAACTTTTTCAGTCCCCTCCTTGCGCATGGTCACTATATCCCCGACCCCGACGCCGGCCGTCTCAAGCGCCTTGGGCAGATTGACGCCCCAAAGGCGATGCGTGGTTCCATCGGTCGTTCTGACGTCGACATAAGGAGAAGGACCAGAGTCGTCCCGCTTGCGAAACTTCGCAAGTCCGATTTCAACAACCTCGCCGGTGATGCCAGTGGCATGCTCGACGCGTGTCGTCTTGGCCCGTTCGAACTTTGGCTGAAAATCTTCCCTTGCCGCATAAAGATCGACACGCTCGCGATGACGCGTCATGGCAACATATGTCAGGTGTCGGTCCATCATGCCTGTTGCCAGCACGAAAGCGCGGTTGAAGGTCGATCCTTGAGTCTTGTGAATCGTTGCGGCATAGCCATGGTCGACGTTGCGATAAGTCTCCTCGGAGAACATGACATCCCGACCACTGTCCAACCGAACCAAAAGCAATGGTACCCCGCCTCGACCCGCTGTCGATATGACCGTTCCAAACATGCCGTTCTTGACGTGCTGAACAGTTAAGTGAGGGGCTTTGGGTTCGACGAACCGTGCATTTTCGAGGAAGATGATCCGGTCTCCCTCGCTAAACTCACGTATGCCGCGCTCTGTACGAAACGACCTACCCTCCCCAAGCGCATCCTGTTGCAACAGGATCGCACGGATCGCGTCGTTGAGGCGTCTCACATCGCTGTTGGTGTGGGCCAGAACCATCAACTCGTCGCCACGCAACTTACGACCTTCGACCTGCGCCTTGGCAATGACCTCAAGGCGAGCGCTGGCCCAGTCGGAGACGATGCGTTGAACCGCATCATTGCGCGTGTCACTTTCAAGGAGATGGCCATGGGCGCTATAGGCCTTCAAGGCTTCCTCAACATTTCCACGGGCAAACAGACGGGACGCCTCTCGCGCCCATTCGTGCCGCTGGCGGCGAACGCCGACCAATTCGGCAAAGCCGATCCGCTCGATGATGGCACGGAAGGAAGCCCCCGCCTGGATCGGCTGAAGTTGCATTGCGTCGCCAACAAGAACTGCTTTCGCGCCCGCATCCTCGACGCGTTTGAGAAGACGCGCCATCTGTTGCGACGATACCATGCCAGCTTCGTCTAGAACCAACACGTCGCCCTTCTGCAGCAGGTCATAGTCGTTTTTCCAGGCAAGCTCCCAAGCGGCAATTGTACGCGAACGGATCCCGGAACTGCTATTCAATGCCTCCACCGCCTTACCGGCGAGCGCCGCTCCGAGGACGCGCCTGCCGTCTCGCTCCCAGGCAATACGTGCCACGCTCAGCAATGTCGATTTGCCAGCGCCCGCAATACCGACGACTGCGGCAATGCCGCTATCAGCTGTGACATGCCGAACCGCATCGAGCTGCTCAGGGTCAAGGCGAATGGCCTTGTCGGGCGCCGCCTCAATCTCAACAATCGCAGCATCAACTTGGGAAGGTGATACCGCAAAGCCACCGATGTTCGAGAGATTGAATGCCGACCGCGCCATGTGGAATTCGGTTCTGATCGTCGCGCGCGTCGTGAAGACTGCCGGCAGCTCGACCGCACCAGTTTCCGCACTCACCTTCTGCGGCCGCAGCATTACCAATTCCTCAGACGCCATCAGTTTCGCGCGGATATTGGCAAAGACGATTGGATCATCAACATGGCGGTGCAGGGCGCGGGCAATCTCGGTTTCATCGAAGGTCGAGCGCTCATTGCTGAGTTGCCTAAGCAGTAGCCCGGGGTCGGCAGTGAGGCGTTCCGCCGTCTCGTAACGCTGTGCCAATGCCGCCGGCGCGAAATAGACATTGGCACCTTTGCGTAGAAGCGCCGTACGGGCAGGACCGATATGGCGCCGCCCCATTCCCCGCAATCCCTGCTCCTCGTAGGAGCGGCCGTCTATGCGGATATCGTGACCGGCAAGTGCCAGATGGCGCGTTAGCGTTTGAGCCCAGGCAAGCTTCCACTCCTCCATCGTTTCCTTGTTGCCTGCCCACGGACGGTAAATGATTGTTCCTTTCGGCCTATCTGGGCTTTTGAGGCGCAGAGGCTCGCCGGTGTCGTCGACGATAGCGATCTGCTTCGGCCCAAACCCTTCCGCGGTCAGCGGACGCAGTGTGGTCATAACGTGGACGTGCGGATTTCCCTTCTTATCGTGATAGACCCAGTCTGCAACCATTCCGCACGACAGGAGGTTCTCGCGAACGAAATCGCGCACCAGCGCAATATTCTCCGTCCTGCTGAGCTCGTTTGGAAGGGCAAGGATGATCTCGCGCGCAAGCCGTGCATCGCACCGGGTCTCGAAACGATCGACAACATTCCAGAGCGCTTCACTGGCGCCGGCAACCGATCGTCCGTCGATCAAAACTCGCAACCATGCCGGCGTATCATCAGGAAGAGCGAGTTCCTCGTATATGAGTTCGGCCGCGCCTGCGGAGTAGCGGAACTTGGTCCCCACCTGCTCATCCGTCATCTTGGTACGATGCCGATAGGCAGCAGCCGAGACAACGCTCTGTCCCGCTCCGCGGCTGATCATTTTCGCTCTCAAAAACATAATAGCCAAATTTGACTCTTCCTTTTCCAGCACATCGGTACCGCATAGATATCGAGAGACCTGGCGAAAAGGCCCATAATAGGCCGGTTTTCTAGGATGAATTCCACTTTCCTATATTATTTCAGTCCATTTGACTACTGCATTTAATGCAGTATAAAAGATTCCATTAGATTTGATCCCGATGAAAGAAAGGACAGGGCATGCGTGCAAGAAGCACGGCTTCCGAGATGGACACGCAGATCGAGCTGCTCAGGGAGAAGCGCAAGAGGATGGTCGCCAAGGCCAATGAACGTTTCGCTAGCGCGGCACGGAGGGCAGGTCTCGCGGAACTGGACATTTCCGACGCCGAGCTCAATGAGGTTCTCGCCGAAATCACAGCGCGATTTCGCGACGGTGAAAAAAGGAAAACGGGCGCATCCACTTAAGAGGCTAGATCAGCGGATTATGCTTCTCGAACGCAGGCAGCAGCGTGACATGATAAAAGATCGCAAGCGCGAAACGCGCGAAAAGATGATCTTCGGCGGATTGATCATCAAGGCTGGCTTGCGAAAGGCCGATCGTGCGTTCCTGCTCGGCGCCTTGATCGAGGCGAGCCGGATCCCGCCTGATACCGCGCAATACCGCCATCTACACAAGATTGGTATGGAAGCGTTCCGCGCCGATGCACGCATGACGAATTCGGAAAGCAAGGACCTAGCATGACGATAAAGTGAGGTGGCGCGCGCAAATCTTACTCCGCGCGTTCGGCCTCGAGAGCGGCAATCTCGTCGGAGATTTCCGCGATGCGTTGACGGAGCTCCGCCTCGGTACCGTCGTCCACCTCGCCTTCGCCAAAACAATAGCGGGCAATGTGCAGCTCAAGCTTGGCTTCAAGCTGCTCGCGCTGTGTGCGCAGATGTTTGAGATAGCTGTTTCGCATTGCGAATACGCTTTCAAAGAAATGAAGTCACTCCCAATAAATAGGTTCGAAATCAGAAAGTTTCGATAGACGTCCCATCACCCACCTGAAACTCTTGTCACGAAATGCCGCAATGCCGCCGTTTCACACTTGTTTCAAAGTGACCGACCGGTCATCACATTCATGCGACTGCGGCTGAAATGATCCCGAGGGCAAATATTAGGCGCTGACATCAGCTTCAAATTCGGGCTAATTCAGGCGGAGTGTTCGAGGTATGTTGTGTTGAACGAAAAAATTGCCGTCATTGGCCTCGGTTATGTTGGCCTACCTGTCGCGATTGCGCTTGCCGAAAAATTCCATGATGTGGTCGGCTTCGACATCAAAGCCTCTCGCGTCACTGCGCTGCAGGCGGGCAAGGACGATACCCGGGAGATTTCTTCTGAACGGCTGCGGTCGAGCGGACTGCACATCAGCAGCGAGATCGAGGATCTCAAGGATCGCGATATCTTCATCGTTGCCGTGCCGACGCCGATCGATCGGAACCGCCAGCCCGACCTGCGGCCCATGATTTCCGCCTCGCGCACCGTCGGCAAAGTCCTGCGCAAGGGTTCGATCGTTGTCTATGAATCGACCGTCTATCCCGGCGTTACCGAAGAGGTCTGCGGCCCGGTGCTGGCGGAAGTTTCCGGGCTGCGCCAGGGCGAGGATTTCCATGTCGGCTATTCGCCGGAACGAATCAACCCTGGCGACAAGGAACACACCTTTGAGCGCATCGTGAAGGTCGTCGCCGGCGATGATGCGGAAACCTTGGAAAAGATCGCCGCCATCTATGGTGCCGTGGTCGAGGCGGGCATTCATCGCGCCCCGAGTATTAAGGTGGCCGAGGCCGCCAAGGTGATCGAAAACACCCAGCGCGACGTCAACATCGCACTGATGAACGAGCTTTCGATCATTTTCGAGAAAATGGATATCCGCACCGCCGATGTTTTAAAGGCGGCACGGACGAAATGGAACTTCCTGCCCTTTACTCCCGGCCTGGTCGGCGGCCACTGCATCGGCGTCGACCCCTATTATCTGACTGCCAAGGCAGAAGAGCTCGGCTATCATCCCGAAGTCATCCTCTCCGGCCGCCGCATCAATGACGGAATGGGCGCCTTCATTGCCCAGAAGCTCATCAAGATGCTGGTTGCGGCGAAAAAGCCGATCAATGGCGCGCGCATCGGCATATTCGGTCTGACCTTCAAGGAAAATGTGCCTGACCTGCGCAACAGCCGCGTTCCCGACATTATAAGCGAACTGCATCAGTTCGGCCTGGAGCCGCTGGTGCACGATCCGATGGCGAGCCATGCGGAAGCCGAGGAGGAATACGGCATTCGCCTGATGGAGCTGAAGGATTTCGGCAAGCTTGATGCCGTCGTGCTTGCCGTTCCCCATAAATCCTATCTGGCGGAAGGTGCAGCCACTATCCTCGATCTCTTGAGCGAGAACGGCGTCGTCGTCGACGTGAAGGCAGCTCTCGATCGGAGTAATCCTCTGCTGGAAGGTCACTCAGTCTGGAGTCTGTAAGGCTGAAACGCTAGCTCAGCGCGCCTTTATCCCCGCCGGCGACCGTTGCCGCCAACCCTTCTTCGACGGAGTAAGGCGGCGACCAGCCGGTGAGCGCCCGCGTCTCGCCAATATCGACCTGAAGCGAGCTAAGCAATCGCCGCGCGGCGGCTCGACGTCCCAGAATTGCGGCAAGTCCCTCAAGCAGCGCAGGCGGCAGCGGTAGTATCCAAGCCTTGCGCCCTGCAGCCAGAGATAGTTTGGAGATCAGCTGGCCAATCGAAAGATCTTCGCCATCGCTGACCAGGAATACACGATTACTGACGGCAGAGTGGCTGGCGCAGAGCAGCATGAAATCGACGAG
Organism: Rhizobium sp. AG207R; assembly: GCF_027109195.1. NCBI lineage: Bacteria > Pseudomonadati > Pseudomonadota > Alphaproteobacteria > Hyphomicrobiales > Rhizobiaceae > Rhizobium > Rhizobium sp. AG207R. Next base: position 453,409 of record NZ_JAEPVT010000003.1, read on the forward strand.
ATTGCCGATATAAACGAGCGACCTGCGGTTTCGAACCGCCCCAAACGGCCAGGGAAACGGCCGCGCAGCCCACCTCATCAAGCTTGCGAAATTCGCCTTAACGCCGGGACCATAGACGAGCGGCGGCCGGATGATGACGACCTCCATGCCCGTTTCCGCTGATATCGCGAGCAAGGCCTCCTCCGCCTCCAGTTTCGAGCGGCCGTAGGCATCTTCCGGATTCGGTATATCGGAAGCCTTGAAAGGCTCCCCCTCCGCCGTCTCCTCGCCATTGACCTTGATCGAGCTCAGGAAGACGAAGCGTTTTACGCTCGCGGCCGCGGCTTGTCGCGCCAGGTTGACGGTCGCATCGACATTGACGGCTCGGAACGCAGCCAAGGGATCGGCGGCGCTCTCGTTCATGACATGGACGCGGGCCGCCAGATGCATGACGACATCGACGCCGGCAAGCGCATCGGTCCAATCCGTATCGCGATCCATCGTCCCGATGGCGACGAAGCCTGGGCGGGAGTTGCGGCTGACCGGCCGATACTCCATTCGCCGGCGGGAAAGCTCCGTGCACAGAGCTTGTCCGACAAAACCCGTCGCACCCGTCACCAGGATCATCCGCCAGCTGCCTCCACTTTTCCGCACCATGATTAATTGGGACATGCTTTGCACGGGATGTCTGCTTAGAACAAGGGCGGGGAATCTTGCCGGGACTGGTTGTGCTTGAAATCGCGATATGAGATGGACGGAACACTGACGACCTTGATCACCCTCAGAACAGAGGGTGATGCAACGACAAGAGACGATGTTTTATACGATCGCCAAGCGCCTTTTCGATTTTCTCGCCGCTCTAGCCGCGACCATCGTTTTTTTCATCCCGATCCTGATCGTCGCACTTGCAGTGCGTCTGACCTCACCTGGTCCGATCCTCTATTGGTCGGATCGGGTCGGCCGGAAAAATAAGATCTTCCGCATGCCGAAATTTCGAAGCATGCGTACGGATACGCCGGCGGTTGCGACCCATCTGTTGAAGGACCCCAAGATCTATCTGACGCCGATCGGCTCCTTCCTGCGCAAGTCGAGCCTCGACGAGTTGCCGCAGCTTTGGTGCATCCTGAGAGGCGAGATGAGCATCGTCGGCCCGCGCCCGGCGCTATTCAACCAGCACGATCTCGTCGCACTGCGCACGGAACGTGGCGTCGACGCTTTGCTACCGGGCTTGACCGGTTGGGCGCAGGTCAACGGCCGCGACGAGCTGCCGATCCCCGAGAAGGTGGCGCTGGACGAGGACTATCTGCACCGACGCTCCTTTCTTTTCGATCTGAAGATCATTTTCCTGACGGTATTGAAAGTGGTCCGGCGCGACGGAGTTGCTCATTGACAAACAATCAGCGAAATCGGCATCAGTGACACAACGGCGCGGGAAAATTGCCGTATTCCTGCCCCTTTGCGACCATACGGCCCGTGACGGGGCGAGGAATGCCGGATGGTGAACCGATTCTGGACAAAGGCGGATGACGACATTGGACGACTCGCGCATCAACAAACCGCATGCTGATCTTGCAGCCGAACCGATCGGCGTCACGAAGGCAGGAAGCAACATGACGAAGCCGCTCGCCATCATCGGCGGCATTCTCTGGCTGCTTATCGCTTCGCCGACCGTCGTCGAGAGCGACGCCTACCGGTATGCCACCGCGCTCCTCTCTCTGATCGCCCTCTACTACTATATGAAGGCGCCGATACGGCCGCGCACCGATTGGATCGGCTGGCTCTGCATGGGCTGGGCCTTCTATGTCATGGCGCGTTTCTTCATCACCTTCTGGCTGACGCCGCAGCACGATATCGGCGCTTCGGATTGGCTCTATGCCTTCCCCTTCTTCTTCCCCATCATGGGCGTCGCCTTCCTGCTCTACGAAGAGCTGATGGAAAAGATCGTCGCGGCCTATTTCGCCGTGGTGCTCGTCATGCTGGTCGCCACTCAGCATCTGCGCGAGGTCTTTGCCGGCGAAACCATCCGCCCGCTGATTATGAACAACCAGATCCACGGCGCCGTCGCCTGCGGCATGATCGTGATCTTCACCCTATTCTGGCTGTTGCATTACCTAACGAACAAATCGAGCGACCGCCGGATCGCCCGCTTCGCCTATATCGCGTCGCCCTTCATCTTCGCGCTCTGTTTCATCGCCATTTACGGTGCCAAGTCGAAAGGCGTCTGGCTGGCACTCGGCATCACACTGCCTGTCCTTGCGCTCATTACGCTGACCTACCTGCGCCTGAGGAGCGGTGCCATCATTATTATCGCCGTCGCGGCCCTGTTGATCGCAGGGATCTATGGCGTCAGGCACAATCTGGACAAAACGGCCGGCCCAACTGTATCGGCAGCCCTTTCCATGGTCGAAAATGTGGCCAATGGCCATGAGATGGGCGGCGTGGTTTCAAACGCCATCAGCTCCAGCAATACACCGGTGTCGATGGACGAACGCCTGCAGCTCTGGTCGAACAGCTGGGAAGTCTTTTCATCGGCGCCGATCTTCGGCTGGGGCAATCGGTGGCTCGAACGCTGGGCCGAGACGCGCTACTCGCATGTTCAGTACACGCTGCTGCACAACGGCTATCTGGAAATCCTAGTACGTTACGGCCTGTTCGGTGCGGCAATCATGGGCTTTATGCTCGCCACCTTCATCCGCGCCGTCTGGCGCGCCCGCACGGCCGGCATTATTCCGCGCGCCGCATGGCACGCCTATATCGCCTGCCTTTTCTTTTTCTCATTGACGCTCCTCAGCAACTCCAACAACCGCCTGGCGATCGGCGAAAGCCTGGCCTTCGCAAGCTCCGCCTTCGCCTGCTGGTGTCACATGCGGCTGAAGGGGGAGTATTTGACGATCTCTAAAGGGGAACGGCAAGAAGCGGCCGTGAGAGCGTGAGCATGATAGTTGCACGACTGCTTCGGGTAGCTGGTTGGCATAGCGCACAGGCCGCCGTGACCGATCCGTCAGCGCCTCCAGGCCATCGTCCTTGTAGCGGTTGAAAACCTTGTAGCCGGTCTTGGGCGAGATCCCGAACTCCCGGCACACATCGCTCATGCCTTCGCCTCCAGCAGCCGGGCGACAGAGCGTAGAGGTTCCTCGATCACCGAAGGCTCTCTCCACGGCATCAACACCTCCCGCCAAAAAGCCGAAAGTGTTACCACCCATATCTCCGGTACAATTCGTCACCTATCTCTCAGGTCGGGCACCGAGGCCTCCAAAGCCGTCCATACCCGCCGAGCTACGACGCACGAAGAGCGACTGATGGCCCCCGCGTGAAAAGCGTAGAAACTAGCGCGTTTGGTGGTGGAAAAGTTCGAACGCTGCCGGCGAGAAGTCGTTTTTGACGCGAGGCGGAATTCAAGTTCATCGTTGGATGATCTAGGCAACATTTCATCACAAGCAAACTCAGCGCCTTGAGATCACCCTTCTTCGCGATTGGCGACAAGACGTTCGATCTATGTCGTATCGGGCCAGGATCGTTCCCGACAAATCCGCGTCCTGCGCATGCAGGAAGTATTCGGTTCCGAAAATGCACCCTCTGCCAAAGCGGTGATGTCTAGCAGACCTTGTAAACGCCGATCGAATACCTTCCTCCATATCGGTGGTTGAGCATCGTCCGCTGAGCCCGAAGAAGCCATTCGCTGACACAGCTACCCGCCCAAAATGGTATCGCTCCGCCATTTAAGGGCGCTTAACTTAGCTCAGCCCCTATTTAAGCCAGGAGCCAATTGCTTAAATAACACTGCACTCTCGTAATTGGACATGTCCGTTTCAGCTTCTAACCTTCGGCTAGGCCGCTTCGTCGAGACCCCTATAGCGGGCGAATCGTGCGCGCCTTCGTGCCGCCCCCCATTACCGCTTGAACCGTCGATCGACGTGCTGGCCCTATTGGAAAGGCTGAGCCTAGCCGAGCGGGCCTTTGGGCGCGCCATCCTCATTCGATAGGCTGATGTCGAAGGCGTCGCGAACCACCGCTTCCGCTGACGTTACCTCCTCGTCCGTCATCTTTTCGAATTCACGACTGCGCCGCTTCTTGGAAAGCGTACCCTCGTTCTGACGGATGAAATTGATGAGACTGGAGATCATCCCGTCCGGCATCTCAAGGAAATCCTGAATGCGTCCCTTCGCTTCATCGAAGCGCGCGAGGTGATCGATCTCATTTGGCAGGTCATGCCTGATCGTCTGTACGACGCAAGCATAGAGAAATTCCGTCAACTTCGTATAATCCCCGAACCTGTAGAGATCGGCAGTGTCGTTGAGGACACTCACGTTTTTCTCCGGTGTCGGCACCCATTCGATAAAGGGCAACAGCGGTCCGGTGTAACCGCGCAGGCGCTCGCCATACTCCTCCTGGCGTTCAAGAAGTACGGAAGAAATGGGAAAAATCATGCCAGCGGGCGTATATCCGCGCTCAGACAGAACATGGTGTATGAGGTACCGATGCAGGCGACCGTTTCCGTCTTCGAAGGGATGGACGAAGACGAAGGCGAAGGCCATGACCGAGGCTTGAAGTACGGCATCGACCCCACTCTCCGCCATCCTGCTTCCTGCGGCTATGATCCCTCCGAGCAGATCGCTAATGTCTTCGTGCCGGGCTGAAATGAATTCGGGGAGAGGATCGTCGTTCCAGTCGCGATCGCCAATAAAGCCGCCGGCGTCTCGCAGCCCGCGCTTGATGAACCGGCTCTCCTCGATCACAATGTGCTGGAGGCGCACGAGTTCGTCCACTGTGATCGGCCGCTTTCCCGCTTGAGCAACAGCCCTCATCCAACGCTCGAGGCGGCTTCGCGGCGGGCGTTCGCCTTCGATCTGGTAGGATGCCTGGCTATCCGACAGAAGCAGAAAGCTTGCCGCGCGCGTAACGATCCCCTTTCCGATCTTTCCGATGAGCTCTTTGGCTTCAGCGTCCCAGCGGTGGGCGACCGTGTCGACGAGATATTCGGTACGCCTTAATACGGGGCAGAATGCTGGTGTGCCAAGGAGATTGTCTCGCACGCGGTGACGGGGCGAATTCACGGGGGACGATGTGAAGTAGCTCGCGGTGTCAAGCGCTTCAACATAGTTCCCCCGTTCCGCGTCCGGAATGTCAAGGCGCGTACCTGTCAGCCATTCATAGAAAAACCAGATCCTGCGCGTCGCACTGCTCGTCGGTTCGGCTTCGATCAGCGCTGCGATCTCACTTGCCGGGACGATGTGAAATAGCTTTTTTAGGATCAACAGATCGATCGTCTCGTGCCTCAATGCGAAAGACAGATGTCCAAGCAAGCTGTCCTCTGGAGCGAAGCGCTTGTCGAAGATCGTCCAATCCTCATGTGCTCTCCTCGAGCCATAGACGAAGCCCTTCGCGACGCATGAGGGGCGACGAACAGGGGCTGCAATTCCGTATTTCTGAACGAGAGCTGCATACCCAACGGGGACCGTATCCATTGGCACAATACGTTCTTGGAAGACCGTTGGATTTGCGGGATTGGCTGTCATGCCGACTTCCTTCCTCATCGAAAAACAAGTTACACCATCGAAAGATGATTATTTTCGAGGCATAATATCGAAAATCGCTTACATCGGAAATCAGTTATTCGCATCGAAAAACGCTTATATACGATTAATCATATCGAAAATTGATTAACAGTGGGCATAAGCCTCATCGAAACCGTAAGTTTTTATCGAAAATCGATTAATAACGGAGGCCGTTATAGAAAATCAATTAGAAGCCCAAAGCGACTGACGAAATCGCCTTTTCGCTCAACAACACACTAAAAGCGTCATTGCCAAGTCGATGATGCTGCGACCGACCGGCTCGCCACCGCGAAATTAAAGTATTTGCACGCCAATGCTCTCGATATTTTTCGGATAACCTGCGGGCAACTACGAGGCTGCGCGACGAAAGACGGCGTGTGGCCCTGGAGAGCGCTCACGTACCCGAATTCGCATTCACATCGGCCATTTTTCAGCTCAGTTTTCCGATGAGCGAGGCGGTTCGCTTGAACCCGAAGAAAAGAAAGCTCTAGAAAATCGGTTAGGCCTGTTTTCCGTTTACAAGGAACCTCGGCTGAAGCGAACAAACCAAAATGCAGGAACTAGTCATTTCTCCGCTCGATCACGGCTCAAAGTAAATCTCGCTCACCCGAAACTTCCCGTCGATCCGCCTGCACTGGACAATGATATCGACCGCGACCTTCAGCAAACCATGAATATCGCCGCGCTCAAGGTCACGACCTCCCTCCGACTCTTTTACGAGCAACGTCAGTTGCTCAAGTGCCAGCGCCGCAGAATCGGCATGCACCGTTGTGATCGATCCAGGATGTCCTGAATTGACATTGCGGATGTAGTAGAAGGCCGAGCCGTCGCGCAACTCCTGTAGAAGAATGCGATCGGGTCGCATCCTGAGGCACGATTCGAGCAGATCTTTCGCGCTGATTTTCGCCAGCCCCTGCCCTCCTTTCGAATAGAAAAGCTTGACGTGATTGGGCTGCGAGATGACCAGCTCCGGCGTATCCTCGATCGAGATTATCCGCTCATGCTCCGGGATATGCCGGATCAATGCCTTCGACAGGGTGGTCTTGCCCGATCCGGTCGCCCCCGAGATGATAATGTTCTTGCGCGCAAGAACCGCCGCACGCAGAAACGTCGCGTAATCGCCTGCCTTGAGGATCTTGTACAATCTCGCATCTGAGGATTCGCTATGACGGTTCGACGAGGAGACATTGGAAAATAATTCACCCCTTTCGAGATCATCCAACGTCAGCGTCACCGACGACGGCTTTCTGATCGTGACGCTGACCGTGCCCTTGCTCGTTGCCGGCGGAACAACAATCTGAATCCGCTCTTCATCTGGCAAGGTGGCCGACAGGATTGGCCGGGCCTCGTCGATTGCCTGGTTCGAATAGCTTGCAATGGCCCGGGCCAGACGCATGAGCTTCTCGAAGCTAAGATCCGGCAGCGCATGGCGTCGCCATCCCTCCGTTCCCTCGGTCAGGACTTCACCTGGGCGGTTAACGACGATCTCATACAGCGACGTGTCCTTCAGGAAGCGAGACAATGGCAAAAGCAATTCACGCACCACACGAGCATCTGAAGCTTCCGCCATCTTCCGCCCTACTTGGTCACGAGCGCTGATCGAGGCCCGAAATCCCCCGATACCGCCCGATCGAGGATCCTGTTGCGTGGTTCGATGACACGCAGGCTATAGACGTCGGAAAAATTGAGATCGCGGGCGACAAAAATCGAGACGAGTTCGCCTTGATGCTTAGTCAATGTCGGCGCAATATTGATGGATTGCTCGACGGCGATCGCTGCCGCCTGCTGGCCAGCCGTCGCCGTATTCTGCGCTTGAACGTCGCTATCCTGCAGCCGGCTGCCGGCATAGGTCGTCGCGTCCCCGACGATGGAGAGCAGTATGGCGCTGCCAAAGCGCTCCCACCAATGCGTGTCAACATAGCCATCCATGCCCGCCCGCCCGAGTGCGTCGGTCGCAGGCGAGGCGAGTGTAACAATCACGCCTTTTGGTGTCTTTGCCCGGTTCCAAAGCACGAACAGGCGCTTCTGGCCGCGACTCAAGCCGCCTCGATATTCTCCGACGATCTGAGTTCCTTTCTCCATCAGGACCACGCGGCCATTGTCGGAAAGCACATCGCGATTGATGACGCAGCTGGCGAAGCCCGGCTGATCGGAAGCGAGCGCCGTCTCCAGCACGCATGGAATGGAAGTTCCCATAGCGACAATGAAGTCGCGGTTGCCGAGCGTGCCGGCGCGTGATCCTTCCAGATGAGTCGGCGTCAACATCCTGTTGAAACGCTGGTCCTCGGTTTCAGGTTGGGCGCCCCCAAGGCTGCCAGGAACGGGCAGGTAATTGGAACCGGGGTCTTGCGACATCGCGGCTGCTGTGTCGCGGCGTTGCGATGACGACCGCTGTCCATCATAGGCCATGACGGGCGCACGGCGGGCGGAGTCCAACAAGGTGTCCTCAGCGGGTGTGACCTGCTCCTTTGATGCAGGCGTCGGTAGCAACACCTCAGGAAGGGGTGTGGCCGGCTTTACCTCTTCCTTCGCCGGCTCGAAGTCAGCCGTCTGACGAATGACGACATGGTCGGGCTCTTTCGTCTCAGCCTTTTGCCGGTCACGCATCGACCACAGCGAAAACGCAACAAAGGCGACCATCGCTAGAACCACGCCACCGCGCTTCAGGAATGGACGGCCCTCAGTTCGCTGGTTGACATCCGTCTCGGCGCGCTCACCTGGGATAGGGTATTCCGCCTCATCCGCCATGGGCTCCTCCTGTTGCGGCACCAGCCGCCTGCGCTTTCACGACGCGTTCGACCGAAGGCGATGTCGTATTGGTGTTGGGATCGATGCCGGTCGGATCGTAGGCTTCGTTAAAGATGCAGAGCACGTCTCCTCCCCGCCGCAGAATGAATTTGCGGCCGATCGCGTGAACGAGCACGAGATCACCGGAAACCGACTTGGGTATCAGGCTTTCGGTGCCGTCGGAGTTTTCCATATAGATTGCCGGGATTTCCTGATTGCCGGAGAAAGCGATGGTCGTGATCTTGCCGTTGTCATAAACAGCGTTCGGTTCCAAGGCACCTGATCCCTGCGCCGAATAACGCCAATTGCGCGGTCCATATTGCTCGTGCAAAGCCAGCACTGTGTCGGCTTGTCCGGCTTGTGCTGCCTGGGTTCGCGCGAGCGCCTCCTGACGACGGCGTTCGGCATCATCGGCTGGATAGCGATATTTGACATAGAAGTAAGTATCCTGGCCGGCCGCAACCGGACCGTCTCGGACCGTCAACTCCATCTGGTAACTGCGCGTCGAACCGTCACGACGTGTCGTGACCACGGAGATGTTGGTGACCGGCTGGTTCTCTCGCGCCTTCAGGAAGAGGATATTGCCGGCCGGCGCCACTTCCCATGCGACCGTGTTGCCAAGAGCCACATGGGCAATTTCCTCGTCGGCGGCAAACTCCACCTGGACGGAGGAGCGCAACGAGCCCACGATCCTGGTAATATTGTAAGGCTGATAGTCGACGAAGCGGATCCGACTGTCCTGGGAGGCCCCGCGCGGCGTTTCCAGCGCAAGGGCTGCCGATGGCCAGCCAGCAATCAGGAGCAGTGCGATCAAACAATGATGTTTCAGATGTTTCAATTGATGGCCTCCGGATCGGATCGATAGTCGCTGACGGCGAAGCCGAGCGGATTTATCAACCGATCGGTCGAGGACATTGGAGCATTCACATAGGAGAAGGTAAGCGTTGCCACCCAATGGGTCGTATGGGTCTCGTCACCACGGGTGATGGTACGCATATAGCGAACAGACAGGACATGGGCGTTGATCAGCGAGATGGAAACGATGTTGATCCGCGACGTGGCGCCGCGACCGTAGATATTTTGCGGGGAATCCGGATTGCCACCGCGATAAATCGCGGCAAAGCGGGTCTGTTCCGGCGCCGTTGAGAGCAGCGAAACCGTGCGAAAATTCTCCTCCGCCTCACTCCAGACATAACCCTCGCGGGCACGAACATAGCGAGCGGCAAAATATTTGGTCACAGCTTCGTCGTAGGTGCCTGCGGTCGACGTGAGTGCCGAAACGACATCGACAATACCGGTGGAATTGTCGACTCTCACGACAAAAGGCTCGACCGTCTTCAGCGGTGTCAAACCTGCGATTGCAACGATCGAAGTCGCCGCAAGAATGCCGGCCCCGGTGGCTACGAACCAAGCAATCCGAGCCGAACGTTCCATCTGGATCATGCGATCCTGGTCGAAGCGCCGGGCCTTATCGAAATAATCCTTGAGACTGTCCGTCGTCACCATCACCGCTGCCCTCCGCATGGGCGATAGGAGTGGCCGACATCAAAATGCGCGAAGGCGGCGGAGACGATATCCGGCTTTTCCTCGACGTAGGCAGGTGGCTTGCCACCGGACTGTGCCGATGAAGAGCGAGGCGGTTGCGGTGTGGACCGACTATCGCCGCTCCATTGCCACATGGCGCGATTGAGCGGCCGGCGCGAATAGCCGTCGCATTTGGGCAGGGGATAGGAATGTGATGCGCAACCGCCGAGCGTTGATGCCACACAAAAAAGCACGAATATTCGGATCATCGTCAACCATCTTGTTATTTGCTTGAAGTTCCACATCAGCCGGCTCTTTGGGAACGAAAGCTGCGGCCAACGGCACGTGCACCCCGACCTGTCGCTCGCGCCATGTAGGTAGCACCTCGGGCAAGCGTGCCTTCATGCGCGTCGCGTGCCGCGCCATAGCCGTAGGTGAGCGACGCTCCGCCCGCGGCAAGCGCCGAGGCGATGCCTGGAAGCTGATAAAAAACGTAGAGGGAGGCAAGGCAAATGGCGCCGAGCGCAACCGGTCGCATGAGTACGTCGCTGTAGCTCTCGATCATTGTGAAGGTGGAATCGATGCAACTAATGAGTAGCGAGCCAACCGCCACGACCAGTACCTGCAGGATAACGAAGTTGGCGAGTTGCCCGATCCAGGCTTCGGTAAAGCGGCGTGTCGAGCGGAACATGGCGAGCGCTACGAAAATCGGGCCGATAGCGAGCACGATCGCCAGTGCGAGACGCGCATAAAGCGAGACGATATAACCGATCGCGGCAACCACGAAACTTGCCAAGATGACCAGCATGCCACCGAAGCCGGTGACGATGTCGACGCCCCACGAGGCGCGCGCCCAGATCTCGTGAGCGCATTTCTGACCTTTATCCAATAGGCTGTCGAAGGTCGAGGCGCTTGGTATCGTGCCGGAGTTCAACGCCTGTGAAATCTCCTTGGGCAAGGTGTCGAAGAAGATACCGCCGACATAAGTCTGATACTCGCCAGCATTCGTGACCAGCATTAGGATGATGGCAAGCTTCATTGCCCGAAAGGCGAAATCCATGATCGGTTCGTGGACTGATCCGCGCAGGATCAGGAAGCCGTAGAGGATGACATAAAGTGTCAATGCCGCCGTCAATGGCCCGGTGACCCAGCTGGCGATATTCGACGTACCTGACGATATGAAGTTCTCCAACGGCGCCTTGAACTGCCCATCGACGAAGGCAAAGATTTGATACATACCTCAGCCTCCAAGCGCTTTGCCCATGCGCTCCAGGCGGGATTTCCAATCCGCCGCCTCGGCATTCACGCAGTTCGGCGTGGCTCGCAACTCGCCGGGATTGCTTTTGCATTTGGCGATGAGATCCGACAGCAGCGTCTGGTTAGCCATCAGCTCATCGACCGAATAGATACGTTCGGGCTTCGAGCAGCCGAACAAAGAGACACCGAGTGTGAGGAGAACAAGAAACTTCATTGAAGGGCCGCTCCCATCGTATCCATGCGCTTGCGCCAATCCTCGGCCTTGCGCTGTTCATCGACCTGAACCTCGGCCTGCTGCACCATCTGCAACGCCTGCATCCTGAGCATATCGGTCTGGAGAAAGGCCGTTTCGGCCTGCAGCCGCGCCTGCAGATCGGCGATGTCCTTGGCATCGCTCGCCGAAGAGATTTGCCGACGTAATTGATCAATCCCGTCGATCCGCTTGGTCGCGGTATCGTAAATTTGCTGGCCGAGGCCCATCTGCCCAGCATTCTTGTTCTGAAGACGCGACAGTTCTTGAGCATAAAAGTCGTTAGCGCTCGTTTTGTAGGTCGAATTGTCGGTCAAGAACTTTGAGGCGGCATCGCCAAGCGTGCCTGAACCTGCGCCCCTGAGCAGGCTTTCGACGGCGGAAAAGTCCCCTGGCAACGCCTTGCGGATCGCCGGATCGTTCAACAGGCTGGCGACGTCGGCCATATTGGTCAGCTTGTTTAGCGAACCGTAGAGCTGCTGGGCCTGCTGGAGTTGCTGGTTCAGCGCATCGAGCTGCGATTTCAGTTGGCTTATGCTTTCGATCTGCTTGGCAATCGCGGTCTGGTCGATAACAGGGATACCCTGTGCGTCGGCGGCATGCGAAGAAAGGAACAGTACTATCGCTGTCATGGGAATCATTCTGCTCTGCGCCATCAGCTTGCACTCCTTGTCTCTTGGAATATCCGCAACCATTCGTCCCGGTCATCGCCAAGCTCTGCCCGGATCGCCTCGGCAAGTTCCACGTTCGCCGTTCGCCCGGAGAGGATTGCGAGCTCGTCGCCAAAACCGTTGAGATTGAGCTCGGCGACAACGCTGTTGTGACCCTGTTTAACGATAAAGCGCCGGCTTTCGGCGGAGAGCTCGCGGGCAACCAAGTCGAATTCGCGTTCGGTGAGCTTGAAGCCACTGACATAATCGTCTTGATCACCGCGGGAATTCGGTAGGAAAACCTGGGTTGGGCACTGCTCGATGATCGTATGCGCGATCGGTGAGTTGATGGCGTCTCGCGGGCTTTGCGTGGCAAAGAGCATCAAGCCGTTCTGCTTGCGAATGGTCTTGAGCTTATTCTGGGCAAGATCAAGAAAGCTCTCGTCCTGCAGCGCCTTCCAGAACTCGTCGATAACGATGATGATCCGTCGGCCATCGATCAACTGTTCGACCCGATGGAAAAGATAAGCCATCAAGGGATTACGGATTTCCTCGTTGTCGAGAAAATCGGTCATGTCGTAGCCGAGAAATTTGGCGCCGATACCGATCTGATCGGCCTCGTTGTCGAAGACCCAACCAAGCGGCCCGCCTTTTTCCCACCGACGCAGGCGCGCGGCGATCCCTTCCGGATCAGTATTGTTGAGAAAGGTGCGCAAAGCGCCGATCGTGCGCTGATTTTTCGGCAGATCGGCAAGACCATCGATTGCCAGCGCGATATCGCTGACATCGCCGACCGCAAAATCACGCGCCGCCGCTCCGGCTAGCTTGGCGATAAATCGTGCCAGGAATATCTTGTTCTCCGGTGTCAGCTCTAAGGCTTTCAGCGGTGCACATCCGGTGGGTAGCCCGTTCTTTAGCGGCAAATAGGTACCGCCGGCAGCCCGGACGAAGAGGTCGGCGCCACGATCCTTGTCGAAGAAGACCATGTGCGGGTCATGCTTTTCGAGTTGCGATAGCATGAAATTGAGAAGTACGGTCTTGCCAGCACCCGACGGACCGCAGACGAAGGTGTTGCCCAGATCGCCATAGTGGAAATTGAAATAGAACGGCGAGCCCGAGGCGGTCTTCAGTATGGCGACGGCTGGTCCCCATTCGTTGCCGTCCTTCCTGCCCATAGGGTAGGAATGAAACGGAGAAAGTGCCGCAAAATTCCGCGAGGTGATTGCACCGGAACGGGCTCGATACCGAAAATTACCGGGCAATTGTGCCCACCATGCAGCTTCGAGCCCTAGATCCTCGCGGGCCACGACAGCGCCACCATTGGTCAGATGCGAGCGCGCCTTCGCAAGATTGTCAGCGAGGTCTTTGACAGACGAAGCGAAGACCGCGAGGGTCAGATGGTGTTCGCCGAGCACGAAACGGTTCGATTCAAGCTCGTCCATTGCCGCATCAAGCTCTTCAATCTGGGAGGCTGCCTTGTCGACCGCACTCACCATTTGGTTCTGCTTGCGGCCCATGATGGTGCGGGCATCGGTTTTGGACCTGAACGCGAAGGACTGGGTGAGGATCAGTTCGAAAGGTGCCGTCAGAATGCCGTCCAGCATACCGCCGCGGGTTCTCGCCGGATATTCCTTGAAACCGAACATGCCCGCATAACGGCTTGTCCCTTCATCACGGATCTCGACGGTCTCCCGCCCGAAGATCACACGATCGGAATAGATCGCCGAGGAGACCCTGCCTTCCGTCAATGGGATCGGTTCTCGGCGGCCGCCGATCAACTGATGCAGCACCTCGCTCGGTTCGGAAAACAGGATGCCGTTCTGATCGTAGAGCGACAGCACGCGGGGGCCGAAGCGTCTCAGTCCGGCAGTGACATCGGTTACCTTGTCCCGCAAATGCTTCAAGCTTCCCTCATCGAGCTCGACAGTAGCTCGTTGGGCCTTGCGAAGACGTGGCAACAGATTTGCAAGCCGTTCGGCTGGATCGCGTCCGGGATGCCAAAGCAGGGAGAGATAGAGATCGTTGCGAAATAGGTCTTCTCTCACCATCCGCTCGCGATATTTGTCATTCAGAGCTGCCGAGAAGGGATTGGTGAATCCACCGTCGGGATAAGTGTTATCGCGGCGACGGATGAGGTGGGTCCAGATTGCAAGACGCTCGTCCGCAATGTTGCGGTAGAGCGTGTTGAGATCGCGCTGCAGACTGTTCAGATCGATAGCATCGATTGTCTCGAACGATACGCCCTCCAGAGCGATCATCGCTAGCAAAGCCCTGGAATCGAGCGCGATCACGGTCTCGTCCACGTGCCGGACATAGGGGATGAAGGTTTCCGGCTCGAGTTCACGGGATTTGAGACGGGACACATTAGGCATGGCCAAGGTCCCTTTCGTCATAGTGTCGCACCAGCCTCAACGGCGTCAGCGAAGCACCCCTCCAATAGGCGCCGTTGCGCGAACGACCACGGGTTTCGATCCAGGCCAGCAGAATGCGGAACATGTTGTGGTCATGCTTGACGAGCGAGCGAAAAATGAAATGAAAGACCACACCGACAAGCCCATAGGCAATCGAGCCAGCTACAATGTAGAGGATTGTCGTCAGCATAATGTTGACGCCCATGGCCTCCATCGTCACCCCGGCGATCATCGCCGGCCGAGTGCAGGCCAGGAACAGGGTATCTTCCTCAAGCGAAACCCTCTCCACCATGATCTCAGCCCCCGGAAATCGTGCTGACGATCTGCGAGGCGCCAAAGAGAATGCCGATACCAAGCACGACATAGGCGGCCTTGCGAAGATCGAGATAGCCGAACATCCAGGCGATACCGACGATGATGACGGCGATCGTTGCCAGGAGCTTGGCGACGTTGCCGGTGAGCAAGGTGACGATATTCTGCAGAACCGTCTCGATCCCGCCGGCGCTCTGCGCGAAGGCTGGCTCGATCATGGCGATCGAAAGAACAGTTGCCATCGCTACGGTGGCGCCAAATGCACGAATATTGATCCTCGACATCATTCAGACTGCTCCGGTTGATCATTTTGGAAGACCAGCGCGGATGATTGCCGCGCTACATGGAAGACATCCCAAGACGGTGGTTTCACCGACCGTTCGGGCGAAGGCTTTTCCTCACCGTTCAAGGACAGATCATTGGTCTGGAGTTGGGAAACCGTCGGCCGCCGCGCACTCTGCCCTATCGCTATGGTGGACAGGGTCTTCGAAAGCCTCTTGGCCTCGCTTTGGACCTGATCGTCATACTGAGCCATCTTTCCGACCGAAGGATCGGAGCGCCCGTAGTAGGATTGCAGCATCACGCGCTCAGCCTGTTGCAATGTCGCGCCGGCGCGCACGGCAAAACGATAATAACCATCAAGCAGTGTCGCCGTTGCCTTAAGGTTAAGGCATGGATCGAAGGCATCCGCGATACTGAAATCAAATTTGCGCAATTCGGCGATGCCAATGCCGCCAAGCCCTAGCTGGACATCTTTATGCTCCGCCATCAGTACCGTTGCGGTTTCGACCGCTTCGGCTTTGTTCTTTGGCTGTTCATGGAGAGATGAACTTCCTCGCACGCGAATATCAAAAGGCTGGAACTGGCTTTCGAGACTGACAACCGCTGCAAGCGTTTCGATGGCAATCGCCGGCGCGCAGGTCTGGGCAAGATCGGTAAAGGAGACGGCCATGGTCAGTACCAAACCCGCTGGCTTCCAACGCCGTCGATGGTCACATCGACATAATGGGGCTCGGATCGCACATTCGGCCGCGCCGTCGGATAGCCCATGCACTGTACGTTCCGGCCATCCCGCTGCCAGCGCGCCGATATCACCAGCCCGTCGTCTCTAGCGCTACCATCACGGCCGGAAGCGCAATAACCGCCGTCAACCTTGGAAAGGGTTCGCGAAACGCAGGTCTCCTGTTGGCCGCGCTCACCATAGCGTGTTGTCAGGCGATAGCTGTCATCGCAGAAATAGGGCTCGTAACCAGGACGCGATGCCCGGAAGCCGACACCGTTGCAGGTGGGAAAGGAATGCCCCTTGGCAAGCTCCTGCCAGAGCTTGCTGATCGGCGGACGGCAGGCGGCATATTGTGTAGGCCCACTAGGATTGGAAAGGCACAGGATAACCTGACATCCCCAATCATCGGCGCGCGCATGCCGCTCGGAAATGAGGTATAAAGGGATGCAGCCGGCAAGGGCGAAGACTGTTCCAACCAGAAGGCGTTTCATCAGCATGATCCTTCAATGTGGCGATGTTCAACGATCCGTCCGGCGACGAATCTGACGTCGGTCGTAATTTATAGTGTCTTATATAATGCAGTTAAAAAGATGACAAGTACCCTAACCACGCAGTGGCACAGTCTTTCGTTCGCAGCCTTCATCCTGCATGAGATCATGGATCATCCGCAGGAGGACGAGACACCGCAATCCCGGCTGAAACAGGTCGGCATGATGAGTGTTCTTTACATCATGCATCAAGCTCATCAGGCGCTAACCATCTCAAATATAGTCGAAATTACAAAGCTCACGCGCATGGGCGTGACGGAGACAATCGAGCCACTGGTGAAGCGCGGGATCCTGACGGAGACGTTCGTGAAGAATTCCATGGGGCGCGGCAAGGCCCGTAAATTTGAGATCGCGCCGGAGATTTTCGAGAAGCTGCGGAGCTTTCAGGGAAAATAGTGGGGTTGAGGAAGCGTATTCACAGCGAATTAAATAATATCAAAGGCGTCAGTTTGATTCTTGACCGGTCTTAGCCGATGAGTACCTCGCCGTCTACGATCGAACTTTCTCTTTGTCCGAGCGGTAGGAAAAGCTTGGACGCACTCTTCCTGCGCACATTACGACACTGGCGGGAGCTCAGAGGGTATCCATCTGGGGTGATGCAATCATCCAGAACCTGGGGAATATCAACACCGACAAACGCTAACATGGAAGATTGGTCTACAGCAGAAGGTGAGGCAGGCTAACAATGCTGATACAGAACATACCGTGCCTACATTCTTCCCTTATGCTTATGAACCGAACGCAGCGGCTAATTCGGCGACGGTCAGCTGCATGGCTTTACTGAGCTGGCGCCCCTTCTGCCAAAAGACAACGTAGTGGTAGATTGCGCCCGGTTCGAACGGACGAGAATCCAAACCGAACAGCTCGTACTCTCTCGCGATGACGTTGTTCGTGATTGATATTCCAACGCCGGCTGCGACAAAGCCGGCATCGTGCCCGTTTGCGTCATATTCAACTGCCAGATCGGGCTCCACCCCCATGTAACGCAAGGCATTGATGTTCATCTGGTGCGCTGAGAACTGCGGCTCAATGTCGATCAGCGCCTCACCTATGATATCCTCCGGCGTCACGAGATCCTTTTCAGCCAGCCGATGCCCCGCCCGAAACAGGCAGACATTCCTCGCGATGGAAACGGGAACCCAGTCAAAAGCGCGCTCATCGAGTGGCAGGCGGGAAATTCCAAGATCTGCTCGGCCATTCAAAACATGCTCGGCAATCTGCTGGTAACTGCCCGACTTCACCTGAAACGAAGATGGATTGCTTTGACGAATCGCTTTTATGGCTCTTGGAATGACGCTCAGGCAAAATACGGCCGGAGCCGCCAAGCTTATTGTTCTGGTGTCCTCGTTGCGTAAAGACGCAATCGACTTTTCGATCCTGTCAACGCCCTGAAGCGCCCCGTCGACGCTGCGCAACAGCTCCCATGCCCGGTCTGTCGGGGTAAGACGGTTATTCTCCCGGGAGAACAGAGAAAAACCAATCTCTGCCTCAAGCTGTTTGATTTGCTGACTGACAGCGGACTGGCTGATCTTGAGAACCTTGGCGGCGAACCTCTCCGATCCCGCGCGCAGGACTTCCCGGAAAATCTGCAACTGCCGAAGCTTTACGCCCGAGGTGCCTTTATCGACCATTTTTTAAACCTGGTTCTCTTGGTTCGGCGCCACCCCAATCCCTCTCCTCGAGGCAGACGCCACCTACCGGTAGCTCCTGCAAGGACTATAAGCTGCGCTTATCAAAACTATCTGCACCTTATAGATTGACGCAAATCGCTCAAAGTATAATTTCTGGTTATCGTAAATATTATCGCAGATAACCACACAGAAAAATACTATTTCTGGTAGTATTTATGTATTGAAAAAATATATATCAAAACTGAAAAAGCTTATCATCTCCGTGCGCGAGAATAGGCAGAGAGGATTCATGCCTTGTCCGGATTTTTCGTCCAATTCGTTCATGGACTTCAAGTAACCGTATTGGTGGCAGCGGCGAGCGGCATACTAGGCACGCTTCTTGGACTGTTCGTCGCCGTCATCAAATTGTCCCAACTGCGTCTGCCGGTGCTGATCGGGCGGGCGTATACGACGATAGTCCGAGGCCTGCCCGAATTGCTGGTAATCCTCGTCGTCTATTTCGGTGGAACCGCAGCCATCACTGCGCTGACCGGCCGCTATGTCGAGATCAGCGCTTTCGCCGCTGGTGTGGCGGCGCTGACAGTTGTCTTCGGCGCCTATTGCGCCGAGATCTTCCGCGGAGCGATCCAAAGCATACCCCAGGGGCAAACGGAGGCAGCATTATCTCTGGGGCTCGCCTCATGGCAGGTCTGGCTGCTTGTGATCCTGCCACAGATGATACGCGTCGCCCTGCCCGCCTTTGGCAATCTCTGGGTTTCGCTCCTCAAAGACACATCGCTGATCTCGATCGTCGGCCTTACCGACATCATGCGCGTCGCATTTATCGGCGCCGGATCGATGCGCGCTCCGCTTACATTCTATCTCGTCGCCTCGGCTCTTTATCTCGCGATGACGAGCTTATCGCTGGCATCATTCCGATTGCTGGAGCGACGTCTCCTGATACCCGATCATCAGAAGGGCTAGGATCTTGGACCTCAATTTGATCTTCGAAAGCATCGGCATTCTTGCCCACGGCGTCCTTCTGACCTTAACCCTGACTTTGCTGTCATTGGCGATCGGTTTTGTCGTGTCGGTACCGTTGAGTTTCCTTAGGACGTCGTCCAACAGGCACCTGTCTGGATGCGTTCTCATCTATACCTATGTATTTCGCGGCACTCCTCTGCTGGTGCAGCTCTTTCTGATCTACTATGGCCTCGGGCAACTGGAAATTGTCCGCAACAGCATGTTTTGGCCGCTGCTTCGCGAGCCATTCTGGTGTGCTTTGCTTGCTTTCTCTCTGAACAGCGCGGCCTACACGACGGAAGTGTTTCGAGCCGGCATTCAGGCCGTCCCACGCGGGGTCGTTGAAGCTGCTCAGGCGCTCGGTCTGTCACGGGTCATGCAGATACGCCTGATCATATTCCCGTTGGCATTCCGGACTGTGCTCCCGTCTTACGCAAACGAGGTCATAGGGATGCTGAAGGCCAGCTCGCTGGCAAGCACCGTAACCCTCCTGGAAATCACCGGGCTTGCCCGCCGCATGGTCTCGGAGACTTTCGCTCCTTACGAGATCTTTCTGGCGGCGGGTCTGATCTATCTCTTTCTGACCTTCGTCTTCTCGAAACTCTTCCAAATGCTGGAGACGCATCTGGCTCGCTCCACCCAAAATCAGAAAGAGGAGCGATCCGCCTACATCAGACCGGCGCGATGGCGATTTCAGCTGCGAAAAAATTCCCGCCGTAGAAACGTCGATGCCGCTCAGCGACATTGTACCCAATCATTCATCCATTCAATGCGACCAAAAAGGGGATCTGCACATGAATAAGTCTGCATTGGTTTTTTCACTCGCTCTTTTGGCAATCAGCCAACTGGGGGCCAACGCCAACGACCGGAAAACGATAACGATCGCGACGGAGGGGGCATCTCCCCCTTGGGATGCGATCGATACGAATGGAGAACTGGTCGGATACGATATCGATGTGGGTAAAGAGTTGTGCCAGCGCATAAAGATCGAGTGCAAGTTCGTTGCACAAGACTGGGACGGCATCATACCAGCTCTGACGGTTGGAAAGTTTGACGCGATCATGTCGGGGATGGCCATCACAGAGAAGCGAAAGAAATCCATTGCCTTCTCGGACCCCTATGCCGGCGGGTTCAATCAGCTTGCCATTCGCAAGGATCTTCATCTTCCGAAAACGGATACCAAAGCCAAGATCAATCTTACGACCATCGGTAGTGAACAACAAGCGATCCTCGACCAGCTTCGCACAACACTCACCGGCAAAACCCTGGGGGTCCTCAGATCATCCAATTCCGAAGCCGTCTTAAACGACTTGTTCGGCAAGGTGGCGACCGTCCGCAGCTATGACACGCAGGACAATTTGCACATGGATCTTGCCGCGGGACGCATCGACGGTGGTCTTGCCGATTATTTCACATGGAAGACATTCCTCGACAGTAAGGATGGAGAAACCGCCGCCTTCTACGGTCCTGAACTGTCAGGCGGCCTTTGGGGACCTGGCGTTGGGATCGGTATCCGCAAGGAGGATGTCGATCTTGTCGACGCCTTCAACAAAGCGATCAGGGATAGCATCAAGGATGGAACGCTCAAGACGCTCAGCCTGAAATGGTTCGGCATCGATATTTCCCCATCTTCATCCAAATAGGCCCAGCAAAAGCTGGCTGTTGCCATCATGAACGCTGCGCCGTCGGTCTAGCGGCATACTTCATGGCACATCAAAACTCGGCCATCGCGTCCCAACTGAACATCACAGGTATTTCCATGCCCTCCTCTTTCATCATTGCCATGACAGGCCAATCTCTGATTCACCACGACATCCGCAACTCTGGTGACCCAGGGTTCGCGCGCATTGTCGACACTCTGAAACAGGCTGATGTCGCCTTCACCAATTTTGAAGGCACCATCCTTGGCCGCCACGGCGGCGCACCCATGAAAGGCTCGTATTTTGGATGTTCGGACCCCAGCGTCCTAGATGCATTGAAACAAGTTGGCTTCAATGCCTTGGCACTCGCCAATAATCATGCCTTCGATCTCGGACCGCCAGGTATCTTGTCGACGCTGGAGGAGGTCGGCACGCGTGACTTCTTGCACGCCGGCATTGGCCTCGACCTGGATCACGCCATCGTGCCCGGCATAAAATCGCTGGGCGGCAGGGATGTCGCCTTGGTGGCTATGGACGCAGGCCCCGGACCAGAGACAATGTACGCCGATAATGCGCGCTTCAGACGACCATCAAGACCCGGCGTAAACCGACTGGATGTGAGCAGGATCTTCGAGGCCAATCAAGCGACGTTCGACATGTTGGAAACCATCCAGACGACGTTTCAAAGTTCGAAACTTGAGCGCGCCAACTACGCGCAACCAGATGATCCGGCAATAGTGGACGAGGAAAGCGAGATTGACTTCTACGGTACCATTTTCCGGCGATCCGACACCAATCGGCGCAAAGTTGTCATTGATCCGGATAGTGCATTAAATCAGCTAGCGGCAATTGCCAGGGCAGCGATGCATGGGCAGTTCGTTATCGCTTATCTCCACCATCATCATTGGGAGCCAAACTGGCAGGAGGTGCCAGACTGGGTCCAAGCATTTGCGCATGCATGCATAGATGCCGGCGCCCGCGCCTTCGTCAGCCATGGTACACCGGCCTTGCAGCCGATCGAGATCTACAAGGAAGCGCCAATCTTCTTTGGCCTTGGCAACTTCTTTTTCCATACGGAAAAGGGCGAGACTGAATGGAGCCCACCGGAGGTTTGGAAAAGCGTGGTCGCGACCTGTGCCTTCGATCCCGCCGGACTGCTGCAGTCTATTGATATTTTGCCGATCGTCATCGGTGGCGAGGAACGGTTGAAGGATAACCACTTCCATGAGCGGTACGTGCCGACACCGGCGAGCGGCAAGATGGCGGCACAGATCATTGATGATCTCGCCAAGCGCTCGGCCCCATTTGGGACCATCATCAAACGTCATGGCGTGGTTGGAAGAATCTCCGCAACAGACTGAGGTTCCTCCGGGGCGAAGCTTTCACTTGCAATAGGCGCTCAAGCACTGGCGGCTACTCGCCAGCCGTCTCTTCTTCATCTCCAGCGAGTACCTTAATCACCGCAAGGGTGCGCGTTCGAAGTCGCGTTGGAAGCCGCAGAATCTCCTCGACAAAACGGCGTCCTTCAGCGGTGGCTATATAAGCTATGCGTTCGTCGACTTCGGGAACGATACCGTCGGTTATTTCTGACTCAGATGGCGGCAAGCCGTCGAAAAACCGATTCACGGGAACGTTCAGTCGGCTGGCGATCACATAAAGCATCGACGCGCTGATGCGATTTTTTCCACTCTCGTATTTCTGAACCTGCTGATAGCTCAAGCCAACTTCATGCCCGAGTTCGGTCTGAGAGAGGTTGGAATGGATGCGCAGAATACGAAGTTGCTGTCCAACATGACGGTCGACCGGATGGATCATCTGCCCATCCCCTCCCCTGTCAGCGTAGAGCCTGCCATGTGATTTATCGATGAAGATTTTAGCTGCTCGATCATGCATTGCTTGGCGATCTCACTATCAGGGATTTCACGCGGCGCGCGCTCGGCAAAAATCTGCTTCGGGCCTTGGCCCCTGCTCTATCCGTGTGCAGTAACTCGGTGACCGCGATTAGATGGTTAGGCTGGAGTGGTTCCATTTGCGAGCTCGCTCCTCTTTGATCTGGACCTTGTTTTACCGCACCGTTGTGCCGCCCTTACTCCGCCGCAAGCGCTTTTTACATACTATAGTTGATAAACTCAAAGTATGTAAATCGCGATTTTACTGCGCATGGATATGCGCAAACTGGTCGGCCGGAACTTTGCCCGCCTGCGTCGGGAGAAAGACCTGACCCAGGAAGAAGTTGAAGCGCGCTCCGGCTTTAGCCAGCAATATCTCAGCGGTCTCGAACGCGGTCGACGGAACCCAACCGTGATTACCCTTTACGAACTGGCCCAGGCACTCGGTGTTTCTCACGTTGAGCTGGTCAAACCCGATAACGACATCTGATCAGCACTTCCTCGGCTAAAGCAACAAAGTAGCCTAGGTTCATGTTGCGTCAGCAATTGGGAATTGCCGGAATCACATTATCTGAATTTAAGATAACTGAAAATCAGATATAAGTGAAGACCCCATCGTTGATAAGATGGGGATGAGCGTGGCGAAGACCCTCGGCACTGAAAAGCATAGACGCCTGATTGCGCTCTTAATCGAAAAACGGGAAGCATCGGGCCTCACACAAGTAGATCTTGCTGACAGACTTGGAGAATATCAGTCATTCGTTGCACGATTGGAAAGCGGGCAACGCCGTGTGGATGTTGTCGAGTTCCTCGAATTGGCGGAAATACTGAATTTCGACCCTTGCGACGCGTTACGCCGACTCGCAGAATTATGAAAGATTGTGTCAATAACACCGAAACAGGCGGAATTGCGTCGTGATGCAGTCGAACGTGGCATGTATACTAGCGGCAGCGAAGTCGTACGGGATTTGTCCGTAAAATAGCAGCAACGCGGGGGTGATATCCAGAAAACGGGCGGCTTTTGGGCCGAAGGCAAGGCCCGTGGTCCAGCAACGCCGGTTGATTTTGATGAGGTGCTTGAGGGCACCGGGATAATATTTCTTGATGGCGACTATTCTGGATCCGGCGGCCCACGCATTCGATTGAAGGCGAATGACTCGGGCAGAGCATCGTAGATGCCGGAAGTTGGCGTTATGCGAGTTAATCCTGCATCCAAATCTCGCTCATGAAAACGCCCACTCCAGACTCTTGCGGCTTATGCCCCCATTCGTCATGCCGTCTTTGAGGTGAACCCACATCGGGTCGGTTGCAAAGCTCTCTAGAGCACCGCACGCCTCTTCCAGCGACAGTGCGCGATATCTCTCAAGCACGACGGAGATATCGCCTTTGTGCGACGACTCAAGCTCCGAGAACGGCTCGGTGTCTGCCAAGAGCACTCGATGTCCCCACATGCCCGGTTTGGTGTCCGCTGCTATCGTTGAAAGCAGATCTGAATCTGAATTGTTGGCTTCGAGAGCCTGACACAGCACATATCGCATAAGGGGATAGTAAACCGTATGCCGACTTCCGCCGAGGACGCGAACCCCTGGCAATATAGCCGTAACGATAAACATCAGGAAAAGATTTGGAATGATCTTTCGAGCATGCAGCGCGTCAATCAGATCGGCAGCAGAGAACCTTAAAACGAAGCTTTCCGCCCCCCTCGCCTCGAGCTGGGAACTCACAAGACGCAACGGGATAAGGCGACCACTTTCGTTACCCCAAAATAGGTCCGTTGAGTTCTTAAACCATCCACGCCATGGACCTTCGGAGAGCGCCTCCGTAAAGCGGATGAGATTTTGGGCAAAATTCCCATCATTGAACAGGCGACGAGCCAGCCACGATGATCCGTCCTTCAGGTGCTCGGCCACCAGGTCCGCCACGTCCTCGTCATCGATTTGAAGGAAATCAATGACCGGATCAAAAAATTGGCTCCACAAACACCTATTGGCGCGCTTGATCGCAAGAGCTCCCGAAGGAAAGCTCTCTTGCGGTAGTATGGATAGAAGTCGCGCGGCGATGTCGCCGGCGGCTGCAGATCGATCGACGTTCTTCAATGCAAAACGGTAGGCGCCGTTTCGCGCAAGAATACTATAGGGGATCATTTGGCTTCGGCTTAGTCCGAACACATTGACAGCGTCGCCATCAAGCTTCAGCCAGCCGGGGCCCTTCCGGCCCCTTTCGACGAATTTGACCGTAGAGACAGCATACGAGATGTAGGAAGACCGATGATGCGCCTTGAGGCCCGCCAGACTGAACAAATGTGTGTAATAGGCATCCGGCTCGATCAGCAGGTGCAAGTGTGGCCCCGTTTGCAGGACTGGGGCCTTTGCCATCCCCGCTGCCATTGCATAGGCGCGATCCTCGGACATCCCAGTCGCAAGTGCCGTGCGACGGATACATTGCTGCAGGAGCAACATCGCATGGTCCCTAGCGCCGCAATGGCCCTCGTAAGGCTGTGCGTCGAATGCAGCGTGAGCATAATCCTGCAGGCTTCGCTGCCTGAAATCCGCAATCCATGGAAACAGAGTGCAGATCAGTTCCAGGACATCGCCTTTGGAAAGCAGAGAGTCATTGACGTCGGACGACTCGATCATTGTGGCGGCCTCAGATGAGAAAAGAATTTGCCTCTCACGAGGTTGATGACATAGCTAAAGGCAACACAGGCAATCATGCCGCTTCCAAAGACAAGGAATGTTATCGAGGACGGGATCGCGTTTCCAATCATCGCAAGAGCGGCATAAAGCGCCAGGCTAAATCCCATGCACGCAACGTGAACTCTTCCCTTCACGAGCCCCAATTTTGCACTTGGTATTCGCCGCTGTATCTCAACATCGATGAGCACTCGCGTGAGATTGTAGCCGGAACCAAGAACCGCCATTAACACAACGGCACCTTCCAAGTTCCGCATCAGATGGAAACCGGCCAGCGCCGCGCCTGACAGCATGACTATTATCGGGATTGCACGGCCATCCGCATGGTTGAACGCCTTTAGCATCAATATCGACATGCTAGCGACGGCACCTACAGCCCAGCACGCTTCCAGTCTGCCGAAGTCGGTTGAACTTCCACCGAGTTCCTGCCGCACGAACATCGAGGCGAGAGCGCTGATCAACATGCCCATTGCATAGATCAGAATATAGCTGACGATAAGGGTCAGCGGCACGCGGCCTAAACGCTCGGACGCAGCTGTCTGCCGAGGTATAGACGAGCGATGGACATGATCAGCAGCAGAGCCAGAAACGTGAACCGCGATACGACCCATGCTTAGACATGAAACGGCGAATGTCCCTGCCGAAAGCAAGAAGCATAGCTGTTGCGGCGCGATATCCAGGAGCCAACCGGTGGCTATTGCCGCAAGCATATTGCCGACCTGTATTCCAATATATACCAGTGAGTTGAAGGAAACCAGGCGTCTCGGCCGCGCAATCGATGGGATGATTGCCGAGGAGGCAAGCAGATAAATCCTATCCGCAACCGCATATGGGATGACCGAGCTGTAAAGCACGTAAGCAGGCTTGCCGGGAAAGAGGAGAGCAGCAGACACTGACAGCAGAATGAATATCCTTGCCGTATCGCTTATTATGCAGAGACACCGGCGATCGAAGCGATCGGCGAGGCGTCCCGCTGTGGCGCTCACCAGAAACTCGGCGATGCTCCCGAGAGCGAGAAACAGGGCTATAGAACCGGCTAATTCACCGGAAGCCGCAAGCACCCACACCGCTCCCACGTAATAGGCATTGCGACCTACCGCTGCGAAAGACGTGCTGAGCAGATAAAAACGGCGGGCCGAACGCAGGGGGCGGTGCCCTAAAATAAGACTTGGTTCAGTCTGTTCGGTTCGGTGCATCTATCGTTGCCAAAGGTTCTACTACGGACAGGGATCACATCAGCCCGACGGCACTGCATGTCCCAACGCCCAAGCTAAATCATGGCTCGAAATCGAACTTTCGAAATCCTGCTACAATCTGATCGGCAATCCACGGCTAGGATCATTTCCCCCAGGCAAGCCTATATTGTCGCGGAGCAATACCCATTTCACGTCGGAATGCCGTCGAGAAGTGGCTGGGATTGGAGTAGCCGCACATGTAAGCGACTTCGGTAATCGACGCGTTAGAGAACCGAAGCAACTCTCCCGCACGTTCCAGTCGTCTTCGAATTATATAAGTATGTGGCGGTAATCCCGTCGACAGTCGAAACGCTCTCGACATGTGATGGTCACTGAGATCGGCTTCCCGTGCGAGATCAGCGATACTCACGGGACGCTCAAGTGAGGCCTCAATCATTTCAATCAATCGCTTGAGCACCATGGGCGCAAGCCCACCCTTTATAAGCTGACGCTTATTGCCGACACGACGCAAGAGCTCCACGAAAATCGTCGTGATCTGGCTCTCTACCGAAACAATGCCCATAGGATCCTGTCGGCTTATCTCCGATCGGATGCGCCGAGCCGCAAGTTCAACCGCTGAATCCCGAAACCCAAGAGCCGGTACAAGCCTGTCGAGGTTCGTCCCGGGCACATTCTCGAAGCGACGTGTGATGAAGCTCTTATCAACGCTAAGGAAAAGATATGAGGCCGTCGGATCGCCATTGTCCCAGCCCGTCCAGCTATGATCTACTGGAATGAAAGATACCGACCCAACTTGTCTTGGCGTAAACGCAACTTTGCGGCCATCCAGGTAATCCTCGCCCTCTCTCGCGATGCCGCCAATGTTCAACATGATCGTGTAATCACTCGCGACTACCTTTGTTTCCTGCCGTCCAACGCCGGTTCGCCGGATGAGGTCCGCGCGGACCGATCCCCAGACGGCATGCTGATGAGCAAATGTCAAATGCTCCGCGCGCTTGACTGAGTTCGGATCAAACGCTGCAGAACCAATCATCCATTATTCCTTTCGCCGGCTAAACGACCCACCTGACGCTTAAATCTGAGTGAGCCCACACCTGCTACTTATGGTCGGTTTCAATATTTTCCGCTGCGACGCAAAAATTTCATGTCAAGTTTTTGAAAGAACAGCAAGATTTCGAATGTAGACCAAGGATGCCTCTCGTAACTCTCTCCTGGCGTCGATCCTCATCTATTGCACCGCAAACAAAGCGCGGACCGTAATTGGGGGATATCCCAAAAAAGTGCCTCCAGCCCTTGGAATTTAGGCTGATCGCACCAGGGCATCGATGCGTGTCGACCCAACTGGAGCGAGGCAAGACATGCGGGACTTCTCCTCATTTCTTCAAGAATGCGAAGATGCTCCCCGGTTGAATGAACTCTCCAGTTTCTTCGCAGCCACCGCCGCCGGCCGGGCCGGAAAGCCAATAAGAGAGCCGCAGGTCGATAGGCGATTGCTGAAAGGTGACGACCTCCTCGATAGCTTTGTGAGTTTGCACGAGCGGCGGCGTGGTCCATTCGACCAGCATTATCATAGCAGCATTCCCTATCGGCTCGAGGAAGAATGCCGCCTTGGACACGCGATCCTGCAATACAGCCAAGGCATGTCTGAGCCGTTGCATCTTTATTCATTGGGCACCGCCGAAGGCACCATGGCGCGTACGATTTCGGAGCTGGCGGACGGCCGCGTCGAAAGTCTGTCTTGCAGTCCCAACGTTGAGAACCAGCGCAGCTTCCTTGCATATGGTGATCCGCCGCACGCAACATTCTTCGTTGGCCCTTTTCACCATTTGACCCCCGCGAAGTTTCATTCCTGCAAAAATCTGGCCAAGTTTGCGTCAGGGTTTGACGTCATCTTCGAGGACACTACATTTCAAATGTACTCCCCCAATCGGCGGGACCAAATAGGCTTCGTTTCTCAGCATCTGACGGATGACGGCCTTTTTGTCTTCGTTGAAAAATTCAGAAACGTCGACATCGAAGAATACAAGCGTCGTGAACGCCAGAAAGATCACGGTTTCAAGGCTCGCTTTTTCAGTCATACGGACATCATGGCGAAAGAGGCCGCAGTACTAACCGTCATGAATCAAAATGAGGTAACGCTTGACGGCATGGAAGCGGCCCTGACGCCCTATTTTAGTCACGCCTACATTACCTGGAATAGCGGGAATTTTTATTCACTGGTGGCAAGCAATAGTCTGCCAAACATCGAGAGATTCATCTCAAGCCTAATCGCGCCTGCCATTCCAAGCGAATATGTTTACGGACCTTTACCACGACCGCTTTTTGGCAGCATTTGCGGAGGCTCGATATCGTGAGCAATTCCGAATATAGCGGAGCCAATTGTCAAGAACGATTATCCCCATCGCTCTACCCAAGAACTGATACTTTCACGATGTACGAGCACGTTGCCGAAACTTATGTCCCCTTAGCCAACGCAAACCGCTCGCTTGACCAATTCTGCCGCACGATCAACGCATTATCTCATTCGGTGATCGAGAAGGGATCGGAAAGAGCATTCGCGTTCGAAGGGGGGCGCGCAATTATCAGACTGGTGGACAGCGGTCTGCTCTTTCGGGTCACAGCAGAAAACATACTCATATTTTTTGGGATACGAACGATACTTGAAGCCAGCCTGTCCAAAATCTCCCACTCCATACCAGAATGGACCCGCTGGTATCCGACTAAGAGTGCGTACTCGCCATCGCCAGATGCCTGAACGCTCGCCGGCTGACACTCCAAAACTGATGCGCGGCTCCACTATTGATGTTTTCCTCGGTATCTCGCGGCTTACATCGAAGTCTTCTCCCTTATGGAATTTCGCAGTGTCGATGTCACGGTACAGGGTATGCCGTTCTTCGCGTATTGCGCCCTTAATCGATCGGCCTGCGAAGGCCGATGCCACGCTCCGACGACGAGAACTGCGACAAAGGCGGGCCTGACGGAGACGAGATCTCCTGACGATCAACTCAATGCTATTTTCGACGGGATCGTCACACGACTTTGAGGAGGACGACGCCGTATCTGCTGAAACGCCTCGGCCAGCGTTTTGTGAAGCTGGAACGACGGCGCAGATTTTGATGTCAGGTGAAAGCAGGCATGGCGCCCGCCAGCGTTTCTGGTTGGGACCGTGGTTCTCCGGTCGGCTTTTAGGCAATGAACCGCGAGTTCCTGTCAGCCGGCCTGGTAGAGTTGGCGAGACAGTGCTGAAGGCGTTCCTTATGACGCGAAGACACTATTCCTGGAGGCGTTCCTTATGACGCGAAGACACTATTCCTGGAGGAGACGTCTCAATGGCGCTAAGGTACAGAGTGCATCCGAGCTTGATGCTCACCCTGGTGCCGATCGCAGTGACAACACTGACACTCTGTATCACTGGATGGCGGTGGCAGGATTTGGCGATCGGTATGCCACCACGGATCTCCTATTGGCTCCTGCGAACGGTTCCTCTTCCCAATCTCGTCCTCGGACCTATAGCCTCACTTCTGACGGTTTGGACATTGCCACTGCATCGCCGTCGGCCGATCGCTTTTACGAGCCTTCTTTGCTTTTTATGCGTGGCAGGCTTTTACGCTCTGCGGGAATATGCCCGTCTCGCTTCGTGGGTGGAGAATGGTGTCATCACATGGAACGAGGCTCTTACTTATCTCGACGCCTTTGCGGTTGCCGGGACCATTCTTGGATTTGGTATTGTCGCAATCTCCGCGCGCATCTCAATCGTGGTTTCCGATCCGATCAAGCGTGCCAAGCGCGGAGTTTTCGGCGATGCCGATTGGCTGTCCATGCCGGAAGTGGCTAAGCTCTTCCCCTCAGACGGAGAGATCGTTATCGGCGAGCGCTACCGCGTCGACCTTGATCGCGTGCATAAGCTGCCTTTTGATTCCAACAATCACGGGACTTGGGGGCAAGGTGGCAAGGCGCCCCTCATGACTTTCCATCAGAATTTTGATTCCACCCATATGTTGTTCTTCGCGGGCTCCGGTGGCTTCAAGACGACCAGCAACGTCATCCCGACGGCGCTACGCTATAGGGGGCCACTGATCTGTCTCGATCCATCGACTGAAGTCGCGCCGATGGTTCTCGAACATCGCGCCCATGCTCTCGGCCGCGAAGTCATGGTACTCGACCCAACCAATCCAGTCATGGGCTTCAACGTTCTTGATGGGATCGAGAGATCGATGCGTAAGGAAGAGGACATCGTTGGGATCGCCCATATGCTTTTGTCGGAAAGCCTACGCTTCGACACCTCGACAGGCTCCTATTTCCAGAACCAGGCGCACAATCTGCTAACTGGGCTTCTGGCTCATGTGATGCTATCACCCCACTATGCCGGCCGCCGTAACTTGCGTAGCCTGCGCCTGATCGTTTCCGAGCCGGAACCGTCTGTGCTCGCTATGCTGCGCGATATTCAGGAAAATTCCGCGTCCGCCTTTATCCGCGAAACGCTCGGTGTCTTCACCAACATGACAGAGCAGACCTTCTCCGGGGTATATTCGACCGCATCCAAGGATACTCAATGGCTGTCGCTCGACAATTATGCCGCATTGGTCTGCGGTAACGCATTCCAATCGAGCGACATCGCTTCCGGACGGAAGGATGTCTTCCTCAACATCCCTGCATCGATCCTGCGCTCCTATCCCGGCATTGGTCGAGTGATCACCGGCTCCCTGATCAATGCCATGATCGGAGCCGACGGCGACTTCCGCCACCGGGCGCTCTTCATGCTCGACGAGGTCGATCTGTTGGGCTACATGCGTATTCTTGAAGAAGCGCGCGACCGCGGACGTAAGTATGGCATCACACTGATGTTGATGTACCAATCCGTCGGCCAGCTCGAGCGTCATTTCGGAAAGGACGGAGCGACTTCCTGGATCGAAGGCTGCGCCTTCACGTCCTACGCCGCGATAAAGGCGCTCGATACAGCGCGCAATGTCTCCGCTCAATGCGGAGAGATGACCGTCGAGGTGGAGGGACGTTCACGCAATATCGGCTGGAGCAATTCCAATAGCAGTGCCCGTAAATCCGAAAGCATCAGTTTCCAGCGCCGGCCGCTGATCATGCCGCACGAAATCACCCAGTCGATGCGCAAGGACGAGCAGATCATCATTGTCCAGGGCCACAGTCCCATCCGCTGCGGACGAGCTATCTATTTCCGTCGCAAGGAGATGGATGAGGCGGCAAAGGTCAATCGTTTTGTGAAGTTCTAGCCTTTCGCGTTTTCCGCGAAGCTGGTAACGAAATCCGGGAGGCAGCGGTCATATAGCGTGCCTTGGCGTATATTTCTCTTGTTGGATTTGCTCGACAGGGTGACAGCATGCGGAAGCTGGTCCTCCACCCTCGAGCGTGTTTTCCGGTCCTCAAACACGCAGCGACTATCATTTTCCACGGCTTGCTCTATATCGGGTTTTTCCAGCACCTCCTAAACCGCCGTTCTTGTGGTCGTGAAAGAGGGCAAGACAACAAGCCAACCGGCGACGAGTTAAGTGATTCTGCGCGGGAATAAAATGCGGATCCTACATTTCTTCAAGACGTACTGGCCAGATACCTTCGGAGGCGTCGAGCGGACGATTCATGCGATTATCAGAGGCGCCGCCACAAAGGGTATAGAATCCGACGTCCTATCGCTGAGCAAAATTCCAACAGAAAACACAACCAGATTTCATGGGTATATGGCCTATAAATCCAAGCTCGATTTTGAGTTTGCATCAACCGGATTCTCGCGCGACGTCTTCGGAAAGTTTCGAGAGCTGTCAAATATGGCCGACATTGTTCACTACCATTTTCCTTGGCCACTGATGGACGTAGTTCACCTTGTTCATCCTCCCCATAAACCGACCGTTGTTACCTATCATTCGGATATCGTGAAGCAAAAGTTTCTACTGAAACTGTATAGGCCGTTGATGCACCGCTTCCTCGACAGCGTCGACATGATCGTCGCCACGTCGCCAAACTATCTCGCAACCAGCGATGTACTACAGCGTTTCAAAGCGAAGACGGTGGTCATCCCATTGGGGCTTGACGAAGCAGAATACCCCAAGGCGGAGGAAAACACTAAGGCGCGCTGGCGCGAGCGTTTTCCTCGGCCTTTCTTCCTTTTTGTCGGTGTTCTGCGCTACTACAAAGGCGTCCATATTCTCCTAGAGGCCGCAAAGATGACTGACTTAGATATAGTCATCGTGGGAGACGGCCCGATGGACCGCTCGTTGCAAAAATTTGCAAAGATCAACAATCTCGCGAACGTGACCTTTCTTGGCGCGTTGCCCGACATCGATAAGTCTGCCCTTTTCGAACTGTGTATCGGCTTCGTATTCCCTTCCCATTTGCGATCGGAGGCCTTTGGCCTTTCTCTAATCGAGGCTGCCATGTTCGGCAAACCCATGGTTTCCTGCGAGATCGGAACCGGAACAAGTTTCGTCAACATCGAAGGAAGTACGGGGGTCGTCATCCCCCCGAAAGACCCGGAAGCCTTGGCTACGGCAATGAAAGGCATCGCCAATGACCGCAATCGTGCAGCCAACCAAGGCAGCGCGGCACGGGCGCGCTACCAGGAAAATTTCACTGCAGAGCGCATGGCGAACGCTTATGCGGAGCTTTATCGGGACCTGTTGGCACGGCCATAGGCCTGTTCTTCGCAAAAATCCGTATGGCAACGCGTCCTTACGCAGTTCCGCTTTTCAATAAGTTGAGATATTCTCTCCCACAGTTTTGAGTGCTGTAGCGATTTATCGTCTGCTTGGCAGCTATGACAAACTGTTCGCGTTTTTCAGCGTTACTTGCGCAGTCTCTAAGGGCTTCCGCCGCCGAACCAATATCCGGCTCGAACCAAATTTGATCCTGATAAAATGGATAGTCCCCCAATAACACAGGAAGCGTTTCGCCGCTCACGAGCCAACTATTCGTGCTGTTCATAAAATCCATATTGCCAGAATATGCGGACGCCACGACCGGAATTCCTAGCGCCATAGCCTCTGCCATAAGACGTCCAAAGCCCTCCGCTCGATGCAGCGATAAGACCACGTCGCAACACTGCAGAAGTTCGTAATATTCAAGGCGATCAATGACGGTGTTACGGATGATAATGCGTCGATCCTGCGAGGCCTTGCGAATGCATTCGCGCCAAAGCGAATCGTCGTTCACATTCATTGCTTTGACAATCAGCCGCGCCTTGTGGTGGGTTTCACGAGGGAAAGCCGTTTGGAAAGCAAGGATAGCGCCCAAGGGATTTTTGCGGGATATAGAGGAAGCGCCATCGAAACTGGTAAAGACGACGAAGCTATCGTCTTCTAGACCAAAATTTGATCGCGAAACTCTGGGAAGCTCGGGCACCATTACGGGCAACGGCACTTTGATGACAGGCTTGTCCGTAGCGTCTCGAAATGCACGAGCTGAATGTTCTGAGTGGCACCAGATCTCGTCGACCAATTCCATTGCCATTCTGGCAGGCGGCGGAAATCGTTCTAGCTCCCATTGCCAGAAACCGATTTTTCGTCGAGCGGAAAACGCGCTAGGGCCGACCTTGTTTAACAGCGTTAAGGTATCGAAGGCCGGCATGACATAGATCATCACGTCACCGTCGAAAGTAGCAACATCCACTTCGACGGACGGTTCGTCGATCGCTTGGCGCGCCATAATCGTCCAAGGTGCATTGATGACAGTCGGCTTTATTCGCACTTCGTTTAATGATGCTCGAAGTAGCCGTATGTCCTCCCCCAGCCCGAACTCTCCCCTTGGATATCCAACGAGCGATACACCAGAAGTAGAATCATTGAGGACGGCACGTGTGGCGGCTTCTTCACGCACTTCCGGTAAAGTCTCAGCTGCGGGAACAATTGGAACCGAAATACCGGCGACAACCTCACGGGTATCAGTGAAATATTCAGCTTGACCGAGTGTGCTCCACCACTCCCAAAAGGCCGCACGGCCCTCGAGAGATTGGAGGTCGAACGTTGCACGAAGATCGGGCCGGTTACGGTAGACTAAGGCCATCAAAGGTGTCGGTTCACCCGCGACTTTGGAATAGCGCAAATAATTAAAGTGAATGCTGTCCACAAGTTGCCGGACCGATTCCGCGTTTGACGCTGTGATCTGCTTGAGCTGCACAAGAGACCTAAAGCGAACCAAATCGTAGTTGCTATCCTCAATGCCTAGCTCGGAGGGAAGGTTAGATAGCAAAGCAGAAAGTTGCTCCAACGCAATCCAATTGCCATTCTCGAAGTATTCATCTTGGCCATTTTCAAACCACCAGCCCCAAAAGTCTGCACGACCCTCCAGAGATTGGAGATCGAACGCCACGCGAAGATCGGGCCGATTACGATAGACTAAGGCCATCAAAGGTGTTGGTTCCCCATCGACTTCGGCATCGCGTAAATAACTGAAGTGAATACTGTCCAGAAGTTGCCGGACCGATTCCGCGTTTGACGCTGTGATCTGCTTGAGCTGCACAAGAGACCTAAAGCGAACCAAATCGTAGTTGCTATCCTCAATGCCTAGCTCGGAGGGAAGGTTAGATAGCAAAGCAGAAAGTTGCTCCAACGCAATCCAATTGCCATTCTCGAAGTATTCATCTTGGCCATTTTCAAACCACCAGCCCCAAAAGTCTGCACGACCCTCCAGAGATTGGAGATCGAACGCCACGCGAAGATCGGGCCGATTACGATAGACTAAGGCCATCAAAGGTGTTGGTTCCCCATCGACTTCGGCATCGCGTAAATAACTGAAGTGAATACTGTCCAGAAGTTGCCGGACCGATTCCTC